>PCBV01000017.1 GCA_002731905.1 Methanobacteriota archaeon
GCGCAGCGGATGGCACTGACACTCGGTCTGGCGGCCGCGGTGTTGACCAACGGCGGCGCGGCGTGGATGGCATGGCGGCGCTGGTCCTGATTTATATACTAATGTTCGAGTGAAAAAGCGTCAACGACGCACCTCAAATTCCGACTCGTCGGCATCTCCGGATTCCTCTGTGACGCTGACCTCTACCACCCGAGCCAATGGGGAGCCCTCATGGCACCAGTCAATAAGCGCTGCAACTCGCTCTGGGGGACCCTGAGCAACCGCCTCGACCGAACCGTCACTACGGTTGCGCACCCAACCGCGCAGACCCAATCGCTGTGCTTCACGCTGGGTCGAATCACGGTAGAAAACGCCCTGCACACGTCCGCGAATGCGCAGCCGTACGCGCCGCTCAGTCATGCAAGTGCAGCTAATGCAAGATTAAAGGCATGGTGGACCGGCCGGGATTTGAACCCGGGGCCTCCTGCTTGCAAAGCAGGCGATCTTCCAGGCTGATCTACCGGCCCACTCCCGCGCCACGGCGGGCAGGGGGTCAAAACCGTTCCGCTATACCAGATGGCACGCTACGGAGCAGTCTTCGTGCTTACGTAGCTCTGGATATTCTGTGGCACAACTACTGACCGCAATCGGACAGCGGGGATGGAAGTGGCAGCCGCTCGGTGGCGCGGCAGGCGATGGAACATCACCCTCGAGCACGATGCGTTCCTGCCGCATTGCAGGGTCAAAGGATGGGATAGCCGATACCAAAGCCTGGGTGTAGGGATGGCGCGGGTTGGAGAACAACGTCTCAGCTTCAGCCTCTTCGACTATCTTGCCCAGATACATGACCGCCACCCGGTCGCACATGTGTTCAACGACCGACAAATCGTGAGAGATGAAAATATATGTCAGTTCAAACTTCACCTGCAAGTCATTCAGCAGATTCAGAATTCGGGCTTGGACCGATACATCTAGGGCTGAAGTTGGTTCATCCAGAATCAAAATTTTGGGCTCCAGCGCCAGCGCTCTGGCAATGACTATTCGCTGGCGCTGACCACCTGAAAATTCATGCGGATACCGGTACAGGTGCTCGCCACCTAGGCCAACAGTCTCCAGCAATTCGGTGACCCGCTTACGGATGTTCCCGGTCCGGCCGTGAATTATCAGTGGCTCGCTCACTATATCCTTGATTAGCATTCTGGGGTTCAGCGCTCCCATTGGATCCTGGAATACTATTCCTACCTGTCTCCTGAAACTGCGCAATTCAGCGTGGGACAGCTCTTCCAGCCTGTTTGAGGCAAAATCACCTCCCAGCTGGTCGGACAGAATTACTGACCCTGCCGTAGCATCAACCAAGCGCAACAATGTTCTCATGAGCGTGGTTTTACCGCATCCACTCTCCCCCACAATTCCCAGAGTCTTCCCCGCCTCAATCCTGATATCTATTCCATCTACGGCTTTCACCAGGCCCGTGACAGTGCCAATCACGTTCCTTATCGGAAAGTGTTTCGACAGCCCCTCGACCTCAATGACGGTTTCAGTACTCATATCGCACCATATTCCTCTGTATGGGGGGCTTTCAACCTCTCCTCACCTCCTTTGGGAATTGAGGCCAGCAATGATTTTGTATATTCATGTCTAGGATTGGTGAATATCTCGTCCGCTGGTCCCTGTTCAACAATCCTGCCAGCATACATTACAGCAACCCTTTCGCAAGTCTCGGCCACGACCCCCAGATCATGCGTAATCAGCAGAACCGACATACCAGTTTCCTTCTGGATGTCCTTGATTAATTGCAGAATCTGGGCCTGAATTGTGACGTCCAGTGCCGTCGTCGGTTCGTCGGCAATGAGCATTCTGGCACGCCCCGCCAGCGCCATGGCTATCATCACCCTCTGCTGCATGCCTCCGCTCAATTCATGCGGATATGAGCAGGCCACCTGGCGCGGGTCTGGCATCTTCACTCTGGAGAGGGCATCCAGAACCATCAAGTCCAGTGCCGAGTCCGGAAGATCTCGCTGCAGATAATCCCTCAGGAAGAAAAATCCAATCATAACTAGGAAAGGAAGGCCAAACGCAAACTGGCCCAGCATCGTAAATAGTGCCAGGAAGGCAAAACATACAGCCATGATGGTGAACTCGAAACCGGGCGAAAGACTCCAGTTCTTACTCCTGTAGGTCGGTATGTTCCTGTCCGCTGCCAATTCTCGCAATTCCTCATCCTGATGTAGAGCCAGTATTTCACCAATCTGCTCATTGACAGTCATTACGGGGTTCAATGCCGAAAGCGGATCCTGGAAAATTATTCCGATTTTCCCGCCCCTTATCTTCCTCATTCTCTCCTCGGATGCATCGGTAATGTCCTCTCCATTCAGCCTTATACTGCCCTTGACGACTTCAGCAGTTCCGGGTAACAGTTTCAGGACTGAATAACATGTGACTGATTTCCCACACCCCGTCTCACCAACCAGTCCAAATATTTCCCCGTCTTCAACAGTCAGATCAACACCGTCCAGCGCCCTGACGACGCCATCGTATGTTTTGAAATGCGTTTCCAGTCCTTCTATTTCCAGCATCTAGCTCCTCTGCCTCGGGTCCAGAATATCACGCACACCATCGCCCAGCAGGTAGAAACCGAGTGCCCAGAGCGCGATAGCTAACCCCGGGAAGAAAAACGCCCACCATTCACCGGCCAACAAGTGCTCCTGGCCGAACGCGACTAGCTTCCCCCACTCCGCCAGATCGGCAGCTCCTCCAAATCCAAGGAATCCCAGCCCGGCCAGGGAAAGTACAATGCCGCCCATATCCATGGTTGCAATGACGATTATTGAAGTCATACAATTGGGCAGTACGTGCTTGAAAATAATCCTGAAATCCGAAGCACCTGCCGCCTTTGCAGCTTCCACATAGGGCAGTTTCCTGATTCTCAGGGCTTCGGCTCTGATAATACGCGTAAAACCAGGCCACCACACTATAATCAGTGCATACATTAGATATTCTATCGACCTTTCGCCGGTAACTGCAATAATTGCCAGTGCCAGTACCAGCCCCGGTATGGCGATGAATACATCGGTTATCCTCATTATGAAATCGTCTGCCCTACCTCCATAGTAGCCCGAAATCACTCCGATAACGGCTGCAATAAATGTGCCCGTAACAACTACCTTAACCGCAACATCAAGTGAGGTGCGGCTGCCCCAGACTATCCCATAGTATATGTCGTACCCCCTGTTGGTGCTGCCCAGTACATAGCCATCCTCTTCTCCAGAATTACCCGTGCATGAAAAATAGCATGGAGGTTGCAAATCAAAGTTGTAGTCAAAATATTCCTCCATTCTTTTCGGGTCTCTCTGGTCCTCTGCAGGAGGCGCCAGAATTGGTGCCAGCGCAGCCACGGCCAGGAAGAAAATTACAATCAACAACCCCAGGATTGTCAGGGGATTTCTCCTGACCTGGTAGGCTGCCCTCTTGAATTCATCTAGCTTAGGAGTTATCTCCAGTTTGATGTCGTTCCAATTTCGAATAACATAGATTGAATAAAGCAGCAGTGAAAAATATACAATATTCATAAAAATACCGTAAAGAATAGACCATACCAAGAACAATGTACCTACGAGCAGTGCTGGCAGCCATATATCACCTGGATTCTTCCACAGCCATGAAAATGTGAAATAAACTGCAAATCCAGTGCAGAAAAGCAGGGCTCCGGTTCCGAACCACACGCCCGCCTCGACATCAAGATAGCTTACCAGCAACAGTATTATGGAAAGGGAAACTACTGCAATCTCTCCCACTGACAAATGACCTCCCAATTCTACTCNGGGNTCCAGGAATGCGTAGAGAATGTCTACAATCAGGTTTGCAAAAATGTAAAGCACGGCGGAGAACAAGGTGTAGGCCAGGATTGCTGAAACGTCCAGGTTNCGCATCGCCANGATGGCCCAGTATCCNAACCCCGGCCAAGTGAATACNGTCTCCGTCAGAACCGAGCCGTTAATCAGTCCTGCAAANCCCATACCCAGNAGCGTGACCGTAGGAATCATCGCATTTGAGGCGCCNTGCTTCATGGTTACCTTGGTCCCGGACAACCCCTTGGATTTTGCCGTCCGTATGTAGTCCTGGCCCAGGACGTCAAGCATGTTGCCTCGCATCAGCCGGATGGTGGTCGCCATCGAACCGTAGGCCAGCACCGTGGCCGGCAGAATCATGTGCTTCAGGGCATCCATGAAATGGGGCAGTGAACCCGCTGCCAGGGAATCAATAAGCAGAAAATTAGTCTTGATTTCGATGGGGTCACGCACATCCCAAAGAATNGGGTCATAACGATCGCCCANCGGCAGTAAATCCCACTGGAAAGAAACAACATATTTCAGGACAAGAGCGAGCCAGAAAATCGGGACTGCAGAGCCAAACAAGGCAAATAGCCTGATACCATGGTCCTCCCAGCGATTGTGGCGGACGGAGGAGAAAATACCGAGAGGAATGGCAGTCCCCACTGCAACCACAAATGCCAGGATTGACAACTCGAGAGTGGCAGCAAATTTTTCTCTGACAGCATCAGCTACAGGCTGGTTGATAGTCTTCGAAAAACCCCACTCGAAAGTCATTATATTCCGCAAGTATGTCACATACTGGACGCGCAGTGGTTCGTCCAGATTGTGCTTAATCCTCAGAGCCGCTGCCTGTTCTTCGGTCGTTTTCTCGGTTATGTACGGGGCCAGCGGGTCTCCCATCATGTGCGAGAGAGAAAAAGTAATCAGGGTGACGCCGAGCAGAACCGGTATGGTCAAGGCCAAGCGCCTGACCACGTAAATCCAGAGCCTCACTGCTCGCCAGAGTATGTTTTACTTAAGGTAGACAGTGTGCAGAATCAGTCCTTGCTCAGCATGTAATAGAGGGTGCTGTGCATCATATTGTGATACCAGCCATTGACCCACTCCCGCTCGAAATGGTAGCCAATACCTTGGCTTGCCCAGATATACANTGCTTTTTCATGTTCCAGNTCTGCCAATTCATAGTACATGCCTGTCCGCAGAGAAGCGTCAGGTTCCGCTGCAGCTTCCATTATCAGTGTGTCAATGTCCTCATACCCAAAACTTAGGTAATGTGGAAAGTGACCATCACTATGCAGGAAAGGGTGAGCATAGTTGTGCGGATCTGCATAATCAGGCGCCCAGCCCAGGAAAAATAGCGGCAACTCATGCGCACGCAGTTTATCCAAGTAGTCAGGCCACTCTAGTCCTAGGACCTCAATCTCGAACTTGGGATTCAAGGATTCAACGCTGTTTTCAAGCAACAACAATGCATTCAGCCTTACGTCATTCCCCGAGTTGTAATAAGCTGTTAACGTGAAACCAGTGTCCCAGANTCCTGCAGCCTCGAAGTGCTCCTGGGCTTTGTTCAGATTGAAGTCATATGAAGGTCCACTCGGGTCATATCCAAGCAGTCCATCCGGAATTGGTCCTGTAGGCCGAGTGCCGAAATTGTCTAGTATATCCTCTATGTAGGAATCGTAGTCGAAGGCGTAGCAGAATGCTCTTCGAATATCTTCATCAGTGAAAAAATCGCTTGAAGGTGCAGTCCCCTGATAGTTTGCGATGTCGTGGTTGAAACCTATAAAACTCATGCTGAGTGATTTCAACTGGTCTACATACTCAATGCCCTCATAACCTAGAACCTGTTCTCTGTAACTTGGTTCCACGTAGGCAAAATCGGCCTTACCGCTTCTGAGTTCAAGGACCCTGGACGGCTGGTCGTTGTTCTTCTTGATGTAAACCGTCTTGATGAAGCCTAATGCGCTTATCCCCCAACTTCCACGCTCTGTGTCGCTCCAGCCTCTCCAGTAATTGGGGTAGTATTCCATCAGGACGTACTGCTCCCTGACCCATCTCCCGCCATGGTCTGTATTCATCATGTACGGGCCAGTGCCCATTACTTCGTCCTGTATACCCATGCACTCCTGCCCAGGTACTGGAATCCCACAGCCTTTCTTGGTGACCCAATCCTTCGAGAGGATTGATGCACCATTGTAGGCCATTATCGGCAGGAAACGGGGTGCGGACTGGTTCAGCCTGAANGTGACCGTCATCTGGTTAATTTTGATAATACTGTCTGCAATNCCATCTCCATCATCATCCGTTTTGTCCAAAATTTCAGTGTACATCCAGGCCGGGCCAGCAGGGAGGTCCATAGTTATCAGACGATTAATTGAAAACACGACATCATCCGCGTCCAGCATCGAGCCATCATGGAACGTGATACCTGATCTGAGCTGGAAGGTATAGTTCAGGCCGTCTGGAGAGACCAGACCGTTCTGGACCGTGGGCACTTCCTCGGCCAGAATAGGTATCAGTTTGTCTGTCCGGCTCCGGTCATAAAACACCAGCGTCTCGTAGGTGTTGGTCAGTACTGCGCCGCTAGCGGTGTCATACGCCTCCGCAGGGTCTAGGCTGACTGGATCACCTATAGANACTATAGTCAGGACGTCGGGGTCGGGCGATTTTACGCTTGAAATCTCCTGGGGAATTACTCTGATAGTTTGGTACACTTCATCCGTAAGGCCATTGGAGTTCGTAACCGTCAGCTTTACCAGGTAATTGCCTACCGAACTGGAACCTGTCAGGCCGCTGCTAGAAGACCCAAAANTGTGTGTGACCACATCGCCTTCTGCGGTTCCCCCATCGCTGAACTCCCATGACCAGGATGTGATGTCATCTGTGGAAGCTGAATAACCATTTTCCGAATCACCGACCCAAGACCAGGAACCTGCACCATTCAACTCAATCTCGGTCCCCGGAACCACCACTGAGGACTTCACTGAAATGATGGCGTGCGGTGTGCCGGAAGACTCTGCCACCTCCGGATGCAGGACTGTGATATAGGTGGGCCTGCGGTCGTTATTTCCGACTGCCCCATTGTTGTCCGTCACGGACAATGAAACAATGTACTCTCCAGAGTAGAAGTACTTGTGATTCTCAATCGAGCTGGTGCCTGTGTTCCCGTCTCCGAAATCCCACTTGTAGCTGGTAATGGTCCCATCCTCATCTAGAGATTCAGATGCGTCGAGCCGGATGGTGGAACCCAGCTCGATTACTTTCTGTCCTGAAGCGACAGTCACTACCGCCTGTGGATTGAGGTTCGACCCAAGGCCACCGCCGCCACCACCGAAATCCAAGCAGCCGGCGGAAAGCAACAGCAGTACGATCAGTGTAGCAGTCACATTATGTTCCATTCTACCTCACCACCATTCCTGCCTGGCAGCCAGGGCAAGTTATGCTGAGCGGCCGTGTCGGGTCGTTAATCCGGAGCTGTGACTGACAGGCNGGGCACTGGATAAGTTGCGTTTCCGTACTCGTTGGATATGCTGTAGGTTGCGTGGCTAGTGGAGCCGGTTGCATAGCTGGCGGAGCCACTGCTGGGGGAAACGCGACCGGGGCTGCGCCAGCTATCGCTGGTGCCGCTGCCGGCGCGGCAGGCGGGGCGGTCATGCCCCAGTCGTCATCAAGTCTTGCGCCGGGAGCAACGGTTTCCTCCTTGCCGCCGCCCTTCCAAGCGCTGTAGCCACCNAAAACGAGCAGNAGTAGCCCAAGCGCTGTCAGCCCGCCAAACGCCAGTTCCGGCTGCGTTGAGTAGCGCGGNGCTACNGCNTCGGNGGGCAGGGCNCTGTCACTACTNTCNCTGACGTCGTACCCCTCGGGAACCTCGTTGGAGGCATACTCNACCACCTCGAAGGTAATTACCACCTTGGAATCCGGGCCAAAGTCAGAGAGTAAATTTCCATCGAACCTGAAGCGGATGTCATCTTCGAAATCAGCACCGATGCTTTCGAGCCATACACTGGTCTTGCCATCCTCATACTGAATGCGAGCAATAGTGTCGACAAGGATTACTGTGTCTCCCGCGTCATATTCATTGTAGGTGTCAATTTCATCAGAAGTTGTGATTTGCGCCTCAAATTCGCCGCCGTCCGATGCGAGCATTGTTGGGAAAACTAGGAACTCGCCTACCAAACCCAAGACAAGCAGTAGCAGGCCACCTATGACGAAGGGTCGTGCGGGCATCAATCTAGTGAGATTAAATATCGCTATAAAGCTATCCAGTGAATGGAACGCTTCGCGGTCGCTTCACCGCTCGGTTCGCTGACAGTAACGCTAGACGGCGATAACGTCACGCGGCTCGAGTTTCCCCACTCGCTACGCAACGGTAAGATAACACAGTCGGCCGGAACCCCAACCTCTCCTGCTGGTGTGCACGTCGCGGCCACGCTAGAGACATATTTCGCTTGCGGGGACCTAGGGCTACTGAAGTTGAGCCCTGGCGGCACCGCCTTCCAACAGCGCGTCTGGGAAGCGCTGCGCGCAGTCCCAGCCGGCGAGACCGCCACTTACGGCGAACTGGCTGCCCACGCCGGTGCGCCCCGAGCGTCACGCGCCGTGGGGCAGGCATGCGCGCGAAACCCCATTCCAGTGCTGATTCCATGCCATCGTGCGGTAGGTGCCAGTGGACCTGGCGGCTGGTCAGGACTGCCGGGCGCAAAAGAATGGNTGCTGGAGCANGAGGCTAGTCGCGCGGAGGAGTGAGCCGCCCACTGCGGTAGGCTACTACTGCNATGCCACCACCCANCACTAATGCAATAGCCATGATTATTGGTAGCAGATTGCTTNCATTCGANTCTGATGTAAAACCATCGGCCTGGAAGTTAGTGTGCGGAGTCAGTGAGTGGGTCCCGTTTGTGCCCATTGCGCGCACGAACAGGGTGTGGTCACCGCTGAACGCCAGCTCTGCCTCGCTGAGCGAAATGCTCCACGGAATGTAGGCACCAGTCGGCTGCGGTAGCTCAACTGAGTACTCAGGGACTTCGCGCCATGGACCACCATCAAGCCGGTACTGCACTGCCGAAACATTGCCGAGGCGAGCCCATGAGACGCCCCGAATGATGATAGAGTCGTTGGTCTGCGTCTCGAGGATGTATGCCTGTAGCTCGACATCCACGTTCTCGGGGTCCTCGAGCAGCTCAGCTTCCTCGACAGCAATCAGAGCGTCGACCAGTCCCCAACCAAAGTCCCGGTTCCAGAACGGGTCCAGCTCTGGGTAGGTCGGCTCACCGCGCGGTTCGGCAGTGCTGCGCAGAATTTCCTTAATCAGTGCAGGAGTCAGGTCGGGGTTTACTTCCAGCAGCAGCGCCATCACACCCGCCACAGACGGGGTTGCGTAGCTAGTGCCAGAGCCACGGCCAGAGTAGCCGTTATTGGAAGCGTCCTGCCCGGGAACATTGTTGTTGCAGCTGCCAGAGGTGTAGCACCCCTCGGCCTGAACTATGTTGGTGCCGGGTGCCGAGACTTCGGGCTTAAGCTCGTCGTAGGGATAGCCGTCATTATTGTCGCGGCGCGGACCACGACTACTGTAGGATGCAATAGTATCGTCGTCGCGCTCGATTGTGTTGTGGTCGTCGAGCGCGCCAACCGTGACAGAAAGGCTGGACGATCCCATGCCAGAAAAGCCGTCGTTGCTCGGTCCGTCGTTCCCTGCAGCAACGCTGACGATGACACCCGCTTCGGTCACCTCGTCCAGCCTCCGCGAATGCATGTCAGTACCGTCGCTGCCGCCGTCCTCATGTGAGGTTATACCCCAAGAGAGCGAGACAATGTCGATACCGTAGTTCGCCTCATCAACACTGGGCCACGCGTCATCACGGTGGTCAATAACCCACTGCAAGCCGTTCATTGCTGATTCGTAGGCTTCCTGCTCGAGAAGATAGTTCTCAAAGGGGCCTGCGCCGACGTCGGAACCAATCCTGACGTCGACAAGCGATGCATTGGGTGCGGCGCCCTGATAATCAGTCTGGCTCCCGTCGGCCAGCAGTCCGGTCGCGGTCGCCATCCCCGAACAGGCAGTGCCGTGCTGGTTCCCATCGTCAGGGTCAAAGCTGCCGTCTTCCTCGCGCCCGCCCGCTAGCACGCATTGAATGTCTGAGTGCATAAAGCAAACCGCATCGTAGCCGGCGATGAACTTGCCCGCGATGCCAGGATGCTCGTTGTCAATTCCAGTATCAACTATGGCGATGTTGACGCCATTTCCGGTATAGCCAAGGTCCCACGCACCGGTCGAGTAGACCGACGAGTTCTTCGCCCGGATGGCGGGCGTCTGGACGTCGCCGTAGAACTCGACTTTCCCGTAAGGCTCGACCATAACAACACCAGGTAGCGACGCTGCCAGAGCGAAACGCTCCGGAGTCACGCTTCCCAGTAGTACTGCGTCAGAGAGCAACAGGCGCGGCTCGAAACCCGCCAGCAGCAGCGACTCCAGCTCGCGCTGGCCAGGTTGGTAGCTATAGGAAACACCCACTGCCGTGGGTTCGGTCTGCTCCTCCAGCCAGTCGACGATACCATTGCGGTCGCTGTCGCGTGACGTGCGCTCCCACCACGGTGCTGCTGTAGCGGGTGCAGGCAACAATACAGTATCATCCGCAGGTTGTGGTGGTTCGGAAACGGACTGCATTGNCAATGGTTCACTCGCCGCACCAGCCGGTAACTGTAGATTGCCGACGAGCATCAGCGCCGCCAGCAAGACTGCCGCAAGTCTTCGCATCACGCTAATGGAATGTCACTAGCTGATAAGGCTGGCGTTAGTCGCTGACGCGAAATACTGTATCGCTGCGGCGCACTCTTTCCGGGACCGCGATGCCGATGTCCGAACCTGCGGCTGCGCTCTCAACCACATCATGGTCAATCTGCATTGACTCCACCTTCATCTCGAAGTCAGTGGTGGTGCCAGAGAAGCGCAGCGTGTCGCCGATTGCAATGGCTTTGGTCAGCTCAAGCGCTGCGACACCCACCTTGCGGAAGTATTTGTCAACCCGACCAATCTCTGTCTGGGCCATGAACTTTGAAGCGCTCAGGGCTCTTTAGGCTGCCGGAGCTACTTTCACAGTTGTGTCAGCGCTACAATCGCGTCGAGCAGTA
>PCBV01000018.1 GCA_002731905.1 Methanobacteriota archaeon
TGCAGGTGATTCCACGGTCTCCAGTGAGTATCACGCTGCTGGCGACTGACGCGATACGCGGCTACGATGTGGCGGTCGGCGGGATGATAACCGACCTGCTCGGGGCGCCCGTTGCTGGCGCGGAGCTTATGGTGGAGCTGCGCGACCCCACTGGTGCTACATGGCTGGCGCAGTCGGTCATGAGTGACACGAACGGCGTTTTCGCCTTCAGCGGGCAGGTACCGGCCGATGTGGTGACCGGCTATGGCAGCGCCTTTGCAGATTATGGCGGTGCGCGGTTCTATCTCGCTAACCACAGCAGTGCACCGGCGCTTTTCCGGGTCAGCGGTACTTCGCAATTCAGCCAACTCAACGCAAGCAGCGATAACGAAATGCTACTGCGGGGCCATCCTGTTATCTTTAGCGGGATGCTAATGGACGAGATGGGAAACTCGCTCGAGGGGAATGTCACGGCGCAGCTGGATGCACACGATTTCAGCGTAAACTACCTCGGAAACGGCAGCTACCGCGCTAATGGCACCATCCCGTCACACTATCGGCTCAACCACACTCTGACATTCAGCTGGTTGGGCGATGAATTTCACAGCGGCGCGAATGCCAGCCTTGAGGTAACGATATACGTCGCGACGCAACTACTGCTGACGGCCGACCCGGAAATGGCGCAGCCGGGCAGCAACGTGACATTGACGGCGATTCTGCAGGAGGATGACGGAACACGGCTCTCGGCCGAGATTGTGGAGCTGGAAGTCGTGCTGTTCAATCAGCTAGAGCAGATTATAGACACGCAGAACACAACACTGGTCACTGGTTCCGACGGGACTGTCGAACTGGTGGTTGAATTCCTGCCTGGGATAGAATACATGCGCGTCAATGGCAGCTTTGGTGGCGCAGGTACCTGGGCCGCGACTGAGGGCGGAACACGCGTTGAACGCAAACTCACGGTTGTCCCCGGAACTGACTGGAGCCACTACCTGCCACTACTGGCTGGCATCCCCATCGCGCTGATAGTAACTGGCTACTACCTTTACTGGCTGCAACGGCACAAATACGAGGTGCGCAACCTCATCCAACAGATGCAACAGCAAATGAATGAGGAAGATGACTACCGCCGCATCATCATCCAATCATACTATCAGCTCACCAGTATCTTAGAGAGGTACGGCTTTCTGCGACGGTCTACACAGACCGCACGCGAATTTCGCGAGGTGCTTTCGCGCGCGATGCCTATTTCGCCCGAGGGGGTTAGTCTCATGACACAGCTGTTTGAAATTGCACGCTACTCGGGTGTCAAACCGCAAGTAGTCGACGAATTCGGTATGACCTGGAGCGATGGCTCGTACAATCTCTGGTGCAGCNAAGCCCTAGAGACGCTAGCAGAAATCGAGCGAGAGATGGATGGAGTGCTAGAGCAAGGGTTCGTNACCCGCACCAGCCGCTGGATAAGGAGGTGGGCGACCTGAAAGACTGGTGGAATCGCTACGGCCTCAAACTGACGGCGCTGGCGGCAGCACTGCTCATCATCGGCGCAGTCTACCCTGAACTGACAAAACGCTCGCAGAACCCGTCGCAGCTCTCGGCGTGGGACGGAGACTGGAATGACATCTCCAGATTTGCAAACGACATGCGCGCCGAGGGATACGCGACGCAAGCGCTGCTCTCCAGCCCAATGGCACTAGACGAGTTGAATAGTGTGCAGCGCAACGCTACTGTGTTGCTCATCCTAGGCGTCGAGCGCGCATACACCGAACCGGAGGCAAAGGCAATTCGCGAGTTCGTCAGGCAAGGTGGGCGAGTGCTGCTGGCGGACGACTTTGGCCACGGCAATTCCGCCGTCTCCGGACTCTACTCCGTCGGTGCCAGCTTCTTTGGTCAACAGCTCTACGACATGAACCACTGGGATGAGCCGAGNCATCCACACAATGCCTCCTACGTCGTCGTCGACGCTGANCTACCTAGGGTGGGGTTCAGCGGGCAGCTACTGCTATCAGAACCGACTGCACTGACGGTTGCCGAAGGGGGCAAGGCAATTCCACTACTGCGCTCCTCCGAGCAGGGGTTCGTCGACCTCAACTCCAACAGTNTNGGCGANCCTGATGAAGGAACTTTTTCCATTGGCGGTGCNGTCATTATGGCCGAAGTNGAAATNGGCAGCGGGCGCATGGTACTGCTCTCTGACCCGAGCCTNTTCATCAANTCGCTCTACGGCGANCTTGATAACCGNGACTTTGCGCANGCGCTCATCGGTTACCTCGCCNGGNGCANCAACGCGACCCTGCTCTTTGATGAGAGCCGCCANCTACAGNCCGANTTTCTTTCGTTGGTCTATGTGCAGCTCTTCGGCTACATCGTATTCGCCGGCAACAACGAAGTAGCGCGCATCATCCTCCTCGCCGCTATCCTACTTGGCGCTGAAGTGGCGCTGATGAGAACGCGCAACCCACTTCCGTGGCGCCACTTGCACAACNTCTGGCTCGGGCGCAGCAGCCGCTATCGGGTGCCGCACGCACACTACGTTCATCCCGACACCATTCGCGAGGTGTTCCTGGANCGCGTCCGTATCGCGCATGGCTATGCACGCGAGGAGTTCGANNTGCTGCCGCAGTCGCNACTGGAAAAGCTGCTNGANNATGANATACTGGTGA
The DNA here is from genome assembly GCA_002731905.1 of Methanobacteriota archaeon. Classification (GTDB taxonomy): domain Archaea; phylum Thermoplasmatota; class Poseidoniia; order MGIII; family CG-Epi1; genus UBA8886. The sequence goes on from PCBV01000018.1 coordinate 2,643, forward strand.
GGTTTATTGTAAATAGGGACGCAANGCTGCAGCCGGAANTGGTGCTAGAAGCAGTCAGCGGGTGGAAAAAATGAGTGAAGAANAGCAAACGAAAGATGNCGGTGCGGAAAGTGCAGTCAGCCAAACCTACCTGACGAACGAGCTGGTGCGTGAGACACACGCGCTGGCAGAGAACATTCTGAGTGAGACTGAGCAGGTAGTGCTCGGCAAGCGACCTGTGCTGGAAATGGTGATGGTGGGCGTTATGGCAGGTGGCAACATCCTGTTCGAAGATAACCCTGGCCTAGCGAAGACGCTTCTCGCAAATACTTTCGCGCGCGCACTGGGATGCAAGTTCAAGCGGGTGCAATTTACTCCCGACCTGCTGCCGGCCGATATTACTGGCATCTATATTTTCGACCGTAAGGCAAACGACTTCGCGTTCCGCCCCGGACCACTCTTCTGCAATATCCTGCTGGCTGACGAAATCAATCGTGCACCTCCCAAAACGCAAGCTGCACTGCTGGAGGCGATGCAGGAGCAACAGGTAACTCTGGAGGGGGAAACGCACCAGCTGCCGCAGCCGTTCATCACTATCGCGACCCAGAACCCCATTGAGTCGGAGGGCACCTATCCACTGCCCGAGGCACAGCTGGACCGCTTCATGATGAAGCTCTCGGTTGGTTACCCTGGCCGCCCCATCGAGCGTGCTATCATTGTCAAGCGCATGCAGCGAATGCAGGACGAACACGATGTCCACGCATTAGCGTCACCTGAGAAGCTATTGCAGATGCAAGCGTCACTGGAAAAGGTGAAGGTGGATGAGAAAATAATCGATTACATAGTCGAGATTGTCAGCCGCACCCGTGAGGACCCACGCGTCTCAGTCGGCTCGAGTCCACGCGGCACTCAGGCGCTGTTCAAGCTCACTCGAGCACTAGCTGTTCTGAATGGGCGTGATTACGTCGTGCCGGACGATGTTAAACGGCTCGCCATCCACGCACTACGGCACCGCATCATCCTGAAACCGGAGCCACGCATCAAGGGTGTTCAACCCGAGGAAATAATTTCGCAAATCCTGCAGGAAGTCGAAGTCCCGACAACGCAGGGTTTCGCCTGAATGTGGAGCCGGAAAGCGACCGCGCTCGCCGGCTGTGGCGGTTTCCTAGCACTTTCAGGACTGGTACTGCTCAACTACCTCTTCATCTCGGTTGGCATCGTGATGCTAAGCTTCCTGTTCCTTGCCAGCTTCCTAAATCTCTGGATGCCGCGCGTAACAATCGAGCGTACCACCAGCTCGCAGAATATATTCGAAGAAGGCGAGCTGGAAATCTCTTTCCGACTGCGTAATCGCGGNCTTCTGGGAGGATTCGTCGAGATTTACGATGAAATCCCACCGCAGGCGCGCCTTGTGCGGGGATCTAACTACACATTGCTCTACCTTAAGCGACAGCAAGAGGTAAGTTTCACCTACGTCGTCCAAGTTCCATTGCGTGGCCACTACCACATCGGCCCGGTAAGATTGAGGGTCAAAGATGCGTTTGACCTGTTCTACACTGAACGGCACGANAAAACCCTCGAGCCNTTCTCGGTCTTCCCGCGCATCGAAGCGCTGGATTCAGAAATACTGGCTGGCAAGAATCCCAAGCTCTACCAAGGTGCAATGCCAATCTACTCGGTCGGCGAGGGTACGCAGTTCTACTCTCTTCGAGATTTCCTACCGGGCGACTCACTGCGTAAAGTGAACTGGAAGGCGGTGGCACGCACCGGCGAACTTATGGTAAACGAGACCGAGCGCGAGGACATCCTGGACATCTTCCTGCTCCTAGACGCGCGAGGTGTTAGTGGTCTTGGCAGCCCGACGGATAATCCACTTGAGATGTGCTGCCGCGCTGCAGCAAGCTTTGCCGACCAACTGCTGCGGTCGCGCAACAATGTCGGGCTAATAGTCTACGGCAGCCGCACTACGACCGTCCACTTGGGACGCGGAGAGACGCAACTGCACCGCATCTTGACTGCGTTGGCTGACGCTAAGGCGGAAGGAGAGCTACCGCTGAAGCTAGTCNTTCAGGATCTGCTGCCCTATATCCCGTCCGGGTCGCCAATAATCCTATTCAGTGCGCTAGACAACGATGATACACTCCCAGATGCGTTCACGCTGGCGCTGACACGGGGATACGCACTGACCGTTGTCTCCCCATCGAGCATCGANCTGGATACGGGGCTGGGACGCTTTGCGCCGCNCCCTGAAACTAGTACCGAGGTCCGCNCCAAGCTCGCCCTAGCNCAGAAAACGGCACACATGGAGCGCGAGAACACTATCGCCGAGCTGCGCAGTTGGGGCGTCTACCTCGGCGACTGGAAGCCGGGAGACGCAGTCAATCTAGCGCTGGCAGGGGTAAAACGGTGAACTGGACTGCACGACTGCCGCGTTTCGAGCAGGTTATCGACTACCGTGACCTGCTGGGTCAGTATCCGCTGCTGCTCGCCCTCCGAGTGCTATCGTCGGCCTGCCTGCTCTGGATGGGGACGCTCTGGTTCGAATTCCACGACCCGCAGCAGTCGCTGATTACNGAGTACGCACGTGACTACTATCCNGCTTTCGACCCGGCAGCGCACGATTTNGTGATTGGTGGCTTCCTNGCNGGCTTCGCGCTCTATCTGTTTACGCTGCTGCTACGTCCCTGGAACCGACTGCTGCTACTAGTGGTGGTGGCCGGGACAGCGTTGTACTTCTTTGGCCCCTATATCGCCTACCATACCGAAGATTACGTGCGCTACGCCAACCCACTGCTGGCGCAAGAACGTGCTGGACTCTGGTTCGGTCACACAACAATGTTAGTGTTTGGATCGTCACTGGCNCTCGGCTCCTACGGTATCTGGCAGCGACGCNNGATGCCGATTACGCTCTCGGTAATCCTGGCGATTGCGGTTGGATANCTACACACCGGTGAGCGGGTCACAACTCTCGAGGGGGGGGTGCGCTACGGGATTGGTTTCTTGCTCTACATCGAACTGGCGCTCGCAGCGCTGAAATACGAAAACTATGTCCTCCAGTTCCAGCCTGCTGGNNCCACTGGCAACCTNCTCTCCACGGATGAGCGTGGAGTCGTTCAATCCACCCTGGCGTCACTGATGGGGCATTACGGAGTCCACCTTGCCATCATGCTCAGCCTTACGGCGCTGCTGGGCGGTGCCATCCTGGAAATCAATATCTGGATTACGAACTACACCACCGGNCGCATCGCCGACTCGTTTGAACTGGATTCGCTCTANGGAATTGTCTTCACTGCCATGGCCGCTTTCCTNCTGCTGGCAGTACTGCGAATGTTTGCCGGTCCTGACTACGAACTCGACGAGAGCTGAATAGGATTTCCCTCTGTAGGCAGGATTACCTCGCAGTCAAGGTCATCTGCCAGCGGCTGCCGATTGTCACCGTGGTAGAGGATAACGCGCTCAGGGTCGCANCCACGAATGAACTCCAGCAGTTGCGTATGCCCAGCATGCCCNCTCANGGCGAATTGGGCCACCTCGCATTCGAGGCGGAANGCAGGCGACTCNGGNTCNCGNTCCANACGCATTTTTCCAGTCTCAAGAAGGTGGTGGCCATTGGTGCCNGGNACTTGGAAACCGGTCAGGAAAAGTGCCGATTTGTCNTCGTGGCGCAGTTCCTGCATGTAATGCATNACCGGNCCGCCGCTAAGCATGCCGGCNGTAGTGACAATGACATCGCCTCGCANTGCTTGCTCGCGCATACGCCAGTGACGCACNAAACGAGTCTGCTTCAGCGCNCGATGTAGCCCGCCGACATNNCGCAGTGCNCCGGGATGCTTCTGCAGAATGCGCGCGATATCGCGCCCCATCCCGTCGAGCCACACTTCGTATCCCTGACCGGCGAGTANCATCAGCAATTCCTGGCTTCGCCCCAATCCGAAGGCNGGCAGGATGACNCGGCCACCNCGCGTNACNGTNGNGTCNANGGCGGAGAGCAGCGCATCAACNACTTCCTCNCGCTCAGGGTGATNNCGGCCTGAGTAGGTTGACTCTATNGCAAGCGTANGNCANTTCACNGGCTGNGCGGCGCGTGTCAGGCCGGTGTCAACGGTGTGCAGGTCTCCTGTNAAGAGGAAATCCAGTTCGGGGAAGTGAAACATGGCTGCACCTGGGATGTGGCCGGCGTTATGGATGCTGAACTCGAAGCCGCCATGGAACGCGCTGCGNCCCGGCACCANCGAGCGGTGCTGTTGCANTAATTCACCAATNGCTGTCTTCGGAAACGGTGCTGGGTAGCCTTCAATCTCGGCCACGTGGAGTGTATCCTCTGCTATCCTGGCGGCAAGATCGCGCGTTGCCGGTGTCGAGATAATGGGTGTACCGCGCTGCGCCACATCAGGCGCCAGACCGCAGTGGTCCAAGTGTGCGTGCGTTAGCAGGAGTGCGTCAACATCGGGCGCTGGTGACGGATAGCGTGGTGGGTCGTCGGGCTGGATTCCGTAATCAAGCAATAGCCGACCTGCGTTACCCTCAAGCAAGACACCAACGCGGCCGACCTCACTAGCTCCTCCGAGGAACGTTAAAGTCGCTGTCACGGAGTTATTCCCAGTCGTCCCAATCGTCACCGGCGGAGTCGGCAGCGGGCGCTGAGGATGGTTCGTCATCCTCATCTTCCCACTCCTCATCATCATCCCACTCTTCAGAGCGAGAGAAAATCGCCGCACCAACGGCCATTAGCAACCCCAGCAGCACAAATACATACCATAGGTCTACCAAAGTACGCGAGAGCCGGGCGCCAAAGCCCTCCTCGATTTCAAGCGTGAAAGTCAGTTCTTCTTGATTGCGCGAGAAATCACTGGTCGCTGTGACAGTTATGGATTCGCTATCGCCATTGCGTACCTCGTCGCTGGCTGTGACGCGTACCTTAACCAATTCGGTGCGACCGGCTTCCACTGGCAGCACGCCTACTGAATTTCCGTCGCTGTCATAGAAACTGACGCGCCAGCCACTCGGCACCGACGGCGCCTGCAGCGTATAGTTGTCATTGGTATTGCCAAGGTTGTCAATCTCGAGTGTGAAGCTATGCTCCTCCCCGGGACCCACNGCCGCGAGCTTCTGGGGTGAGCTGAGCTGGAAGTCGGCTGCCAACGCNAGGTTGAAGGTGAGCACCAGACGCGAGCGCACTGATGGGTCGNTTACATCCTCGGCGAATGCCTCGANTGNATANCCNCCGTCGCGGTAATTGGCGCTGCTGGCAATCGTTACGACCAAGTCCAGCGGCAAACTCTCGCCGCTGTCNATTTCGACCTCGGTGATTGTCTGGCCCGACTGCTTGAACTGCGCCGACCAGCCAGATTCAAGCCCCTGAGTGTAGAGTCGTGCCGTGTAAGTATCGTCCAGCTCAGAGTGAAGTGTTAGGTGCACTTCCTGTGTGCCGCCCGGCTGCATGTTGCCATAGCTGGTAGAACCATCCTGTGCCACCCGCAGCGAAAGGCCGAAAGTGCGTGTCACCTCCAGCATAGCGCTGGCGGTCTTGCTGCTGTTTCCCTGCGAAGTTCCCGTGAGCTGGATGGAAGAAGNATCCTCTTCGCCAGCCTCGGTTGGTTCCACTAAAACAGTAACACTTGCGATATGGNCNTCGCCATCGTCCTGACGCGGCAGGTTAACCGTAACACCGGGCGAGCTAACGTTACCATACTCGAAGTTGACGTCCCAACCAGGTAGCTGCCCACTGGCGCTCAGGTCAATAGAGTCGGCAGCCTGCCCTAAGTTGGCAACCATTAGCGTGAAGCTGTTCCACTCGCCTGCAACCGCATCAACCGAATGGGTGGTGAGGTGCGAGCCATCCATATCAAAAAAGAGTGAAACGCCATATTCGGCACCGACGGTGACAGTGGTCGTCAGTGCAAACACCTTGGGTTGCGAGCCAGGTGCGTTTTGCGATTCTGCACTGAAACTGATGACTGCGCTGTNTCCAACCATCTCCACGTCATTGGCTACCTCAACAGTGAAAGTGGCGGTNTCGCTGCCGCCTNGGTTCAGNCTGCCACTCTCCCACGTTTCGGGCGAGACCGTCCAGTCACTCGGTGTCTCGCTAGGGGTGATGACGACGGAATCACTCTGGGCACCGCTGTTGTAGACCTGAAGCTGGTAAGTGACAGTGCCACCGACCGCGACCGTCTGCTCCGGCTGCGCGGTTACAACGTAAACGCCGTATGGGTCCATCTGTAGCTCGAAATCGGCCGGAAATTCCAGGTCTTGCTGGTTGACCACCGTCGCGCGCACCGAGTAGGTGCCGACAATATTATTCTCGTCGAGCTTCTCCGATGGGTGGCTTTCGGCGTCGTTGTAGTGCCAAGTCAGCCCGGAAAAGTCGACATAGCCACTGCCGTCGCTGCGTGGTGTGACCGTTGCGCTGCCGCTAAAACGGGGTGTATCGCCCGGCTCGTCTTCGGGGTCGTAAACGTCGACACGCACTGACTTAACGTCGTAGGCACCGAAGGCATTCAAGGCTGTGCCGGAGAAGAAGACTTTCGCCAACGCAGCCGGCAGGGATGGCTCGAAATTCGAGGTCACGACGCGGTCATCCTCAGAATCAGGAGAGCTGAGGTCCAACGCCTCACTGTCAAGCGATATTTCGCTCACTGGGTTGGTGACCACTTCCAAGCTGGTTGGAGTGGCGCCTTCGGTGCCGCTGTCAATCCCCATCTTGACACCAGTGCCACCGGTGTTCTGCACTTGCACCACAAGGTAGCGACCCTG
>PCBV01000019.1 GCA_002731905.1 Methanobacteriota archaeon
GTCGGCCAGCAGTCCGGTCGCGGTCGCCATCCCCGAACAGGCAGTGCCGTGCTGGTTCCCATCGTCAGGGTCAAAGCTGCCGTCCTCCTCGCGCCCGCCCGCTAGCACGCACTGAATGTCTGAGTGCATAAAGCAAACCGCATCGTAGCCGGCGATGAACTTGCCCGCGATGCCAGGATGCTCGTTGTCGATTCCCGTATCAACAATGGCGATGTTGACGCCATTTCCGGTATAGCCCAGGTCCCACGCACCGGTCGGGTAGACCGTCGAGTTCTTCGCCCGGATGGCGGGCGTCTGGACATCGCCGTAGAACTCAACTTTGCCATAGGGCTCGACCATAACAACGCCGGGCAGCGATGCCGCCAGCACGAAACGTTCCGGCGCGACGGACCCGAGCAGCACCGCGTCGGAGAGCAGCAGTCGCGGCTCGAAACCCGCCAGCAGCAGCAGCTCCAGCTCGTGCAACCCCGGGCGGTAGCTGTAGGAAACGCCGATACCCCATGGTTCATCACGTAATTCGAGCCAGTCAACGATGCCGTTGCGGTCGTCGTCGCGTGCCGTGCGCTCCCACCACGGCGCTGCCGTAGCGGGTGCAGGCAACAGTGCGGGAGTATCCACAGATTGTGGTGGTTCGGAAGTAAACTGAACCAACGGTGGTTCCCCTGCCGCACCAGCCGGCAGCTGCAGATTGCCGGCGAGCATCAGTGCCACCAGCAAAACCACCGCAAGTCTTCGCATCACGCTAATGGAGTGTCACCAGCTGATAAGGTTGGCGTCAGTCGCTGACGCGAAAGACTGTATCGCTGCGCCGCACTCTTTCCGGGACCGCGATGCCGATGTCCGAACCTGCGGCAGCACTCTCGACCACATTATGGTCAATCTGCATTGACTCCACCTTCATCTCGAAGTCAGTGGTGGTGCCAGAGAAGCGCAGCGTGTCGCCGATTGCAATGGCTTTGGTCAGCTCAAGCGCCGCGACACCCACCTTGCGGAAGTACTTGTCAACCCGACCAACATCTGTCTGGGCCATGAACCTTGAAGCGCTCAGGGCTCTTTAGACTGCCGGAGCTACTTTCGCAGTCGTGCCAGCGCTACAATCGCGTCGAGCAGTAAGGGCACATCGACCAGCCGGCGTCCACCTCTCGCCCGCAGCCGCTGCACTCAGCCTGTGTGCGTTCACGTTCTGTAGATGGCGACGACCACTGCCCCGGCGCGGGGGGCGGCGGCAGCGGGTCGGGCCACCACGCCGCCAGCCCGAAGGCAGCCAGCGCAACTAAGTAGGCTAAGTATTCGACCAGTGNNGTCTGCGCCAGTAGTGTATCNACCAGCGCCAGAATGCCACAGATACCGAAACTGGCGCGTAAAAGACTCATGCNCCGACGTAGAGCGACTCGATNTCTTCCGCCCAGTTCGCNGCGATNGGTTTACGCTTTATCTTGAGCGTGGGGGTCAGCTCTCCGTCATCAACAGTAAAGTCGCGTGAAAGGATTGCGAATTTCTTTACTTGCTCTGGTGGCGAGAATTTCTCATTCAACTCGTCCATCTGTTCCTGGATTTCGGCGCGGATGTCGGTAGATCNGGTATATTCATCAAACGAGTGGCCCAGCTCCTCCAGTTTGGCAACCTGCTCGACGGGGTTCTTCGGAATCTCCAGTGGATCCATCCCAAGCTTGTCACGCATAATGGCAAAGGCGTCGAGAGTCAGTANTGCCGANCAGTACTTGCGACCGTCGCCTACCANGAAACACTGCGACACCAGTGGCATCGACTTCATCGTTTCTTCAATGACAAGTGGTGCNATGTTCTTGCCACCAGAGCTGACATAAATTTCCTTCTTCCNACCAGTGATTTTCACGAAGCCGTCACCNTCGATAGTGCCGACGTCACCAGTGTAGAGCCAATNATCCTTCAATACCTCGTCNGTAGCAGCCTGATCCTTGTAATAGCCCTTCATNACGTGAGGGCCTCGAATNAGCAGCTCGCCGTCGTCAGCNACCTTCATCTCGGTACCNGGGAAGACCGTCCCGACNGTGCCAACNCGGTTCTGCNCNNCNTAGTTGAGCGTCGCGCCCGCCGTATCCTCTGTCATACCGTATCCTTCGAATATAGGGATGCCAAGCGACTGGAACAACTCCAGAATATCNGGNTTTATCGGCGCAGCNCCTGTAACTGCNAAGCGACATGCCTTCATTCCTGTCTTCTTCTTCAGTATCTTGCGGAAGATNCCNGAAAGCANTGGCANCTTGAGACCAATNCGNAGTATTGCCTTACCGTCAATGGCGGCGCGCACGTTGGAATACAANTTCTCGTAGATACGNGGNACNCCAATGAAGAGGTGCGGCTGCACCTCCTTGGCAAGGTCGACGACGTTCAATGGATTATCGGCTACGTACATGTGCAACCCCTTGTCGACCCAGTAATGATTGTCGATTAGCTGCCCAAAGACGTGTGCCAGCGGTAGCCANGATACGTATCGTTCACCCTGATGGAATGTGAAGGCGAAGTCGGCAGCCTTGACCTCGAAGTTGAAATTTCCGTGGGTCANTTCAACACCCTTTGGGTTGCCGGTCGTTCCCGAAGTATAGATTAGCGCGCTTGTATCTTCCTCGGTCAGCGCCCCCATACGCTCGTGCAGCGTGGCTGTCTCNATAGAGGANCCATGGCCGATAAATGTGTNCCANGTCATCAGCTTAGCGTGCTCGACNCCACCCACNCCNGGCAAAAGTACGAAGTGTTCCACCTTGTCTAGNGTGTCNATAACCTGCATCAGCCGGTGCTGCGGCATCTTTGANNCGTCACCTGCNGCCATCGGGTTGTTGCCAACAAANACCACCTTTGATTCNGAGTTGCTAACGACCCACTCAACCTCTTCGGCCGAAGAAGTATGGTAAACGCCCACTCCGGCGCCACCAACCATCTGCGCGGCTAGATAGCCCCCATACCACTCCTTGCAGTTGTAGCTGTATAGGGATAGCTTGTCGCCATGATTAAAGNCGAGTCCGACCAACGCGCGGGCNATGTCCATAACACATTCAGCTACTTCCGCCCATGTTTCAGTAACCCAGCCATCCACTGATGGTGTCGAAAGNGCCGGTTGGTCGGCGTACTTCATTGCGTTCTCGAGCAACTTGGAGGGAGTCGTGGAGGCCATNGGGTGCAGTCGCTCAGGTATTAAACAGCCTNCTCCCCCCGAGTCGCTNGANGGCGGATTTGCAAAAGCCGGGGCACAGGGCAGGATGAGGCTGGCTGCAGCCGTAACTGTATTTGATTCTCAGATTTGGGTGCCGCAATTGCCGCAGAACTGGAAACCAGGCTGAAGCTGGGTGCCGCAGGAGGGGCAACCCTGCTCCAGCTTCTGTCCACAAACTCCACAGAACTGGAAGCCCGGCTGATTCNCGGTGCCGCAATTGCTACAGTTGCCGCCACCNCCGGCAGTTTCCGCCACCGCCTTGCGCGCTACCGGTGCCTCCTGTACTGCATTCTTCGTCCGGGCAATCGTGTCGAGGAATTCTTGGTGTGCGCCGTCCTNCAACGCTCGCTCAGCGGCGTAGATTTCCTGTTCGGCTTCGTGTGCNTCGAGCCCATCTGTACGCGCTCGCTCGACCAGTCTTTGCGTCTGCCGCAGCAGTCGCGCCAAGTAAGCCTCGATGCCTAACATAGTCACCTCCTCATTGCGGCCACCGACCAAGATATTACCTCCACTGTCAGCCAACCGACCGATGGTACCGGGAGTTTGCAACTTGAAGCTCCAGGTGCGCCGCCCCGACTTACTAAAGATTGAGACCTTATGTGGGGTCTCACCGACAACCACGAAGTCGGCAGTGCCTACCATGTCAATCCAGAGCGGTTGCCGATCGAAGCGGTATTCCCACACCACACGTGAGTTCTTGACCGCAAAATAGATGCGCTGGTCATCAGTCAGGTAAGANATNTAGTCGCCATTGGAGCTGATACANGTCTCAAGCACCTTGCCAGTNGTCTCNNNGCTCCACAGNACAGTGCCANTGGCNCTNTAGAGGTAAATATGCGCGTAGTCGGTGCCAACNGCCACATACTGGCCATTGGCAGAGATGGAAACGTCGTTAATNCGGAAATCGGTGCCACCTGGTCGGTGCTCCCAGAGCAGCTTTCCAGTGCGGTTATAGGCATGTAGGCTCCCGCGCAGCAACCCTGCCACGANCAAGTCAGCCCGCCTCGAAACGCCCACGGTAGTTGCAGCGTGGTTTAGACTGCGGTGCCACATCTCTCGACCGCGCTGGTCCAAGTAATGGATTGTGTTATCTCCACTGGCGACTAGTACTGCGCGACCAGCACCCGCTAGCGATATATCGCGCACGTCGTTGATTCCGCGTGAGCGCCAGACTGGGCGACCGTCCTGCCCCAAAAACACGATGCCGCTGTGTCGGCCGCCTACCGCACCGTAGCGGCCTTGACTACCAATCGCCATAGCAGTGGCTGGTGAATCGTTTCTAAATTTCCAGAGCTGACTGGCCTCTGCCATCTTCGCCGACGACCACTGGGAGTTATTAAGCGATTACCACTACAAGATAAGTACTGCTGCGGCGACCACGGTGGTCCAACAGTGCTCCGGTCCCACAGTTGCAGTCTCCACTACAGAACGGGTACGCACGATGCGATTGTCAATGCTCCAGAGCTCGCGCTTCTCGTCCCATGAAGCTTCCGGATCGAACTCTAGCCCATAGGTAGTCGCAAGCATCTCCGCCGCCAGGTCCTCGACGTAGTCCTCCAGCTCCTGAGCGCCCATCCCCAGCACATGGTGCTCGGAGAGGTAACCATAGTGCTCGCGATCGCGCGGCACTGCCATCCCCACAGCGGCGCCAGGTTGCTCACCCGGTACTGCGCTCTGGCTGCGTGCCAACACCACCGGCACCACCTGCCCCGGCTGAAGCTGCTCCAGTCCGGCACTGCGCTCAAGAATTTCGCAGCGCGGAGGCAGGATAGACGACACAGGAATCAGGTTGTAACACTCAATAGAAGCGTCGCGCAGCGCCAGCTCGAAGGAAGCNAGCTTCTCGCGATGGCTTCCCTGACCGCATGTCATGAACAGCGCATGCGGAGTCCAGTCGTCACGATTCACCTTGAGCCATGACCCGCCGAATATAAATAGGTCGTCAGGAACTACTATCATAGGCTTCTTCCCCAAGGAACGGATATTTTGGCGATTGACGAAGNGNGATACGCTTATTGTTATATAGNCACCCCAANTGCCGCCGCGTGAACGAGCAACTCACACGCCGTATGGCAGGCGAAATAGTGGTGTCGAACAGCCCTGGCAAGACGCTGCGCAAATGGCGAGAAATTTTCCATCTCTCGCAGAAACATCTTGCAAGTCTGCTGGGAGTTAACCCTAGTGTAGTGTGCGACTTTGAGAAGGGGCGCCGGCGATCGCCCGGAATCGCCACAGTACGGCGGCTGGTCGAGACTATGGTGAGCTACGACCGCGCGCATGGCGGCCGTGTAGCAGGCAGCATGGCGGGACAGCAAGGCAATTCGGCCATCACTGACATTCGCGAGTTTGCTATTGGCCTCCCAATTGCGACCGTGGTCGAGGCCATCGGAGGCGAGGTAATCGCCGGCACTGAAGAACTAGANCGAACCATCTATGGCTACACTATCGTCGANGCTCTGCGTGCCATCACTACNTTCTCAGGCGCCAACTTCGGCCAGATGTATGGCTGGTCCAACGAGCGGGCGCTGTTCTTCACCGGCGTCCAGTTCGGCCGTTCACCGATGATTGCGGTGCGGGCGCACCCGGTCAAACCGCGGCTNGTCTGCTACATCCAGCCCGGCAGCATCGATAAGTTGGCAACGAAGCTGGCAGATATGGAGCGCATCGTGCTAGTCAGCACGAGTGCGTCACAGGAACAGATACAGCAGAGGCTCAGACAACTATGAACGGAATCGTAAGCTACGGTGCGTACATCCCGCGCTACAAAATCGAAACCACAGAAATCGCTTCGGTGTGGGGCCAGGACGGCAGCTCCATGGCACGCAACCTGAATGTCTACTCCAAGTCGGTGCCTGGACCAGACGAGGATGTGATTACCATCGCAGTCGAGTCCGCCCGCACGGCAATGCTGCGCTGCGGCGTGACTGGCAAGGAGGTTGGCGCCATTTACACCGGGTCCGAGTCGCACCCTTACGCGGTAAAGCCCTCCTCAACCGTTGTTGCAGAAGCTGTCTGCGCGACGCCTTACCTGACTGCAGCGGATTTCGAGTTCGCCTGCAAGGCGGGGACGGCTGCAATCCAGACCTGCCTTGGCATGGTCGGCGATGGGCAAATTGATTACGGTCTCGCGATTGGCGTTGATACATCGCAGGCAGCGCCGGGTGACGCGCTGGAGTATTCCGCCTCAGCGGGCGGTGGCGCGTTCCTGATTGGTCGCGACAAGGTGATTGCCGAAATTAACCATACTACTTCGTACACTACTGATACCCCTGATTTCTGGAGACGCGAGGGGCAGCAGTATCCACGTCACGGCGGTCGCTTCACCGGCAAGCCGGCCTACTTCCGGCACGTCGCCAGCTGCGCGCAACTGACAATGGAGATGGCAGGCACCGAAGCTTCGGACTACCAGTATATNGTCACGCACCAGCCCAATGGCAAGTTCCCTCTACGAGTTGCCAAGGCACTGGGCTTCTCGACCGAACAGGTAGAGACGGGGCTGATGACACCACGCGTTGGTAACACCTACTCCGGTGCGGTATTCCTAGGCCTGGCCGCCGTATTCGACATCGCTAAGCCGGGTGACCGCATCCTCGCCATCGCCTACGGATCGGGCGCCGGCAGCGATGGCTTCGACATCAGTATTACCGAACATATCGAGAAGCTGGACCGTAGCGCAACGGTTGAGCAGCAGGTAGCACGCATGAAAATCATAAACTACCCAACCTATGCCAAGTACCGGGGGAAAATCCACATGGGGAGTGGCCAGTGAGAGACGTCTCGATTATCGGCACTGGCATCACCAAGTTTGGCGAGCTGTGGGACAAGTCGCTGCGCGAGTTAGGGCTGATGGCCGGGCTGGAAGCAATCAAGGATGCCGGCGTAAGCAGCACCGATATCGATGCGCTCTACGTTGGCAACATGGCAGCTGGCTCGCTGGTTCAGCAGGAGCATGTCTCGGCATTGATTGCTGATTACTGCGATATGGCTGGCTCTAACGTACCATCAACACGCGTTGAAGCCGCTTCCGCCTCCGGCGGAGTCGCCCTGCGGCAAGCGTACATGGCGGTCGCAGGTGGCTTCATCGACGTCGCCGTCGTCGGCGGAGCCGAAAAGATGACAGACGTCTCTGATTCCGAAAGCGCGCACACGCTATCAATGGGTGCCGACGAGGAATGGGAATCACAACAGGGAGCGACATTCGCATCGCTACACGCGATGATGGCGCAGGCGCACATGACTGAATTCGGCACGACGCGCGAGATGCTATCTGCAGTTTCAGTGAAAAATCACGCCCACGCGGCACTGAATCCGCAGGCGCAGTTCCCCTTCCCCATCAAGCTGGAAGCAGTCTCCGACTCGGGGCTGGTAGCGGATCCGCTGCGAATGCTTGACTGCGCTCCGCAAAGCGACGGAGCCGCGGCGGTGGTGCTCTGTGCCAGCAAGCGCGCGAAGGAATTTTCCAAGGCACCTGTCTCAATTGTCGGCTCGGGGCAAGCGTCCGATACACTCAGTCTGCACCACCGCACCAGCCTGAACCGCATGCCAGCCATCGGCGTCGCCGCCAAGCGGGCGTTCGCGCACGCCGGGCAAAAAGTGGCGAATGTAAGTGTCGCCGAAATCCACGATAATTTCACTATCTCTGAACTGATTGCGCTGGAAGAAATTGGCCTTGCGGAACGCGGTTCAGCTGGACAGATTACGCTCGATGGTGACACTGCCCTAGGTGGTGCTATCCCGGTCAACACTGGCGGCGGCCTCAAAGCGCGTGGTCACCCGCCAGGTGCGACCGGCGTCGCGCAGGCAGTTGAAATTGTCCAACAGCTCCGCGGCACTGCCGGTGAGCGGCAGGTCAAAGGCGCTACACTTGGCCTGCTGGAGAATCACGGCGGTACTGGCGCGACGGCAGTAGTCCACTTGCTGGAGGCGAACTGATGGCAGTCCCCCGTTTCTGGCGCGAGATGCCGGTGCGCTACAACCTCATCGGCTCGCACTGTACTAGTTGCGACATGTACCACTACCCACCGCGCTCGATGTGCTCAGGCTGTCACCGCAAATCCATCGGCAAGCTGGAGAAGTACCAGTTCGCAGGCATCGGCGAGGTGGTGGCATGCACGGTGATCTACCAGCCACAGCAGGGATACGAGATGCATGGCCCCTACCCACTGGCGATGGTCGAGCTGGACGAGGGGGCGCGCGTAACGGCGCAGATTGTCGACGTAACGCCTGAACTGGTGAAGCGGGGCATGCGCGTCAAGGCGGTATTCCGCAAACTGGGCGAGGACAGTGAGTCCGGCATTATCTACTACGGCACCAAGTTCGCGCCGGTTGATGAGCCCGAGCAAGAGGAAGAGGAAACGGCCGAGTCTGTCGAAGTGGAGCTCTAAGGGCGCCACGGTAGCCACCCACGGCAACCGGTTCCAAGATAACAAACCTTAAACAGCACGCCAAGGTCGCGCCGAAGTTGCGGGGGTCGCATAGTATGGCCAATTGCGATAGGTTCAGGGCCTATTCCTTTAGAGGTACGAGAGTTCGAATCTCTCCCCCCGCACCATCCTTTAAAACAAAACGTAGATGCTGATTTTATGAAGTTAATCTATCGGAACCAGAGTCAAGGCCAGAAAGTGCTGAATTTTATGCTCCTGACCGCATTCCTGTCGCTTGTACTGGCATACATTATAGGAGTGACGAATGGCCACCACGAACCCTGGCTCCCTACCATTTCGGAGCTGGATGAGACCACCCCTGAAGGGACGCTGTGGTCTGCCGGTCTGACTTTGGCAGGAGTGATCTCGATACCTGTCTGGATCAAGTTGTACAACAAGTGGGATGGACAATTACGTAGTTCGAATGCGGANCGGAAATGGCTCTGGTTCAACCTGTTATTCGTCGTAATGGCCCAGATAGCAACGGTATCCTTCATCTGGACNGTGAACTTGCCTTTGAACAAATATCCNATTCCCCATGGAGTCACGGCAGGATTGTACTTCTACCTCACGCTCCTTCTGGGGACNGTTGCAATACTCGTAGTGAGANAGATAGACAATTATCCGAAANACATAATCAAAATCAGNCTGGNATTGAANNTGGCNGGNTATGCNTNNATGGCGCTTCTGGCCCTTACCGTTCCTGAAGGCGTCAAACCCCTCTTCATGTATAAGGATNTNGGGGCTGATCATCTTCACAGCGTGCATGCTATGCCCTCACTGTTCGAATGGTTGATGGTGTTCACGGCCCAGATAGGATATTTCTATACTCTCAACCACGACATGGAAGGCGAGTCGATAGTAGATTAATGGATACAGCAGATAACCTCCCGGGAATCCGCAGCCTACTTGACCCGCGCATTGTAAAGCTCAACTGGCTACTGCTACTGGTCCCTGCCGCGGTGGTGCTGGAATCGCGGGGTGACCACGGTCCCGCGTTCCTCGCCTCGATGGGCGCCATCATGCCCCTGGCATGGCAGATGGGCAAGGCCACCGAGGAGATAGCCATACGGACCAGCGAGTCCATTGGAGGTCTGCTAAACGCAACATTCGGTAACGCCGTGGAGATGATAATCGCGGCACTGGCAATCTGGGCAGTCTACCAAGACCCGACCGTGAAAGACACCATGCTGCTGGTGGTCCAGGCCTCGCTCATCGGTTCAATCCTGGGGAACTTGCTGCTAGTCATGGGGCTGGCCTTCCTGTGGGGTGGCCTGCACCACGCCACGCAAAAATTCTCGTCACGCGCCTCCCAGACGAACGGTTCGCTGCTGCTGCTGGCGCTGGTGGGGCTGGTAGTACCGACGGTCTATGCCAGCACTGGCGACCACCCGAACGTGGTGGAACTCTCCCACTACACNGCGCTGCTGCTCCTGCTGGTCTACGGCATGCAACTNCTGTTCCAGCTACGNACCCATGCCANCCTCTACGCTGCCGAGGGNCACCACGACGAGGAGCCNNTNCTGANNCAGCGCGATGCNATGGGGNTGCTGTTGGTAGCCACGCTAATGGTGGCCTGGATGGCCGAAATNCTNGTCGGCTCNATNGAGCACGCTGCCNGNGAATACGGNATGCCGACGCTGTTCATCGGTATCATCCTCGTGCCGGTTTTCGGNAACGCTGCCGAACACTTCACCGCAGTNACTGTCGCCGGGAAGAACAAGATGGACCTCTCGGTGGGAATCGCCGTCGGGTCCAGCCTCCAGATTGCGCTGTTCGTGGCNCCGGTGATGGTGCTCCTNGGATGGGCGCTTGGGGTGCCACTGACGCTCGAATTTGGGATTTTCGAGACCGTAGCTACCTTCCTAGCAGTACTGGTGACCAATTTCATCATCCAGGACGGGGAGTCAAACTGGCTGGAAGGCGCCATGCTACTGGTCACCTACGCCATCCTCGCCCTGGCATTCTTTTTCCTNTGAGATGAAAGNCCTAGNNNGNGNTGTTTGANGGAGCTACTTCAATTTTTTGGGACTATCGTCTATTGTCTCTATTCTTTTCAGGTCCGAGGCTTCACCTTTCAAATCNTGCAATTTTTCCCTCGATTTCAATAAGCGGGACTCGTAGGATTTAATTGCATCATTCCATGAATTCAAGCTATTTTTCATTCCTTTTTCGACTCCGCCCAAATGTTTCATGAGTACCTCTACTCTCTTCACGACCTCGTCCGAGACTTGAAGTATTTTGTCGGTATTCCTGCTACGCTCTTCTTGTTGCCAAGAGTAAGATATCGATCTTAGCAAGGCAAGCAGGATGTAAGGTGAAGCCAGAATAACCTTTCTTTCAACCGCCTCCTCCCACAGAGCAGGTCTGTGGAATAGTGCAATTTGGAGCATGTGTTCACCAGGCATGAACATGATTACGAAATCAGGTGATAGCTTGTTTCCGGATTTATCCTCCAGACTATCCCAGTATTTCTTTTTTCCCAGTAGTTTCACAGTTTCCCAGACATCATCAGCAAACTGCTTCATGTATTCTTCCTTATCGTCCTCGTTCTCGGACTTNTAGGCTTCCAACAATTTTCCCGGCGCTTTCGAATCAATCACGAGCTGCTTCCCCCCTGGCAGGTTTACAATCGCGTCAGGCCTTTGCATCGAACCATCTTCCGCTTCGATTGTTTTTTGANGATCGAAATCAACGTGCTTTACCATATTGGAAAGTTCTAACACTCTCTGAAGTTGTACTTCCCCCCAATTCCCCCTCATGGTGCTGTCTTTCAATGCCGCAACTAAGTTGGTAGATGAAGTCTGAAGGCCCTTGTACTCTTCATGTAATTGTCTGATGTTCTCAGTGATGGAGGTATATGCCTTTCCTCTTTGTTCCTTCTCTTCCTCAACTAGTTTTTTGAGCGTCTTCAGCTCTTCTCGCATTATCTTCGTTTTTTCCTCACTGGATTTCTTGGCCGTTTCCAGACTCTGGAAGTCCAGTGCATCCCTTTCAACTAATTTTTCTTTAATCTCAACTTGCAGGTCCTTGATGGAACGTAAGTCAAACTCATCTTTCCTGAAGTAAGTTGCCAGNGCAATTGCAATCAACACNGCAAGTCCAAGCAGCAGAGCATATTCTACTAAGTCCACNNCCGCTGGATGTTTTAGGGATTATATAAGCAATATTTGGCCGTTTTCACGTCTTACGCTTCCGCAGCCCGACCCGGGATGATTCGCTGCGCTCGAGGTACTTATTGACCGCTTTCCGCTGTTCATCCGTCAAGGCGCCAGAGTCAGCGAGCTTCTTCAGTTTGCTCGATGAGAGCTGGTCGACCTGCTCCCAGAGTCCAAACGCCTTCAAGACTGCCTCAAGCTCTATTCGGGGCTCACTGCCCAATTTTGGGACGCTGACCGACGTGCTGNTAGAGACAGTAGCATAGTGTTNGGCACCGTAGATTGAANTGTTCCCAGTCTCGGTCGAGTACCCTGCCAGCTTCTCCTTGATCTCTTCAGCCCTTCCATCCATCGCATCCATGACGCNTCGCTTTTCGTCCCTCAGGCCCACCAGCTCGTCAACCAATTCTGAAGCTTCGGAGGCGGTGATGGTCGAGGTCGCCAGCGTCTCTCCCTTGCTTTCCATCTGGTACAGGTGTGCGAACTCCGGACATTGTGGACGGAAATCGCACCAACCACAGAGGGAGCTGGTCTGTGTTGGTAGGTTCCGGCTCGCTACAGCCTCCTCGATTGTATTGATCAAGCTCGTAGTCTCGTCGGCCATTTTCTGTAGCTGTCCCTCGGTCCGCTGTGACCAGACATCCTCGTCAAACCTTACGAAATGCCAGACCAGGTCTATCTTCTCCAGGTCGGGATACCTCTGCTGTACCCCGAGCATGTAGAGCGCCAGCTGCCGGTCGTTCGCGGTTTCGTGCGGTGTCGGCAGCTTGCCGCTGGTCTTGTAGTCGTGGATTACGAAGTGGTTGTTGCCGACCTTCTCCAGGCGGTCGATGTAACCCATTATCTTCTTGCCGCCGGGCAGGTCGATGTAGACCTTGCACTCCAGGTCGATGGTTATGCCCTGGTCGAAGGGCTGGTAGTGGTCCCAGTACTGT
>PCBV01000020.1 GCA_002731905.1 Methanobacteriota archaeon
ATGGTGTAGCTAGGAATCACTGGAGCTTGCGGAGCTTCGAACCCGGGTTCGAATCCCGGTCCGGGCGCCAGTTCTACGGGTAAACTCTGCGCTTTTACCCGGACCGACTTACGATGCTGTCCTCGATATTTCCGTTTGTCCCATCAAGGTTCAGAGTAGAACGGCTGATTACCGAATCCTGAATATTAATGATTCTGGTGACCTGTGTTGGTTTGGCTGCTTGGATGCGGGAGAGGATTCGCGCGGCGATAGGCAGGTCAGCATTGATAGAAGCAACTTCACGCATCATTTCTACGTTAACATTAACCTCCTCTAGTTCACTCATAGTAAAATTATGAGTTAGTATGTCAGATAGCGGCCGCAAAAGCTTATCACCCACCGACCTCCCCACCTTCGTGAAGCGATTCACTGCGCTGCTGCTGGTCGCCCTGCTGGCGCTACCCGCGCTGGCTGGTTTTCTGCCCGCTGGAGCTACTCCACTGCCGTTTGGCGGGATTGAACTTCCGACGGAGACAGCGCATTTGGTTGACCCACGGCTGGCACTGATGGCATCGGAACCGGAGCGCATCAGTGAATTGGGTGGCGCTCCAGC
Source organism: Methanobacteriota archaeon (assembly GCA_002731905.1). Lineage (GTDB taxonomy): Archaea > Thermoplasmatota > Poseidoniia > MGIII > CG-Epi1 > UBA8886. Next base: position 593 of record PCBV01000020.1, read on the forward strand.
TCCTGATGGACAGATTTCAGTGATTATGCGCGTTGACTCGCTACGCAGTGAGCACCGAAACTCCATCACTGCGCTCGATGGAGATGTAGTATCCTGGTTCCCTCTCTTCGATACCTTTGGTGCTGTTGTGCCGCTCAATGCGCTACCACCACTGACGAGACTCCCTGGACTAGTGTGGCTTGAGCCTGACGTGATGTTTTACCCGACACTTGACAATACAGTGGAGTCTATCCGTGCTACCAATGTGTGGTCGCAGTTGGGATTCCGCGGCGAGAACGTGACCATCGCGATTCTTGATACTGGCGTTGACTTCTCCCACGAGTCGCTCGATGACCTCGATGACAATTCTGGTACCGAGGACCCGAAAATAGCTGTTGATTCGAACGGGAACTTAGCGTTCTACAATGCCAATACCGACAAGGAATACCCCGAAGAGCAGCCACACGATTCCGGTAGCCACGGCACCCACTGTGCAGGTATCGCTGCTGGTACTGGAGGCTCCTCTGGAACCTATGCCGGTGTGGCACCGCAGGCGCGACTAGCGGGAGTCATTGCGCTCGATGGTGGCGGCGGTGACACTAACGACCTGCTACGCTCGGTCAACTGGACCATCGCTAATAGTGACCGCTTCAACATCCGTGTCATGTCGCTTTCGCTGGGCGGCCCTGTCGTGATACCAGGTGCAACCAACGACGGACAGTCCTCCATCTCGCAGGCGCTCGACACCGCCGTCGAGAACGGCATCGTGACTACCGTAGCTATCGGCAACGGTAATCTCGGCATCGCGGCGCACCCCAGCTCGGTCACCTACCCAGGCGACAGTGAGCGCGCGATTACCGTCGGCTCGGTCAACGATGACCACAATCGAGAAATATACTCTTCGCGCGGCCCGACCGGTGACGGTCGCCTCAAGCCCGATGTGATGGCGCCCGGCGGCGGCGTGATGTCAGCTCAGAAGGGCAGTGGCGATGGATACGTATCTTACTCCGGCACTAGCATGGCAACTCCGCATATCGCGGGATTGGCAGCATTGATGGCACAGGCCAATCCTGCTATGCGTTCTGACTCCACTGCCAGCCCCTACAAGCAGATTATGCGTGAGACCAGCGATCACCGTGTCCCGTTCGACCTGGATTGCGGTGAGTTCTACACGCCCAACAACTGCTACGGCTGGGGCACTGTTGACGCCCTTGGCGCCGTACAGCGATCGCTCGACCTGCGGTCCGGTAGTTTGGCAGGACCGGCTGAAATCCCGGTGCTCGAGAACGAAAGTTTCACGCTCGCGATGGATTATACTCGTACAGAGTTCACTACTCGTGGTGAGGATGGTGGTACTATGCAGAACTATCAGCAAGGCGAGCTTCCTGATTCAGTCACAATGGAGGCGCGCTGGTCGGCAGCGTGGCCAGCGCCCGGCAATTTCGAGCTGGATGCCGGGACGGCGAATGGCCTGAGCGCCGAGGATGGGCTCTGGTTCGGCGAGCAGGGCGGTGAGCACTTCGTGCGCGCCTGGTTCAACTACACAGGTGAGCCCGATGCGGGCGAGCTGCTCACCTCGCATCCGATACTGCGCTTTGACCTGGGAGCACCNGCCACAGTCACCGAGACACAGCTCCGCGCNAGNTTTGCNCTCAATAACAATTCNGGCGTCCCGGNNATGCTNGATATTAGCAGCTACAGCGACCCTCCCGACNTGCGNATAGAGGAATTGAGACTACAGCCCGANGTNCCNCTNCCNGANGAGGANGTGCAGGTNATNGCNCGTATCGTTAACGAAGGTGANGGNCGGGCGCGCAGCTTTAGCGTCACNTTCACNGCTGANGGCGNNNCNCTCGGTACCAGCGAAGGGTCGTTGGACCCTGAACAGGCACTCACACTGGCAANTGACTGGACTGCTACGCTTGGCGNTCACACGCTNACGGCGGAACTGNTTGACATCTCNCCAAGCGACGCTGACGAGTCCGACCACACNGCAGAGCTNACNGTCAGNGTGGTNGACGTAATCGACACCCAACCACCGTTNTTGTTCATNACCNNNCCCTACCAGAATCAGATTGTTTCTGGTCTGGTNNCNGTNTCTGGTACNGCCAGTGANGANTGGGNNGTGCGCCGTGTCGAGGCGCGCGTCTCTCCTGGNGAGTGGGAAGTAGCAGANGGCACCACTGCNTGGAGCTGGGAGTGGAATACGACGCAGGACCTGAACGGCCGCTACCGCGTTGAGGCGCGGGCGTGGGACGGCTTTAATTACTCATCGTTAGCCACAGTCGAGGTCGAGGTGACCAATGATGGTGCCAATCGCAGGCCGACGGTGCGATTGACAGTCGACCCGCTAGAGGTGCCAGTCGGTGAACCCGTCAGCTTCAGCGGAAATTCATCCAGCGACGACTCTGGCATTGCCGCCTACGCCTTCGATTTTGGTGATGGTGAAACGACTGGCTGGGGCTCGCAATCATGGGTGCTGCATACCTACACTGTCCCGGGTAGCTATGTCACGACNCTCGAGGTCGAGGATGACGAAGATGTGCGCTCGTCTGCCCCGGCCAGCGTTACCGTAACCGTTCTGGAACAAGCGCTCAACGGCGCTCCGCAGGCATTGATTGCACTGCCACTCCCTGGAACGCAGTTGANAGAGGGTTCGCCCCTCACGCTATCTGCCANCGGCACCAGNGATCCGGACGGCGACCAGCTGCTTTTTGTCTGGAGCAGCGACCNTGATGGTCTACTCGCGACGACGACCGAAATGTCAATCGAGGTCCAGCTTACTGCCGGTGCCCATACGTTGACGCTGGTCGCGCGCGACCCCGCCGGTGCGACTGGTGAGGCGACCGTGCAGATTGAGGTGCAGTCGCTACAGCGCGACGATGACTCACTCATCCCGGCACCGACAGTCTGGATGGTGGTGGCTGTCCTAGCTGGTGTTACTCTTCTGGCTGCCAGACGTGTCCAGTCTCGTCGAGGTTGAAAATCTCGCGCAACAGGTCATCGTCGAACTTCTTGCCGATTGAGGTCTCGCTGCGAATATATTCATCTAGTTCATCCAAGTCAATCTCGCCGTTGGGACCAAGGACTACAGGTGTTTTAGCGAAGTGGAAGCGGACCTCTTTGGCATCATGGTCGAAGCTGAACCCCTCGAGGTATCCGGCCTCGCGCATCAGCTCACCCAGGTCGAGCAGCCGTTTGCCGCGTGCGGTNGTATCAACTCGGAAGGCGACGGTGGGCACACCCGCTCAGTGGCGGCCGGCTAAAAAATGAGCCGTCCCCTTTCAGCCGCAGAACTCGACTCGCGAGCGCTTGTTCTCCCACAGCACCAGCTTGCATAGCCCTGGCAACTCAGGCNCCAGNCGCTTCCAGATCCNCTCAACCATGACCTCACTGGTTGGGTTTTCCAATCCTGACAGNTCATTGAGGTAGTTGTGGTCTAGCTGTGCCTTGAGCGGCGCAAATGCTTCTTCGAGCACCGCNAAATCTACAACCATACCGGTCGTGGGATTAAGCTCGCCATCGACATGGATTTCGAGCTGGAANGCAAGGCCATAGAGCTGCCCGCAAGGATGCCCGGAAGGAACCTGAGTTAGCTTACGTGCCGATTCGAAGTTGACGNTGTGGACGAGGCGCTGGTGGCCCACTCAGCAGGTGACGCTGTCGCCNGCCTCGGGAATAGTCCACTTCCTGCGACGATAACGCTTGAGGATATCGTCTTTCTGCTTGCGCAGGTTGCGCTGTAGGTGGACTAGCGCCATCTGTTTGGGCCGTGCCAAGTCCTGCAGTCGCTCCAGCTGGACCAGGCTACAGTGAGTCTTAGTCTGTCCGTCCTCTAGGTATGCCTCGTGAACTAGCAGGTCTGCTCCCGTATAGAGTTTAGCAGCAGTGGGAGTGAACATCCCGTCGCCCGAGTAGCAGAATACCTTTTGCGGCGACCCCGCTTCCAGTCGCAACCCAAGGTTGGGCACCGAGTGGCGCGTGCTGACGACACGTAGGTTCCAGTCATCCCAGCGATGTGAGCGCTGAAGCTCGCGGAAGCGGAGAGTGAAGGGCAGTTTCTCAACCATGCTAGGATACGCCATTTTCATCATTCGCTCAATGTATCGCTGGCTACCGACCGGTCCGAACAGGTAGAACGGGCGTGTACGTCCGTCCTCCCACATGCGCATTACCAGTGCTGGCAGCCCGAAGGTGTGGTCAGCGTGGAAATGCGAGACAAATATGCCATCCAGGTAGTCGGCCCGGGTCGACTTATTCCAGACAGCTGAGGGCGCGTTGGCACCGCACTCCATCAGCATCCGTCGCCCAGCCGCTTCGACAAGCAGGCATACATTAGTCTGGGTTTCGTCGAACGCCTCACCGACACCCAGAAAAGTAATTTTCACGTTCTCACCCTATCGTATTTACGTTTCATAGATTTATGCACCTTCCACATCAACACCCACATTCCGCACTGCATTATCATGTCCGGAACAATGGGCTTTCTGTCGCACGTATGCTAAATATTTAACAATTTGTGCAGATGGACGGTCATCGCCCTCTCCGGTGCCCCTCGAGGTAGTGGTAGACCGAGCCGTGCTCGGCACCGCCCAGTAGCATTCCCACAGAGACCTGTGCCGCCTCGGTTGCTGCCAGCGAGCCTAGGATGGAGACCGTACGCCCTTGTACAGCCACCTGTGCGCCGCTCTGCTCCTCGATGATGCGGCGAGTCCTGCCGCCACGCCCAATAATCCTTCCACGCATCCGTTCCAGTCTCCGCCGTGAGTGGCCCGTATGGTCGCGTATATCGACTACCACAAGGTAGGTTTCGGGGTCGAGCAAGTCGCGCGCTGCTTCTGGTGAGAAGCCACGGCCGATAGCGCGCGCAACCGAGAGCAGCTGCAGCCCCAGCAGCGCGTCGCCTCCTTCGGGGAGGGTTACGTGTACGATGCCGGTCCGTGAGTCAATCTCAAGCGCGCAGCCGGTCGCTTCCTCGAATTCTTTGCGTGTCGCTCCGTCAGGCCCAATGAGTACGCCGATGCGACGCTGTGGAATCCTTACATACTCCATGTTTCCAGCTCCTCTAGCTTCAGCTCTGGCAGCCACTTACGGAACCAGCGGTAGATATTGGCCATGTCGCGCGCGTGCAATTCGTCGAAGCGCGGGTGCTGTCGCGGGACCCCCTGTCCAACATCAATTACCCATGGTGTCTCGCGCACATTAAGTACGTTGTATTCTGACAGGTCACCGTGCGCCAGTCCTGCATGTTGCCATGCACCTATCGAGTCCATTAGCTGTTCCAGGAACTCGCGCGGTTTTGCTGGTGGCAGCTCACGCAGTGTTGGGTAGGGGCGGTAGCGCCAGCCGAGGTACTGCATCACCAGCAGGTTGCGATGGACATGGTACGGCCGCGGAACACGCGCGCCAGCAGCGTGCATCAGATGCAGGTTCTTGTACTCCTTCTGTGCCCAGACGAACATACGGTCGCGGTGCGACTTGCCTCCGTGGGGGAAGCGTGGGTCTCCGTCTATGTAGGGTGCCAGTTTGCGGAAAGTGGCGGTGTTGAGCCTGTAGATTTTGACTGCGCGGTTGCGCCCGTCATGCGTCTTGCCGCGGAAGACATTAGCCTCCTTACCCGTCGCTAGGATGTTTTCGAGCGTGTACAGCACGCCGCGGCTGAAGAGCTGCTGTATTGCCCTGAGTGTCGGTTCGTCAAACACTGCGTCGAGCGTCTTGCGCCATTCACGATCGCCCGCCCGTTTTAGTTGCCCGAGCTGCCGATCCAGCGCCAGCAGGCTCTCTTCCATCAGTAGATATCCAGAATTTCCGGTATCAGGTTCTGTCGCTTCAGGTTGGCGCTCTGCGTTGCCGTGTAGCGGAACTTGACATCAGCCTTGGAATCTTGGAAAGACCACGGCACGATAATCAGCAGGTCGTTCTCGCGTACCCACATCCGTCGCCGCAGCTTGCCCGGGATACGCCCCATACGGCGTTTTCCATCCTCGCATACGACCTGCAGGCGGCTACCACCCTGGAAGGTTTCAGCGACGGCGAACATTTCACCTTTGGGGCGATACGGCAATGGCAGCCTCAAGGTGTGTTTCTGCCCTTCTTTATCTTCGATGGTAACTTTTACACTCTGCTTGAAACCGCTCTTCTTGTCGTCGCCAGGAACTGCCACGTTGTGCGGCACATCCACTCGGTTATAAGCGTTGAGTCGCGCCCCAAGAGTTTTGCCCATCGGCGGGATGCGGTTGCGATGCTCCGCAGTCCCCTCCATGAACTCCATGCCGTGCGCGGCGCGCGACTTGTTGATTTTGCTGGCTGGGAGCTGCCCCTCCAGTTCGAGGGAATTATCACCGAGCACCGTGCAGTACGCTCAGCGGCAGGACTGTTCGATGTCTCGCACATGGGGCAGCTGTTCTTCCACGGTCCGCAGGCAGCAGAGTTTCTGGCGTGGATGACAACAGGGAACTTGGCACTACTGGCGCCGGGCGAGTGCCGCTACTGCCACCTTCTNGANGAGCAAGGACNTATTGTTGATGACGCAATTNCTTACCGGCTTGNTGCCGACGAGCTATTGCTGGTTCCCAATGCTTCTACTGCCACCCGCGTCGAGGCTTGGCTCACGGCACACCTTGATGACTTCGACGCCATGCTGGAAAATCGCAGCATGGAACTGGCATGTCTGGCACTNCAGGGGCCGGACGCGCCGCGGCTGTTGCAGGATGAGGTGGGGTTGGTGGTGGAGCCGTTCCGCGTCGTGCGCCACGGCGAGATGCTCGTGAGTGGCACTGGCTACACGGGCGAAAGTGGGTGTGAAATTATAGTGCCCGCTGCCGAAGCTGCACCGATATGGGAGGCGCTACTGCAACGCGGTGCAGTGCCGTGCGGCCTCGGCGCACGTGATACGTTNCGCCTCGAGCGCGGCATGCTGCTCTCCGGTAGCGACTTTGATGGGAGTCAGACGCCACTCGAGGCGGGTTGCGAATGGGTCATTGACTGGGAGCATGAGTTCCTCGGTCGCGATGCGTTGATAGCGCAGCGCGAGCGGGGCGAGTACACACTGTTGCATGGCGTACGCCTTGAGCAGCGCGGCGTACCGCGCCCCGGCTGTGCCGTGTTCCACACAGGTGAACGTATTGGCACTCTCACTAGCGGGACGCTATCACCATCACTTGGCATCGGCATTGGGCTCGCCTATCTCCCCCTCTCGCCNGGCACNGAGGTGGCTGTCGAGGTCCGCGGAAAACACTTAAGCGGACGCGTAGTGCGGCCGCCGTTCCAGTGAGTGCTGTTCCAGAAGAGCTGATGTATGCCGAGACGCACGAATGGATACGTGAGCGCGAGGACGGTACGCTCCTGGTCGGTATCACTGACCATGCGCAGGCGGCNCTATCTGATGTCGTATATGTCGAGCTGCCGCAGGTCGGTGANAGTTTCGATGCAGGCCAGAGCTTCGCCGTCGCCGAGTCGGTGAAGGCAGCCAGCGACCTCTACGCTCCGATGGCGGGAACGGTAGTGGAGGTCAACTCGCAGTTGGAAGAGGCGCCTGAATTAGTCAATGAGTCACCTTATGAGTTAGGTTGGATTGCCGCTTTCCAGCCGGCTGGCACACCGGAAGGTCTCCTGGATGCTGGCAGCTACTGTAAGGCAATAGCGTGAAGCACCTAAGGGTGTCCTGTAGGGAGGCGGAGGCAGCGCGCCACGCACTCGAGCGTAGCGGCGTGCTGCACTCTGCTTACTTGCCTCAGCGGGAAGGCGATAGTGTACTCTGGCCGCTTTGCGGAGCAGCTGATGGTGACGTCGTCGAGCGCGAACCGCGGCTGTGTCAGCGACCGGTCGGTGACTACCGGCAGCAACTGCCCTCTACGCTGCGAAAGCTGGCTCCGCGCGGGTTCGACCTGTTGGGTCATGCAGCTATACTGCGACTCTCAGATGAAGCTGAACCGCACGCCACACTCATTGCAGAGGCGCTGCTTGCAAGCCATGGCCAGTTGCGTACAGTCGCACTCGACAGTGGCGTCGATGGCCGATGGCGAGTTCGCGCGCTACGCGTTATCGCCGGCGAGGACGATCTGGTCGTACACCATCGCGAGAACGGTCTGCGCTTCGAGGTCGATTTGCGCCAAGTCTTTTTCTCACCGCGGCTGGCGACCGAGCGCGCGCGCATAGCTGCCTTAGTGCGACCCGGCGAGAGATTTTTGGACCCATTCGCTGGCGCGGCACCCTTTGCAGTCAGCGCTGCGGCTGCCGGTGCGCAGGTACTTGCAGCAGACGGTAATCCTGCTGCACAGCGCTGGGCGGAGCGCAACTCTGCACTTAATAATCTGTCGTCAGAAAACTTTGAGTTTCACATCGCGCTGGCAGAAACGCTTCTGCCTAGCTTGCGGGACTTCGACCGCGTGGTGTTGAACCACCCCACAGCTCAGCTGAATTACCTCGAGCCGGCGCTAGCGGCAACCCGGCCGGGTGGGAGCTTGCACCTCTATCTGCTTGCCAATCGCGGTGAGGATGCGACTGCAGAAACGGCCGCTGCGCTCGTTGAACGGGGTCGAGTGGAGGCTCAGCGACTGGTCCATCCTTTTTCGCCTGGTCGGGAATTGCGTGTGCTCGATATCCGGCGTGGAAGTAGCTGAATGTCAAAGCTTTTAACCGATTAACTTAAATAGTAGTTTCACCGCATCGGGGTGTTATTTTATTAAAGGGGGTGCGAATACCACCAGACCGTGCTCGCATCAGCGAGTCGGTAAAGGACAAAACCCAAAGGTGTGTTAAAATGGAAACAAACAGCTTTTCGTTCGCTTCCCCAACCGGGAAGTTGACAGCGTTTGTAGTCGCCGTCTTGATGGCATTCAGCAGCTTTACTCTGCTGGCCAGCGGTGACTACGAAGAGCAGGCCACAGTCGCCTCCGAGGCGCTACTAACCGCAGGTGGAACCGAGGCGCTAGGCGTCGCGGATGAAGCACCGCTCGGCGTCGTGCCGGACAACATGCTGCCACAGCCGGTGAAAGTACAGGCAGGCAAGTTTTCGCCCGTGAGGGCGGACCCTGGCGACGCCAAGATTCTCGTCATGGATGATGATGCCGAGTTCTGGATGTCGGGCCCCTGG
>PCBV01000021.1 GCA_002731905.1 Methanobacteriota archaeon
ATGGCCTTACGAACGGTAACGGCCTTACGAACGGCAACGGTCTGACGAACGGCAATGGCCTTACGAACGGTAACGGTCTGACGAACGGTAACGGCCTCATCAACGGTGGCGGCCTTACGCATGGTGTTGGAACGGGTGGTTACGCACGGATTCCACTCACGTATACACAGGCTGGAAGTATGCGCCCATATATCGTGACAATTGTCGTAATTCTGCTACTGCTATCACTTTTTGCCTACTTTGTCCTATGGAGCACGCAGGATTACGAGGGTTTTGTCAATATCGATGGAGACCTTGGAGACTGGGACGGCATTACACGCGTTGCTGACGCCCTTGGCGATACTGGCAACGCCAATATTGACATGGTCGAAAATGCCTTCCAGATAGATACAGTTTACCTATCACTCCTGACCACTACAGCTGAACCTATTTTCACATCGTTGGAGGCCCACACACTACGTGTTCTGATTGACAGTGACGCAAACACCCTGACAGGTTACGCCCTGCCCGGTATCGGTGCAGACTACATCATCGAGGTGTACGGNTGGTCCCTCAATACCTTGTCTACGACTGGCCTCACTAACGAGACCGTGCTCTACAGCTTCGACGATTCACGCGATAGACATGATTGGAATGGTTTCACCCCCTTGACAGCACTGGAGGCTAGAACTGATAGCTCCGGGACCTCTGTTGAGATGCAGGTGCCGCTTTTCGACCTTGGGATGAGCAGGAGCACCGATGCTCGCCTCTTGTGGCAAACCGGTGATAGCATGGGCAACAATGATTTGGGCGACAATATCGTCACCTTGAAATCTGATNATACCGCTCTGGACAGTGTAGTCTCTGATGCCCGACAGGCCGCGAATTCGCAGAAGACGGGTTCTGTCATATCCATCGATGGTCAGTTTGACGACTGGGCCTCTATTTCGAAACAGTCGGATGGTAGTGGCGATACGGGAAACCCCAATATCGACCTTTCTGAGTATGCTACTACCCAGCAGTCCGTTCTAACCTGTTTCTACCTCAAGGTCGAGGGCGATGTCTTGGAGGGTGTCGCGATTCCGGAACCAGAAGCCCGTTCCCGCCCTTCAGGTGACACTATTGGACCCGTACAGGACAGCCAGGATAGCGGCAACCAGCAGTCCGCACCACCACTTCCAGTCGACGCCAGTGTTGATGCACTCCGAATATTCTTCGATACCGATAATAATCCATTCACTGGTTATCAGGGACTGGAAGTCCAGATGGGTGCCGATACCATGATTGAGATTACCGGTCACTTTGGCATAATCACTCAGCGCGTTATCAAGGATTACACTGGCGATGGCGATGATTTCACCTGGGGTAACGACGTTAAGATCGACGCCGCAGCGGCGGGAAGCGAGATTGAACTTGAAGCATCCATTTCTGGAAGCAGCGACTCATACTACATCCACCTAACCAGTTGGAATAATGATGAGGACTCTGCGGGGTCCTATCAGGAAGATGCAAAAGGCGGGAGTCGCGGAGGAACTGTCAGCTGGCCTAGCTCTTGGACTACAATTCTCACAGATGCTAATGATGATGGGATTGATGCTGTAGATATTCTTTCTGTCAAGGTCGGCAGTGATAGCACACATCTTTACTTCAGAATAGTTACTGAGGCTGCTGTTGTCATTGCATCATCTACTTTCGGAATTTTGATTAACGATGTAAGTGATACTGGCCAAACATACGAGGCTGCTTGTCATAGTAGAGTAGCTGGAAGCGCAAAAGCGTACATAAGTCAGTGGTCTGATAGTGAATGGGATCGAGATACTCTGGGGTCCGACCACATTCGCGTGAATAGTGGAGGCAATGGTGTTGATTTGGCTTGTGACTATGATAGCGATACTTTGGGTTTCACATATTTAGAGGGAAGCGATACATTCGCAGCAGTTTCAGGTGACGGAGATGACGACCACTTCGGTGGGGACTGGACAGTTGCAAATCCAATAACTATTTCTACTTCAAGCGTAGATGATATTACTTCCAGCACATCCATTCCGGAATTCTCTTCGCTCCTTATGCCCATTGCCTCCGTAATNCTGATTGCCGGGTACAACTACAGGTCCAGAAGGACCTCCCCGCTTAGAACATAGATTGGCAGATTCGCACATCGGATAGTGACCATGTTTTGCGTGCGCAAACCTAAATCAGCCGCAGCGCTCGCCCGTCGTGGCTGAAGCGGTAGCATACCTCAACAACAGGCGCGCCAGCGTCGCATGGAACGGCGGGAAGCTAGTAACGGGGTCCCACCGCGAACCGCTCGAGTTCGATGGCGAGGGACCATTGCTGGTGTGGGATCTGCGCGGTATCCTGAAGAACCGCCCTGTACCGGGAGCACTGGCACTGAACCCGAAGCGCGAAACACTGGTTGATTCGGGGATGGTGTGGGGCGAGGATGTGATTGATGCTATCATGGCCGATCGCGGCAGTGTTATTGTGCCGCTGCGGTCTCTGCGTGGTTGGGTCGAGCTGGATGATGCCCTGTCTTATGCCGAGCTGGAGCTGGTGAGCATCGATTGGGCCGGCGGGCCAGTCGAGGCGCATTCCGATTTCCGTGGTGATATCATTGATATTCTGCGCCAGCTNCTGCGGCGAAANATTCCGCGCGTGNTGGTTAACAGCCTCGACGGCAGCTTTCCCTTTATTCCGGCTGGGCTTGCCGGCAGCGTGCAGTTAGACGTAGCGCTGCTCACTGACGGGCATCCGCCCAACTGGGCCAGTGAGGTGTTCCGCTTTGGCTAAACCGGAGCTAATCACTGCTGCCTTCCGCTCGCGCGGTGCAGAGGAACTGCGCAAGGAGGAGCTGGTGCAGGAACTGGCGTTTTCGCTGCACTTGATGTCGCCCAGTGACGCCGCTGCCGTAATCGATACGGCGCTTGCAAGTGGGATGCTGACACAGGTGGGCGAGCATCTCCGGCTCGCCGAGGAGGCGAGAAGCGATGTGACAACACTCACACCGGAATCCGCCGTGAACGTGCCCGACCTGTTCCACCGCATTGTTGCTGTGGTAGTGGATGCGACCGGCGAAACACAACGTGAAGTCATTCGCATGGTGAACCGGCGGCAGAAGGAGAATTACGGAATCAGCCCTGAGACCGAGGCGTTGTTGCTGGCTGCCGATGCCGGCGTTGACGTCACGCCGTTCCTGGATGAGGCGCGACAGAAGCTGGTGCAGCGGGCGCGGGATTGATGTTTCACGTCGGCATCGATGATACCGATTCGCTGGACGGCGGATGCACTACCTGGGTCGCNTCTAGGGTTATTGAGGCGCTGNTGCCCGACTACGAGTTNATTGGCGCGCCACGACTAGTAAGNCTCAACCCCAATGTGCCGTGGAAGACGCGCGGTAACGGCGCCGTCGCGCTCACCTTTGGCCGCGGCGTGGGGAAACGACAGCAGGTAGGAGCGTTGCCGGAGGGGCCGGTAATGGCACATGCCGAGGCGGAACCGGCGGAGCTGGACGTGGACGAACTGTTCGAACGCGTATTTTCCGTGATTCGTGAAGAGGCTAAGCCATCGGCGCAGCCAGGTCTCGTCGTCAGCGAGGTGCGCCCACCCGAGGGACTCTACTGGCAGGGTGTACGTGGTATTGTCGGCGAAGCTGAGCTGCGCGAGGCGCTGGAAGGAACCGCGCATGCCGGCCTGAACGGCGGCCGTGGCTTGGTGGGGGCCGCGTGCGCATTGTCATGGTCGCCTCGCAATGCTGGAGTGGTCGAGCGCTGTAGCTGGGAACTGCTCGGCTACCGCAACCGCCGCCGCTGGGGTTTGCCACGTGATATCTCTGCAGAGTCGGTCGCTGCCGTCGCCGAAATCGAGGGCACTTTCGGCTGCCGTGATCCTGACGGGAGCCCGGCGATGGTGCCACATTCACCGTGCCCGGTTATGTGGGGTCTGCGCGGGCTACGGCCGGAATCGCTTGTCGCAGGCTTTGGCGCGCTCGGNCCTGAACGGCCGGAACGCTGGCTGTTGTGGCAGACCAACCAAGCGACTGATGACCATTATGGAGTGGAATTGCCAGTAGAGAGCAAAGCGAGCGTGCGGCTCGCTGGCACCGTGGCGTCATTTCCACAGTCACGCCGCGGCGGCCACCGTTTCTTCACTTTCACTTTCGATGGCAGTGAGCTAGAGTGTGCCGCATTCGAGCCTTCGGGAGATTTCCGGCAAGTGGTCGACCAGCTGGTGCCCGGAGATGCCCTAGAGGTTTGCGGCAGCCTAGAGGCGAGCGTGCTGAAACTGGAGAAGTTGCACGTCGTCGCGCTCGCGCCGCGGGAGCGCAAAGCACCCAATCCATTTTGCCCNAAATGCAGCGCGCGTACCCATTCAGCCGGCAAGAATGCGGGCTATCGCTGCCGCCCCTGTGGAATCAAGCTACCAGCGCCGGTACCAGAGGAAGTTGTACCTACGATTGCACCGGGCTGGTATGACCCGCCCGCGTCAGCGCGGCGGCATCTAGTGCGCCCGGCACGATTGATGGAGGCGGAACTGGCAGACCAGCTCGGTTGTTTGTGGTACGGGAACGAGCCGGCAGAGGCGGCCCGGGTAATAGCGGGTTCGCCAGGAAGTGTGCCTCGAACGCAGTGAAAGAGGCAAATAAGCGCATCCTGAATATCTCTAGTTTTCTAGACGACTCATATATAAGGTAGTTGCTTCGTAATCGAGCCTGAATGTCTAGCCGATTATCTGTTTCTTCAGTGACTGGAACTCTGCAGCAGTGATAATACCTGATTCGTGCAGCTCGCCCAGCTCCTTCAATCGTGCTAGCTTTGCTTCTGGTCCTGGTGACGCCGCTCCTTCTTGGGAGGCGGAAGAGATGGCATCGGTGGAGTCTGCCTCATCCCCGGGCACGGCAGCTGTTTCAGGTTTGACAGACGTACCTACGGCATCTCCGCCCGCAGTTACCTTACCTCGCTTACGCGTTACTCTGCGAGGTCGTTTGTTTACCACTGCTTTTTTACGCGGTGGAGGCAGCGAGCCACCCAGTTCACCTACTAATTGTTCGGCCGATTTGCGCTTCTCGTTTCCAATGACGCCCTCATCAATCAGTTCGCGCAGGATACGTGCAGCCATGTCCCCTTCCGAGCCGCCTGCGACTTGCGCCAGTTGCTGCGCTTCAGCACTGGCGTTAGTGCCCTTTGCAGTTTTCCGTTTCTTGCCGGCTGGCGTGTGTGCCGACTTTTTGCGTTGCACCTTGTTACGCTTGTCAAGCCCGCTAGCGACGCGATGCACCGTCCCGCCCCGACCGAATTTTTGCATAAGTTCCGCTCCGTCACCACCAACGTTAGTGATGGGTGAGCCACACTTGAAGCACTTCTCAACCGTGTCGGCAACGGGGGTCCCACAGGTTCCGCAGTTTTTCATGAACTCGCAGTCGAGTTCTTGTTGCATTTAACCTTATATGCTCCACGAAAACATCCGGTCTGATGGCTCGCTTCTCTCTGATGCGCGACGAGGAAATGAAGCTGAAGCTTCAGCCACATCCGTTCTCGTTCCTGCACCTTTACTTAATCTTCCTGCTGCTGTTGGTGTGGGCCCTTGTCATCTACCGCTTTTTCAGCCAGGATTGGTTCAGCCGTGTGCCGTTCTATGACTTCCTGATTGGCATTCCTGTAGTTAATGAAGTGGTCGCCGCGACCATAATCTGGGCTCTGGCACTGTTGGTCATCGGGTTTGCGGCACGCTACCTGTTCCTAGAGAATGGCGGCCGCAATATTTTCCGACTCTACGGCGGACTAGCGCTCTTCGGCATTGGGGCAATGATAATGCACCTCCGGACGGAGGGCGACACGATGGCGTTCGGCCGCTGGTTCATCCCGTTGCTGACGCTATTGGTTGGCGGGGGCGGAATAGTCTATGTCAATTTGTTGCGCCGCAGTTATACCTACTACCTAACTGATATCCGCATCGCGATGCACCAGGATTTCATCGGGATAAGCAATAACGAGCGGCAGGTGCGCTACAACCACATCGAAGACATCAAACTCAAGCAGTCCCTGTTCGGTCGCATTTTCGGCTTCGGCACTGTCGTGCCGGTAACCGGCTCCGGCCTGGGAACCGGGACCGACGAGGCGATGATGATTGCCGCAGTGGGTGGCGAGGCGAAGGGCTTCGCCGCAGGTAT
This sequence comes from Methanobacteriota archaeon, assembly GCA_002731905.1. GTDB lineage: Archaea > Thermoplasmatota > Poseidoniia > MGIII > CG-Epi1 > UBA8886. The sequence continues at coordinate 6,146 of PCBV01000021.1, forward strand.
AGCGGGCGGCAGTCGCCGTTCAGTACGCCGCACGAGCGACAATCCGTGTGACACGCTCTACGGTGTTCCCGACCCGGGACGCGTGCGTGACATCATCGCGCAGAATATCCAAGACGATACTGGCGTCGAGCACTTGAAACGCATCGAGGAACTGCTCGGAAAAGATTAAGCACCGCGTAACGCCACGCTTGCTTCTGACAGCATTTCGTTGGCAAGCGCAAAATCGTCTGCCCAGCGCTCTGGCACATCAGCACTGGCCGGGAAGACTACCGCACTGATACCTGCCTGTATCAGAGATCTCGAGCAGCGGGTGCAGGGTGGCCACGTCACATAGACCGTGCACCCCTTGAGCGATATGCCGATGCGTGCCGCGTGCATGATGGCATTCTCTTCGGCGTGGCAGATGAGTGGATATTTCCGTTCGCGATTGGTGAGTCGCGCCTCCGTGTCAGCGATGCCACGTGGTAGCCCGTTGAATCCGGTGCTGCGCACCTCGCGGTCTGGGCCAACGATAACGCAACCCACTTGCGTCGAAGGGTCCTTGCTCCAGGCGGCAATGTGGGCCGCCAGACCAAGAAATCGTCCGTCCCAGTCAGCCATCCCGTCGGCAGCGGGGTGGAGCAGTTATACCTGTTCCCGGTGCGTCACCCCGACCTGCGAGCAGTTGGCTTCAGCGAAACAGCGTGAACAGCGTGGCTTGCGCGCGTTGCAGACCTGTCTGCCGTGCCAGATTAGTCGGTCTGACCACTCAATCCAGTCACCTTGCGGCAGCAGTGTCATCAGGTCTCGTTCGACTGCTTCTGGAGAGTTGCCGTGCGATAAGCCGAGTCGACGGGTCAGTCGGTGGACATGCGTGTCTACGACGACACCCTCGGCAATGGACCATACAACGCCCAGCACTACTGAGGCCGTCTTGCGTCCGACGCCCGGCAGCGTGATTAGTTCATCTAGAGTACACGGCACTTTTCCATCATGATGCTCGATGATAGCGCTACAGGCACCGATTATGTGTCGCGCCTTTGCGTTAAAAAAGCCAGTTGAGTGAATATCCTTCCCGAGTTTTTCGACGGTGGTTGAGGCGAATGCTGCTACATCAGGATACTTACGGAACAAATCAGGCGTGACCATGTTTACCCGTTTGTCAGTGCACTGCGCGCTTAGAATGGTGGCGACTAGTAGTTGTAATGGGTTATGGTGGATCAGCGCACACTCAGCCAGCGGGTATTCTCTCCGCAGTCCCTGGAGNACTTCCTGCGCCCGTGCGGCTCTTTGTTTCTGCGATTCGCGTCCGTGTGATCTGGCCACGTTCAGGAGCGATTGAAGCGCGCTTTGCGCTTCTCGAGAAAGGCCGCAACGCCTTCTTTCCCGTCGGATGAGTTGAAGCATTCAACGAACAGTTCTTGCTCCTTTTGCAGTCCCTCTTCCAATGGCATCCCGCTGCGTGTTGCATGCTTGATTCGCTCGGTGGCGAACGCTGCTTTCGACGCGATTTGCTCCGCCAACTCAGTTGTGCGTGCTTCTAATTCGTCGGCAGGCCATACGAAGTTGATGATACCGTAGCGCTCAGCCTCTGCGGCGTCAATCATCCTCCCAGTGAGCATTAGCTCCAGCGCCCTCCCCTCTCCGACAAGTCGCGGCAGTCGCTGTGTACCGCCGGCACCGGGGAGGATACCGAGATTAATTTCTGGCTGTCCGAAGCGCGCTCGCTCGCTTGCTACCCGCAAGTCGCATGCCATCGCCAATTCCATCCCACCACCGAGGCAGAAACCATCAATCATAGCGATAATTGGAGTCGGGCAAGTGGCAGCGACCTCAGTCATATACCATTCGTTGCGCATTTCCGCTAAATCTAGCTCGCCGCTGGCAGCAAATTCAGCCAAGTCGGCACCAGCAATGAATGATTTCTCGCCCGCACCGGCGAGGATGATGACCCGTACGTCGGAGTCACTACCGAACTGTTCAAACGCCTCAACAATCGCATTGCGCGTCGCTGAGTTCATCGCGTTGAGTTGATTGGGTCTGTTGACCGTGACACGACCAATGTTACCATCCTTGGAAACGATAACTTCATTCCCCATGTGATGCAGAACAGGGAGCCGGTTAAGTCATTTGGCAAACGCCTCTATCGGCAGATAGCTATCGACCAGCTGCGCAGCTAATGGGACTGACGCTCAGTCCGGTGACTGTCCGTGGGCGCCGCAGCCGGGGCAGCTTTCGTGGGCGCTGCCTTCTGGCGTGAAGACAGTTCCGCAGCCGAGGCACGTCAGGTCCCCGCCAGCGCGTCCGAAAGGCGATTTTTCGCCAGACTGTGGTATGGCAGTCACCTGTTCAGGCGCAGTGCGATAGCCCCACCACCAGGCGCCACCTCCCAGCCCCGCTACCATCAGTGCAACCACGACTAGTGGGAGCAGCGGTAGCTTCTCCGTGCCATCCGAGGTTGCAGTTGTTTCCGACTTAATGACCGATAGATCCAGCGTCGTTTCCACCGGAGGTGCAGTCATGCCCATGCGGTCGACCGCGACGACACGGTAGCGGTAGACACTACCCTCAGCAGGCGTGTCAGACAGGTATGTCTGATCGGGGGCAAGCGTCGCCAGTAGTTCATCACTGGCGTTGCCGGCAGCGCGATAGATTTCGTACGCCACCACATCATTAGACGGCGAAGGCAGGAAGAGTAAGTTCACGCCACCGCCAGCGATTTTAGTCACCTGTAGTCCGCGCGCTGGTTCTGGCGCAGAGCGGTCGACAAGCGTCCCAGTATCGTAGCCGACCCAGGTCACGCTCAGGATTTCGCCCACGTCGGGAACATATCCCTTTCTTCCGTCGCCGAAATGAAGTGTGCCGGACGCGGCGTCAAGGTAATACGATTCAGGGAAGAGTGCTTCCGGGTCGGTCGCGAACGAAAGCAGGCTGCCGCTACCGCTGTGCACAGTGACCACTACCCCCAGCATGTCATTGACTGGTGGGAGCGGCAGCTGAAACCATTGGTTGGAGCTGCCGTTGCCGATGTAGCTGGCGGTCAACTGCTCTCGGTCACCCCAATTACCCGTCGCATCGACAGGAGTCAGTCGGAAGAAGTAGTGGTAGCCATCATCGANAGTCAGATTGTACGGCTGCGAGAGGTTAAAGCTACCGAGCGACAGCCACGTCCAGTGGGTGCTAAGTTCATCCCCCTCGTTAACTTTCGCGTATGTCAGTTCGTAGCTGACCATGTCCTCCGTCATTCCTTCTGGTAGCAGTGTAATTTGCGTTGCCCCCGTCAATGCNGGTAGTGGCTGTAACGTCCCCNTCGGGGGAGCNGTGTCAATGATGACGGTATGCTCCGCCGCCGGACCACTGTTGCCCGCCCCGTCCGTTGCAATNACTCGGAAGCGGTATTCCCCGTCCTGCGGTGCGTAGAAGTCATAGCGCGTATCGACCGTCATACTGCGGAGCGTTTGCCAGCCGTTGCCATTGTTCACCAGCAGGTCATAGCCAGCAACATCATTCGCGTTCGAGGACCAGCGCAGGTCAAGCGCCGACTGGTTAAGCATCATCCCCTCCGACGTGGCAACCAGCTCGGATGTGCCGGGCGGCGAGTAGTTGACAGTAAGCTCAATCGGTGGCGCAGTCAGGTCAACACCCACCATGCGATGGCACTCATCTTCAGATAACTGCCGATTCCCTTCGTCATCGATACCTTCAGTCTGGAAACAGAATATGCGCCCATCAATACCTAAATCGAACTGCACAGTTTCCAGCTCGACTGCGAAGGTTCCCAGCTCGGTCCAGTCAGTCCAGTTTCCGTCGCCGTCGTGCCAGCGATAATTGATTACAACTTCGACGGTATCGTTGCCGAACTGTTCTTCCTCCTTGTACCAGTCAGCNACATACCATCCAATCGGGAAGCTGGAACTGTTTACCATCAGCCCTGTCTCGTTCAGGACAAATACTTGCGGCGGCAGATAGTCGGGTGGGACGTAGAGCCGCACTGTCAGGTTCACCCATTGCTCCAAGACATCGGTGGCGTCGCGTGAAACGGCAGTGACGTTGAGACCACCGCGCGCTCCCTCAATGATATCGGCTGCCAAGGAGATGTTTATGGACATGCTCCCTGTCTCGGAAACACCGACCGATAGTGAGGAGGTCCAGTTTAGGAGAGTGAAGTTAGTAGTGTCGTTCAGGCTCACCTGCAGGTCGTAAGTATCGACGATGTTGCCCAGATTGTGCACCCAGATTTCCCAGGTGTAGAGCTCACCAGCATCAAGTTCCTTGTTGCTACCTGGCGCCTGAAGTTCGAATTTGTAGCTCGGCAGAACCTCCATTTCCAGCTCCAGCGGTGGCGGAACGAAATCCCAAGCGGCAGAACGGGAGAAAACAGCCTCCAGTTCTTCATCGAACCATTGGGTGTTCCCGGTTTCCCGCACTACAGACGCCAGNACGTTTTCACCCTCCTGTAGGAGNCCNGGCCCGAATAGTGTTTCNTCGTTCCAGTAATTGGCTGNATGGCCCTGTCCCTGCCGCATGTCATTGAATACTATCTGGCTGTTGAGNTAGTAGGTACCGTAGTTGTTTGCAGCAGTATTCAGGCTCAGGCTGCCTCCCTCGTAGGCCGAGANATTATCGATGGTGAATATGTGNCGGAAGTAGGCGTAGCTGTTGCCCGCCCAGACGGTGTTATTGTCCACGTTCCCCACGTCGCTATCTCCGAAGGGTGCCGGATCAAGGGTCCAGTTGTCATCATAGTCAAAATCAAGTTCGGTCCAGCTGGTGTCGCATTGATAACCTGGGTCGTCCGGCTCATCGTTGTCTGTACATTGGTAGAGCTGTGTACTACTGCTGTTGGAGTGGGCCCACCACCATTCAGTATCGTTGTCGCGTCCACTCAGTACCACAATTTCCTTGATTTCACTGTAATACTGTGATCTGGCAGTCAGAGCCATGGAGTAATTGCCGGCCAGGGTCTCCGAATCCGGGACTACGTCAAGGGTCACGTTTCCGCTCTCACCAGGCTGGAGATGAATCACGTTCGGGGTGACAGTTACATCCCAACTATAGTAGGCTCCTGAAATCTGGATGGTAAAGTTGTCCTCCACATCACCTTCGTTAGTGAGATTCAGCTCGAACCTGATGATCTCACTCACATTTCCGGTTACGTGACTCTCCATTACAGTGAGGTTGTAGGCGTAAAAGCCAATGTGTATGACTCGTTCCAGAGTATTGTTGTCCTCGTTACTCTCCGAGACCTCAGAATCGGAATCGGCCGTAGCGGTGAGAGTGTAGTCTCCGAGCGCCTCCGGAGTCCAGTAGAATATGTCCACGGACGTAGCGTCGGCCGTCAAGTTCGCAGTGACGTTGCCTAATTCGACTCCATCGATATCTAGTGTGACGTTGAAGTTCCCAGAAGTTTCGTTGCCCAAGTTAGAAGTAATTACCCTAAACCATAGTTCGTCACCGAGGATAATCGGTTTTTCTCTCCAGGACTGGACGTTGACTACGAGCTCGACATCAAGCCACTGGTCACTATCGCCGCCCCATGTGATATCATACCCCAGTATAGTAAGTACGTTAGTCCCACTGACCAACCAGTCTGGATTGGGACCTGATTGGCTGCTTCCATCATAGGTCAAAATATTGTCCCAATATGCAGCGTCACCTTCGTAGCAATTACTGTTGGATTGGTAAGAATAGCAGTTTCGAATAAGGTTCCCGTTCAAGTAGGCGACATAGTAGTTGTTGTGTGCCACGTTCAGTGTCGCGCTGATTGCTTCATACTCATTACTGTAAGTAAATTGATGGCGGATTATGACATGGTCATTCAATCCATCTTCGGTTTGCCAGATTGTCCCCGGACTAGCGCCAGCTTGGTCATCGTTACCGAAGGGCGCCGCTCCTGAACTCCAGCCCGAATCGTCATAATTCTTTTCAAACCAGCCGTTGGGAAGACACCGCTGCTCACCACAGTTATCATCATCATCGTCGTAAAAGTTGTATTTGTATACGGTGTCGTCATCTCGACCACTCTGGACAATGGTTACAGGGTCCCCATTTTCGAAATCGTTTGTGTAGTCTAGAGAAGTAATTACTAGATCAACTTCACCGGAAGCTTCAGAGCCTGCCAAGAAAAACAGGAACGCGAACGCGAGCACGACGAGTGATTTTGTGATGGTTTGGCGCATGGAAAATTCTCTTTTCGGAAGTGCCATAGAACGCGCGGGGTTATAAACAATGGCAATACAAAGCTGCTATTTGTCCGGAAGCAGTAGTTCGAGCAATCCGTCCAGCGATTCGTCAGGCAGGTGGTGTGTTGCCGCGGCGACGACTTGCTCGTTGCTGGTGTTGACTGCGACGCTTGTGCCCGCAAGTGAGAACAGATCCAGGTCAACGACTGTGTCACCGACAGCTGCAACCTCGTCGCGGGAGACACCGTGGCGTGCCACGACTTCGCGCATCACTGGTGCTTTGGCGTGACCGCTGACGAGAATTTCTCCCTGTAGCCCTTGCTGTGTATCGAATAGTGGGTTGGCGTGCGCTTCAGCCATACCCCATTCTGTTGCTAGCTTCTGCGCGAGATAGTCGATGCCGCCGGAGATAATGGCGGTCGTAATGCCAGCTGCGTGCAGTCCCTCCACGGCCTCTGCTGCGCCTGGTAACGGTTCGGCTCCATCGAGGGCGCGGTTAACCGTCGCGGCGTCAATCGGTCCGCCGTTGGCCACCGTCCACAGCTCCAGGTCCTTGGCGACGAATTCGGCGTCGCTGACCTCGTGCCGCAGGTAACGTGCAAGCATTTCGCGGTT
>PCBV01000022.1 GCA_002731905.1 Methanobacteriota archaeon
GGGTTCTTTGAGGCGCTGCGTGGACAGTGAGAGTTATTAGCGTACCCTGCATCGGCAGCACATGAAACCGGATGCGGTGGGGATGCAGCAGTCGCTGTCGCGTACTTTCGGCGCGCTCGGAAAGTTCATGACTGGTAAAGCGGCACGCGACCCGGAACTGGCACCGCACGCCTATCTGATTTACCTGTTGTTCTGGACTGCACTAGTAGGGCTGTTTGTGCTGTTCATCTTCCCGCACCTGTCACAGGCAATGGGGCTCGGACTGATTACGCTGTTGATTATCGCCTTCGTGCTGGCCATCNTTGTTTTCCACCGCCGGAACATCTTCGCTGATTAGAGCGTCCAGACAAACGAAGTTTGCGAGAGCTACGCTCTCGTCTGAAAAGGTTTATAATGGAGGGNGGGTGCCGCCCACTTCCCGATGACAACCGTCAACGACATCCCCGGACAGAAGCTAGTCAGCGAGCTGACGCAAGCGCTGAAAGGCGAGGATGCNCTGCAACCGCCTGAATGGGCNCCCTTTGCCAAGACNGCGGCCCACCGCGAGAAGGCGCCCGAGCAGTCGGACTGGTGGTATCGTCGTGCGGCGTCAGTTCTNCGTAANCTCTACTTGCACGGCCCGCTCGGAACCGAGCGACTGGCACGGCTCTACTCTGGTGCGGTCGACCGCGGAAGCAAACCCAACCGCTCGCACCCCGGCAGCCGCAAGGTGTTGCGACTGATGATGCAGCAGCTGGAAACGGCGAAACTGGTTGAACGCTCATCGAAGGGGCGCTACGTTGCACCCCGCGGACAGGCACTTCTCAACAACACCGCACACGCTCTGCGCCCCGAGATTAACGCTACCTACGAGCGGCTGGAGCGCTACTGATGAATGACCGCGAACTGGAGGAACTACGGCAGCGACGGCTACAGGAAATGCAAGCGCAAGCTGAACAGCAGCTGGCACAGGAGCAGGAGCGGGTCGCTATCGAGGCGCAAGTACAAGGAGCCTTGCGGCAGCTGATGAGCGCCGAAGCGAAAGAACGGCTGGCACAAGTGCGCGTTGCCCGCCCCGAAATGGCAAAGGCGGTCGAGCAGCGGATTATGGCACTGGCGCGAGATGGGGAGCTTACGGCACTGATTGACGACGCGACTCTGCAGAAGATGCTGACACATCTTTCACGCCGGCGCGAGACTAAAATCGAAATCCGGGGGTATCGCAATGTCTAGCCGTAAACCCTACGCCAGGAAATTGCGGCTCAACAAACTGGTGAAGCGTAACCGGCGTGTTCCTGCGTGGGTGATGCAGCGCACTAATCGCCGCTTCACTTCACATCCTAAGCGACACTTCTGGCGTCGCGGGAGACTCCACCGCTGATGGCCGATGACGAGCTCAAACTAGAGCGGATTTACACTATTCCACTGCGTAAGCTCTATCGAGTGCCACGCACACGACGCGCGCCGGTGGCGATGCGCATGGTCGAGGATTTCCTAGTNCGACACATGAAGCCGGAACGNGANGGTATCGCGGTGCGCACCGCCGCCGAAGCTCGTAAGGGCAAATCCGAGGAACGAGCGCTCTTTATTGACCCGCCGGTCAACGAGGCTATCTGGGCACGCGGCATCGAAAAGCCGCCATCACGTATCCGGGTGCGGGCGCTGAAGTTCGAGGACGGCAGCGTCGTCGTGCATCTCGCCGAGTANATGGCACTGCTGCGGCAGGACCTTTTCAATTCTCCCTACGTCGGGGTGTTCTGCGCCGTCTCCGATGCCTTGGCGTTGCTACCGCCAGGTATCCCAGCTAATGACCGCGAAACCATCGCGGAGGCGCTAGACGCACCAGTTATCGAGGCTACTATCGGCGGCAGTCGCGTGCTCGGGACGCTAGTGACGCTGAACTCNCACGGCATGCTTGTCTCCAACCTAGCGACCGACCGTGAGCGTAATACGCTCGCGGAAATTGCAGAGCAACATGACCTGCGATTCGGCGTGCTCGATGAGCGCGCCAATGCAGTGGGTAACAACCTGCTCATCAGTGACTCTGGCGGGGTCTGTAGCCCACGACTCTCGCCGGCAGCGCGCAAAGCGGCTGAGATGACGCTTGGCATCGAGCTGCGNTCGCAGCTGCTGGCCGGGATGGATAATGTCGGCATGCTCGCCTGCGTCACTGGCCGAGGAGGCGTCTGCCATCCCGAAATTCCGGACGAAGAACGACAGGCGCTCGGCCGGCGGCTCGGCGTGGAGATAATGGAATGCACTGCCAACTTTGGGATGCCGCTCGTTGGTGCCGGTGTCGTCGCCACTGCGGCAGGAGCAGTCTGCGGCCGTGCCAGTACTGGTATAGAACTGGGGCGTCTTGAAGAGGCACTGCAGCTTTTCTGAAACACTTATAACGCTGACAGCGCTCGTACATCNATGGCGTCGGAGCTTGATCAGCTGATGCAGCGCGTTGCGCTGGGTGTGGCTGTACTAACAATGGCCGGTATGGGCTACGGTGAGTGGAGCTATGGCGGCCCAACCGGTGATGTACCGAATGCAGGCGAACTGGCGGACTGGCTGCTACAGGACCCCTACGAAGAACACATCTCCGATACAGTCTATGCACCTGGCGGCGGCATTTACAAAGGACCCGCAACGGCTAATAACCACGACTTCCCAGTCGAACAGTACGCAACTGGCGCGATTATCGAGCTGCAAGGCGACGGCTCGGGCGATCTGGATTTGGCTATCTATGGTACCGAAGACCAGGAGTGCGGCTCGTCGGCCAATGCCGGCGATCAGGAGAAAGTGACTATGACCTACCGCGACTTCGCTGCCTGCGGCACTGGAGACTACACAGCCGAAGTTACGAACTTTGGCTCGGCACCCAACAGCTACGACCTATTCATCACTGTGCTCTACGAAGGCGACGCGGCAACGGGCTGAAAGCGTTCAGAACGCGCTGCAAGACAGCCACCTTCACGCGCGCGCGGGCAGTGCGTAGCACTGCCCGGCCGCCTCCCTTTTAAGCGGTCTGTACTGGGCTACCGACATCGTCGGAAGAGGCTATTTTGGCAGAGACAGAAAGCGGTACAGTGCTGGAGCGCAATATCGAGACCGAGATGCGCAAGTCGTACCTGGAATATGCCATGTCGGTCATTGTTGGCCGTGCGCTGCCCGATGCGCGTGACGGGCTGAAGCCAGTTCACCGGCGAGTGCTCTACGCGATGCGCGAGATGGGCTCAGGACCACGCTCACCCTACAAGAAATCAGCGCGCATCGTCGGCGACACGATGGGGAAGTACCATCCACACGGCGACCAGGCCATCTATGACACCATGGTGCGCATGGCGCAGGATTTTTCGTTACGCTACCCACTGGTCGATGGGCAGGGCAATTTCGGCTCGGTCGACGGCGACCGTGCCGCAGCGATGCGCTACACCGAGTCACGGCTAGCGGCTATTGCTGAGACTGTACTACGCGATATCGACGAGGATACTGTTAATTTCATCGATAACTACGACGGCTCGCTGCAAGAGCCGTCCGTGCTACCGGGGGTGCTACCGGGATTGCTGGTCAATGGCTCGGCCGGAATAGCGGTCGGGATGGCAACCAACATGCCACCGCACAATCTTTCGGAAGTTATCGAGGCTCTGCTACTACAGCTAGCAGATCCACAGGTGTCATTGTCACGCGTTATGGANGTTCTGCCAGGACCTGATTTCCCGACCGGTGGCACTATCATGGGTCGGCAGGGCATCTACAATGCCTTCTCCAAAGGCCAAGGACAAGTTAAGCTGCGCGGACGCGTAACACACGAAGAGACAGGAAAGCAACAGCGGCTGATTATTAGCGAAATCCCTTATGGCCTGCAGAAGAACCGGCTGCTGGAAGAAATCTCTAAGCTGGTACGCGACAAGAAGGTAGAGGGTATCCGCGACCTGCGTGACGAGTCGGACCGGCGCGGGATGCGCGTCGTTGTCGAGCTGAAACAGGACGCGTCACCGCAAATCATCGAAAACCTNCTCTTCAAGCATTCGGCGCTCGAAAGTAGTTTCGCTGTCAATGCAGTGGCACTGGTAAAGGGACAGCCGATACGCCTTCCACTCCAGCAGCAACTGTCTGTTTATCTAGAGCACCGGCGCGAAGTTGTTGAACGACGTAGCCACTTCCGGCTGAAGAAAGCGCAGGAGCGAGCGCACATTGTCGAGGGATTGCTGCTCGCCATTTCGCAGCTGGAGGCGATTATTGGATTCATACGCAAGGCAAACGGTCGCGATGCAGTCGTTGCAGGACTGCAGACGCAGTTTCGGTTGAGTGAGCCGCAAGCCAANGCGATTGCCGANATGCGGCTTTACCAGCTTTCGCAACAGGATGCCAATGCCCGACATGACGAGNTGGAGGTGCTGAAAGTAACNATCACNGACCTACAAGATGTGCTAGCGCGGCCGGAGCGAGTAANTGAAATTATTCGCGCNGAACTGCTCGAACTGAAAGAGAAGTACGGTGATGAGCGACGTACCGAGATTTCTGACTGGGATGGTGACATTGACACTGAGGACTTGATACCACGCTCGCAGGTGGTAGTAATGCGGACGCAGGAAGACTACATCAAACGCGTGGAGCTGGATGAATACCGTGCACAGCGGCGTGGTGGTAAAGGCCGCATCGGTATCAAGGCCAAAGAGGGCGACACGCCTGTCGAAATTTACTCGCTCGGCTCGCACGACCATATCCTGTTCTTTACCAGCGACGGATCGATGTACTTCCTGAAGGCATGGCAAGTTCCCGACGTCTCGCGCTACGCCAAGGGAACACCACTAGTGCAGCTGCTCCAGAAACTGGATGAGAAACGGCATGAGTCTGACGAGAAGGTACTGCGAATGCTGCCAGTAGCCAATCTAGAAGCTGAAGGTCACTTTTTGGTCCTGGCGACACGGAATGGCATGGTCAAGCGCACGAGGCTTGAGGAATTCACCCAGCGAATTGCGCGTGGCTGGAAGGTAGACCAGGGCTTTCGGGCGATTACGCTCAAGAAAGATGACGAGTTGATTGATGTCGCTGTCTCGGATGGCNCTAGCCAGNTCATGTTCACAACCCGCAACGGAATGGCTAACCGAGCCAGCGAAGGCGAAATCCGCGTTATCGGCCGCTCTGGACAAGGAGTGATTGGTATCCGGCTGAAAGAGGGTGATTCGGTTATTGGCATGGCGCTAGTCGATGAAGAAGAAACACTGCTAACTATCACCGAGCGCGGATTCGGCAAACGCGCCAGCGTCGCCAACTACCGACTCACCAAGCGCGGTGCGCGCGGTGTACTTAACCTCAAGCCGGACGAAAAGAGCGGCGCAGTCATTGCATGTCTTCCGGTGGGCGACGCGCAACAACTGCTGGCAACGACCAGCAGCGGCAAAGTGATTCGTACTGAGGTCAATTCCATCCGCGAAATCAAGCGCATTGGCCGTGGNGTCAAGGTNATGTCACTCGAGGANGACGAAACGCTTGTCGCAGTTGCACTGCACACCGAAGTTGAGAATGGTGATGACNAGCAGGCTGCAGCAGAGCAAANAGCGCCGCTTGGACTNTGCCCTGAGTGTCGCTCGGGGAGGCTGAAACCGGACGGCGACAAACTAATTTGTGGAACTTGNGGACTGATTATCGATGGCTGAAGAGCCNGTACGCGACTTCACCACCGGCCCAGAGACGACGCTGACCGAACTGCTCGAGCGATTCGGTACGGCAGGCGGCTTTACTGCCGCCAAGCTGGCGACCGCAGCAGGAATCATGCGCCGCATGCATGATAGCGACTGCACTGTCTTCCTGAGCTTCCCGGCCGACATNATGGCAACTGGAACGCGGGGGGTGCTAAGGCAGCTGGTCAGCAATGGATTCATTGACGTAATAGTAACGACTTGCGGGACTCTTGACCATGACATCGCGCGCACCTTGGCCAATTACTACCACGGCGACTTTGAGATGAATGATACCGAGCTGCGCGAGCGCGGCATCAACCGACTCGGNAACGTACTGGTGCCTGACGATTCCTACGGAATTCCCATTGAGAAATGGATGCAATCATTTCTNGAAGACCTATATAAAAAGCAGACTAGGTGGATNCCAAGGGAAATCTGGCATGAGCTAGGCGCACGGCTAGCGCGCGAGGAGCGTGGCAACGAATCACTGCTAGCCGCTTGTGTGGCGCAAAACGTGCCGGTCTTTGTCCCGGGTTTCAGCGATGGCGCAGTTGGCTCGCAGCTATGGCAGTTCTGGCAATCACATCGCGACTTCACCCCTGACACCTTGGCTGACGAGCACGCACTTTCGGACATTGTGCACGATGCCAAGGCCACGGGCGCACTGATGATTGGCGGCGGCATTTCGAAACACCATGTCATTTGGTGGAACCAATTCCGTGACGGGCTGGATTACGCCATACAGGTGACAACGGCGCCTGAGTGGGACGGCTCGCTCTCCGGCGCGCGCATCCGTGAAGCGGTATCCTGGGGCAAGGTCAGACCAGAGGCGCAGCGCGTCACCGTGGAGGGAGATGCAACAGTGCTATTGCCGCTGCTGGCAGGAGCACTACGCTAAAGCCATGAGACACTCAGAAGCCATAGCACGCGCTATCGTCCGCGGTGTCCCCAACTCCTACCTACAGGCGACCGCACGCTACTTCGGCAGCGGGCCGACCGACGTGTCGGATGCACGACGACAGCATAGCGCCTATATTGCAGCACTGCGCGGATTCGACATTGACGTCACCGAATTGGTTCCTGACGAGGAACACCCTGACTGCATCTTTGTCGAGGACCTGGCTGTCGTCTTGGACGACCGCGCACTACTCACACGATCAGGGCATGCAGCGCGCCGCGGTGAACAGCCGGCAGTCGCAGCAGCACTGGGGAACGACCTGGATTTGGTGGAAATGGAAATGCCCGGCACTCTCGATGGCGGTGATGTACTACGCATCGGTGATTGCTTTGTCGTGGGACTCTCGACTCGCACCAACCTGGCTGGCGCGCAGGCACTGCGCGATTTTGTTGCACCCTTGTTGGTACATGAAATCGCAATTCCTGATGACCACCTACATCTGAAATCAATCTGTACCTCTCCTGGTGAAGGACTCCTACTGGCACCTGAACACGCGTTGCTCGATGGGACGCTCGAGAACATTGCCGAAGTCATTCGCGTCCCCGCCGCCGAAACATACGGCTGCAACGTTATTGTATTCGGCAACAAAGTGCTAGTGGCGATGGGCTACCCCGTAACGCATTCTATACTCGAGCAGCATGGCTTTCAGCTGCACCCACTCGAAATGTCGCAAATCCGTGCCGCTGACGGATCACTTACCTGCCTCTCAATCTTCTATTGAATACGCAGGCGCCTCAGCGCACCCCTCCCCACAGCCGCCACGCACCGAAGAGTGCTGGCAGCGCCACAGGTAGTGAATACGGCAGTGACGGAAGCGAAAGCAACGCCATCAGCAGGCACCACGCACGCGCGCCGATTGCGTCGCCCCCCTGTAGTTGCCATGCCAGTCGCAACCCCACCAAGCCACAGATTAGAATGACTACGGCCCAGCTCGTT
>PCBV01000023.1 GCA_002731905.1 Methanobacteriota archaeon
TAAGCTGGGACGAAACCGACGTGGCGACTGACGACGTCAGTATCTCCATCGGTAATCAGGCACAGGGCTTCACACCCAGCTACATCGAGGTCGTTATGGGCACCACAGTTGAGTGGACCAACAGCGACACCTTCTCGCATACGGTGACTGACGTGAACGGCGAGTTCGACTCAGGCACCATAGCGAATGGTGAAGCATGGGAATGGACCTTTGATAGCATTGGCACCTACGCCTACAAGTGTACCTTCCACACCGTGATGCAGGGCACCATAGTGGTAGTGGCAGCAGCCGAAGCTAACGAGTACGCGCGCACACCCTATCTGACTGTCTGGAGCGCCGATAGCTACCTGGTTTTCTGGGCCAACTACGACATGGGAGCGGGCAATCAAATCATGGTCAAGGCACAGCACGAGGGCTTCGGACTGGATGACTCAGAATCGCTGAGCCTCACAACGGCTAACGGCTACAAGATCATGGATGGCCGCGACCACAGCAAGGTTGGCAGCGAGCTCACCGATACCAGCTGGGACGAGTGGATACCCTACTACATCCACCTCACCAGCTCTAGCGGCATGTACGCAGCCTCACAGCCATTGCAGTATGACACGGAAACGGGCAACAAGTTCTCGTTCGTGTTCCACGCACGCGGGCCACTTGGCAGCGCCTCCATTGGCGGTGTCGAGGTGGTGCGCACGCTGCACTACGGCTTCTTCGCCATGCGCGAAGGGGCTATCCAGCAGGAAATATTCCCAAGTGAGACCGTGACGACCACTTTCTTCGTCAAGAACACCGGGACGCTGGCCAATGTACTGCAGGTCACACCTGAGCTGAAGCAGATGGGCTACGACACCTCGTTGTGGCAGATATTCGTCTCAGCGAGTGCGCTCAATGGCGCTCCCATCTCAACTACCAGCAGCGGTGGTACCACTAGCGTGCCAATGGATGCTGACAGCGAAGCGCGGATTACTATGGTGATCGAGGCCCCAGATTTCAACTGGGATACCAACGAGCCGCTCAGCAACCGCAAGCTGACACTCTACATCAACCTGTACGACACTGGCTCTCAGTCCGCCATGGCCGAACCGCCCGGTAAGGCCAAGTACTTCATCCGGCCGCCACAGTTCTCGCTCACTGGAATCGAGCAGAATCGCGTGGCAGTGCAGGATGGTGACCCAGACGGCATGGAAATCAGAGTGACAGCAGTCAACGAAGGTAACTACGCCAAAGACGTGCAAGTCTACTTCCTGGTCTACGACCCCAAGGATGGAGACCGGTACAAGAACTGGTCCATCGGCACTACCCGCGCGACACAGATAGGCAGCACCGTCATACCCAAGATGGAGCCTAAGCGCGTGCTCGAAGCGGCTGATAAAGACTCGTCCTATACCGCCTCCTTTACCTGGACCGAGCCATATGTGCCCGAGAAGGGTGCCGACCGTGGCGATGGCGGTGACTACTACGACGTTCAGGTGTTTGCCTGGATTAATCCAGACCAGAACGAGGACGATCTGGGCGTCATCAAGCCGTGTGGTACCAACAACGCCTGCGACGAGTACGACAACAAGAAGGACGACAACCTGATTTCGACTGAAGTCAGTGTGGTGTCTGCTACCAGCACCTCCCCGTCGTTCGCACTGGGCCTAGCTGGCCTGGCTGGCGCCGCCTTCCTGGCGTCGCTCGGTGTCGCACTGCGCCGCCGCGAAGAAGAAGACTAGGCGCTCCAACGCGCCAACCGGGGGGTCCTACGGGATCCCCCAACCATACCCCAGCGTGAGCCTTAACTCGCGCCGCGCTCGCCCCCAGTGATGAGCGGGCTATCGTTCTTGCTGCTGCTGCTGGCGGCCGCAGTGTTAGTCGGTGGACTGCGGGCGCACATGTATGCGGCGCAGGCGCTGGTGTTGGCTAACTTTGCGCTCTTTGCAGTGTGGTGGCTTGCGGGCACGCCACTGTCCACTTGGTTGGAGCTGGGCTTTCGCCCCGGGTATCTGACAGAGCCCGGGTTCGCATGGGCGACACTGCTTACTGCTCTGTTCCTGCACGCTGGGCCGTTGCATCTGCTAATGAATATGCTGGTGCTGTTGCTGCTCGGCGCGCCGTTCGAGGAGCGCATTGGTACGCGTCGGCTACTGATTGTCTTTTTCGCAGGCGGGCTGCTCGCGTCGCTTGGCAGTGGGTTGCTGGCACTCTGGCAAGGACAGGACAGCATCCATATCGGCGCATCAGGGGCGGTTTTCGCAGTGATGGGTGCCTTCGCGCTGCTCTATCCGCGCGACGAAATCCCAATGCTACTAGGCCCGCTCTTCCTGCCGCGTGTGCCAGTAATACTGGCAGCACTGGTATTCATGGGTGGTGAGACGGCCTATGTCGCCGCCGGTATCAGTGATGGTGTGGGGCACACGGCGCACGCTGCTGGCTTTGTCGCGGGAGTATTCATGGCGCCGTTGTTACGGCCGCAGCCAGATACAGTCGCCAAGATGGCGAGTCTGGAGCATTTGTCATCGCTCGAAGGCGCAGATGAGGAACTACGTCATGCAATGGAAGCCGATGAGCCGGAACTGCGCGCGGCGTGGCTGGAGAAGTTCCTGGAACGCGCGTACTGTCCAGAGTGCAGTGCCGCCGTAAGTGACCCGGATGACTGCTCGATCTGCGCCGTTATCTTGGCTCAGGGATGGACGTAGAGCGAGTCGTAGAAGACGACCATGAAAATGGTTGCGACGACACAGGTAATTAGCATCACAGGCAGCCCTACGCGCATCCACTCAGCGGTGGTGATGGTGTGACCGCCGCGTTCGCTAATTGAGACCGCCATCACGTTGGCCGAGGAACCGATGGGGGTCGCGTTACCGCCGAAGCCGCATCCCATTGCTAGTGCCCAGAAGAGCGGTGCGGTGTTAAGCGTAGGGAGTTCTGTTACTGGGTCCACACTTAGCTCACCAAGTTTGTGGATTACTGGAATCATCGCGGCGGCAAAGGGTATATTATCGATGATTGCCGACGCTATGGCGGAGACCCAGATGACTGCAACTGCCAGCATCAGTGGTTCCTGGAAGGTGTTGAAAATCCAGGTCGCTAACGCCGTGAGGTGGCCTACCCCTTCCAGGCCACCGACCATTATGAACAGCCCGGCAAAGAAAAGCAGCGCAGGCCATTCGACTCTCTCGACTACCTCGGGCAGGTCAGGCAGCGAAAGCGCAATCGCGACCCCCGCTCCGCCGAGCGCGATGGCCGAAATCTCCAGCTCGAGGTGGATAAGCTCGTGCACCGAGAACATCCCAATCGTGAGTGCTAGCGCCGCCAGCGTGCGATTCATCATCGGCCGGTCGCGGACTGCTGCCCATTCGTCCTCCGCCAGCACTTCCACCACATGCTCAGGGCGGGTCTCAATCCAGTCGCGATAGTAGTAGCGCATATACCCCATCGTCGCAATCCATGCTATCACTGTCAGCGGCGTTAGGTGCTCGATAAAGCTGTTGAAGGTGAACCCTGTCGAGGCTGCAATCATGACATTCGGGGGGTCACCCACCAATGTAGCGACGCCACCCGTATTGGAGAGAATTGCCTCGGTAATTAGTGGGGGGATGGCACTTATTTCCAGCTTGTTGCAAATCTTAATGGTAATCGGCGCAATCAGGATAATCGCAGTCACGTTATCGATGACCACCGAGATCAGTGTGGTGAAGGTTCCCAAGTAAACTACCAACATCCAGGGGTCACCCTTCGAGAGCTTTGTCGCCTTGATGGCGATGAACTCGAAAAAGCCGCTGATTTCGAGCATTGCCGCAAAGATCATCATTCCCAGCAGCAGTCCAATCACATTGAATTCAATTGCAGCGAAGAGGTTCCCTTCACATTCTCCATGTGTGCACCAGTCGAGCGTACCGGTCAGTTTCCCCACAATCAGCATCGCTACTGCCCCTATCCAGGCAGCGGTAGTGCGGTGCACGAACTCGCCTAGAATGAGCACGAAGGTAATTATGAAAATCAGCAGTATCAGCGTCGCTGCAAGAGTCATCGTGCTGCCGATTAAGGGGGTTGATAAAAATGCCTAGGCCAGCCGTTCCCAGAGCGGTGCTTCCCAAGCCGCTCGCAGCGCTGTTGGTGATAACTCCAGCAGTGTTTTGCCGTTGGATGTTACGGACAACTCATCAGCGGGCGCGCCGAGCCGCTGTGCGTGGTCGAAACGCTTCGCAAAGCTTGCTTCGCAGCCCGGAGCGACCTGTACCAGCCAGCGTCCTGCAGACTCGCTGAAGAGAGTGGCCATTGCGTCCAGCTTCGAGGACAGCTCAATCGTTGCGCCGTTACCGGAGAGGCACATCTCGGCCAGCGCAACTGCGAGACCGCCAGCCGAGAGGTCGTGGCATGCAACTACCTCGCCAGCCGCAATCGCCTCTATCAGAGCCTCCATACGCGGAACCAGAGTCGTGAAATCGACCGTGGGCAGTGTTCCTCCCTCGAATTCAAGATGCCGTGCAGCGAGGCTGGTGCCCCGCTCGTCACGGGTTGCACCTATAATCCAGAGTTCTCCATCTAGCTTCAGGTCGCTCGTGACGCAATTACGAATATCATCAACGAGTCCGATTCCCATCAGCACCGGTGTTGGCGGTACAGCACCTTGGGAAGTTTCGTTGTAGAAACTAACGTTGCCTGAGATATACGGCACCCCAAGTGCCAGCGCGCCTTCACCTAGCGCTTCGCAGGTAGCACGGAAATGCCCCATCACTTCAGGTTTTTCTGGATTCCCAAAGCAGAGACAATCGGCGAGCGAATCGATACGTGCACCTACAGCGGCGAGATTACCGCATACTTCGGCAATCGCCAGTAGTGTTCCTGCGTGGGGGTCGGCCTCCACCAGCCAGGGATTGACGTCGCTCGTCAGCGCCAGTCCGCGCCAGCTATCAGACACGGGCTTCAGCACGGCAGCATCTCCAGGACCTTCGTTCCCGACCGGTCCCTGTAGCGGGTTAAGTGCAGTAGATCCGCGTACTTGGTGGTCATATTGTCGGATGATCCACGAGCGCGAACATACCTCGGGGGTCGCCAGCAGCTCGAGCAGTAATGCTCCGAGGTCGTCTGGTTGCTCCATTACTGCTGCTAGGAGCTCAGGCGTCTGCGGTTCAAGCGACGGTCGCTGATAGGCTGGGCCCTTGGTTGTAAACTCAAGGTCGAGGTCCAGCACAGTCGTGCCGTGCCAGTCAACGCTCGTTCGCTTCTGTGGGACAACTTCTCCGATTTCGGTCGCCTCAACATCCCACGCCGCGCATCGTTCGAGCACTTCCGTGACGTTTTCAGGTTGCACGGTAAACATCATACGTTCCTGTGATTCCGAAACCCAGATTTCCCATGGTGCCATTCCCGGCTGCTTGAGTGGCACCTTTTCCAAATCTACGCGCGCACCGCAGCCACCATCCAGCGCCAGTTCACCGACTACGCACGATAGACCGCCACCACCCAAGTCCTTCATCCCGGTCAGTAGTTCGGCTCGGTTCAGTTCGAGGCAGAGGTGCATCAGTGGTTCCTTGGTAATCGGATCCCCCAGCTGGACCGCGCCAATGTCGCTCTCGGAGCCTGCTTCCAGCTCGCGTGACGCAAACGTCACTCCGTGGATGCCGTCGCGGCCGGTGCGGCCACCGGCGAGGATGTAGACGTCACCCGGTCCGCCAGCTCGGCTGCGAATCAGTTCTGCTTTCGGCATCACACCAATGCAGCCCACGTTCACCAGTGGGTTGCCAGTGTAGTTGGGGTGGAATACCACTTGACCAGCCACTGTAGGTATTCCCACACGATTACCGTAGTCGCGGATACCAGCTACAACCCCTCCCATCAGGTAGCGTGGATGTTTGACGCCTTCAGGCAGCTCAGCGCGAGGGAGATCTAGTTCCCCAAAGAACAGCGGGTCGACCAAGGCAATTGGCTGTGCACCCATGCAGACCACGTCGCGCAGGATTCCGCCGATACCAGTCGCCGCCCCGCCATAGGGGTCGAGTGCCGAAGGGTGGTTGTGTGACTCAAGGCCAACAACGTAGTAGTGGTCGGCATCGAATTCCATCACACCTGCATCTTCCCGCACGAAGACCTTGCGCGGTACATCAAGTCCGAAAACGGTTTCCTCGAGAACGGGGCGCGATGATTTGTAGCAACAGTGCTCGGACCATGCCTGATCAATCGCTTGCAGCTCGATATCGGTTGGCACCCGTTTCTCGGCGCGAAAATAGTCGCGTACCTTTTCAAGCTCAGTGACCGAGAGTCCCAGCCCTAGCACTTCGGCGGCTGCCTTGAGGTCTCCATCGAGAGGTACCGTGAATGCCTGTTCCACGCCCTCAAGCGGCTGTAGTTTCATTCCACCACCGAGATAGAGTAGTCATGCACTACAGGGTTAGCAAGCAGCCGCTGGCACATGCGCTCCGCCTCTTTGAGCGCTTTATCTTCTGGCAGCTCGAGCAAGACGCGGTAGCAGCGCGCCGATTTCACACCCTCTACAGACTCAAAGCCTAGCAATCCCAGTGCTTTCTGGACATTGGCGCCTTCAGGGTCAGCCATGCCCGGCTTGAGACCGACACGAATCTCAATCTCAGTCATTGCGCCCCCAGTGAGGGCGGGTAAAAAACGAAACTCAGGCTTCTCTGGTCTGTAACCAGCCCGCTCCTGCACCAAGTAGCAGAAATAGCAGCAGNACGCCGTCGTCGCTGCCGTGTGCTAGCGGTTTCGCAACCATCAAGTACTCGATGCCGAAAGATCCCCCTAGCATGCCAGTTGTCGTAATCCAGAGCNNTGGNTCGCCCATGGTCCCANCNTCCCCGTCGGCAATCGCNCGNAGCCGNGGNACNATNACNAGCGGGATAACTNCAACNATNACNAGNANNAGNCCNAGNGAGTTGTCAATCCANGCNTNNCCNAANTNNNNCNNNGGNTCNTTGAGTACCATATAGAGCCCGAATAGCAGCGTCAGTGCGCCGCCTCCTGCCGCCATTGACGCCATCGCCCGCGCCATTGACGCCAACTCGCGNCGCGTNTCACCNGCAGCGCGCTCCATGCGCAACATCGCCACAGCAGCCGCCACCAATCCACTGAAGAGCGCAATGGCGCCGATGATATGCAAATAGAGAACGATTTCGNCCATTGGCATCGCAAGCAGGGGGCTGGCTAAAACAGAATAGGGAGCAGAAGTAGCACGACAGCAGCCAGTATACCGGCTGCAACATCATCNAGCATCACCCCGTCACCACCCTTGANNTCCTCNAGCCGCGAGATNGGCCATGGCTTCAGGATGTCAAAGGCGCGGAACAGGACGAACAGTGCCACTAGCTCGGTTACATCTGGGGATGATGCAGTAGCAAGCCAAANAATGGCGGCACCTAGCAGGTAGCCTGCTATCTCATCCAGCACAAAGCNTCCGGGGTCATNGCCCCACTCCTGTTCGGCCCATTCAGCCAAGCTGCGNCCNGCCGGGTAGAGCAGGATGGCAATCGCTAGCAGTGCGTAGCCACCCTGTGCTCCGCCATAGGTCATAATCACCCAGACCAGTACCAGCGCACCACCACTGCCGGCTGTGCCGGGAGCGAATGGTGANTNCCCTANTCCAAGGCCAGTGGCTGCCAGCCCTCGCCAGTCAGACATGTTGTTCCACTGACGACCTATATTTAAATTATGTTTCAGATGCATTTCGCCAGAAATGTACGAGTCGCTGCGCCACTGTGAGGTTTCCGAGCAATGCCAGCAGCGCCAGNGTTCCGGTAGTCCAGATNGCGGGATTACCTGCCAATTCTCCTGCTAGCANACCGAAGCCAAGCAGAATGATNCGCTCCGGCCGNTCGATGAGGCCCACNGCCTGCTGGCTCACNCCGAGCCGTTCNGCGGCNGCGCGTGANTAAGAGGTTAGCAGNGCNCCGATGAGCGCNGCCAGNGCCCACGNNTCGCCTGTTATCGNGGGTGCTTGCGGCAGTGGCACNAGCCANCCNCCCAGCAGCANCGCGCNGAAGAGCAGACTGTCNGAGTAGCGGTCNGTCAGNGCATCAAGGAAGCCGCCGCGNACGCTNGTCTGGNCAGCAGCGCGCGCCACNAANCCGTCCCCGCCGTCAGCCAGCCCAGCCAGCAACATCAGTNCTACTCCAGGCANGATGGNNACAGGCNTCCCNTCNTGGTCNGATGCGTACAGCTGCCANGCTGCAGCAACGGTCAGCGCCAGNCCGAGGAAGGTGAGNTTGTTGGGNCGAATCCCGACACGACCCATGAAAACNCCNAGTGGGCGNAGCAGTCTNTTGCTGCGGCGCCTCAGCATGTCGCTNAGCACGATAACCTTGCGCAAGAGTNACNTGCAGTTTTTCAGCCTTGCGCTGCACCNACCNATACNGCTTTTAGTCCCGCTCCCACNTTCGGNGNNACATGGTCGCCCNCGATATCCTGCGACAGCAGCTNCCCCATACCTTGGAGGGGACCAGTTACGAAGACCAAGGCGAACTCTACCGTGGNAANGTGCGTGACAATTANGTCAAGGAAGAGACGATTACAATGGTTACNACCGANCGCATTTCTGCCTTTGACCGCGTGTTGGGAACGGTCCCTTTCAAGGGGCAAGCACTGGTCGAGCTGGCCGACTGGTGGTTCGGGGAAACGGCTGACATAGTCGCTAATCATGTGCTAAGACGACCACACCCCAATTTGTGGGAGGTGCGACGCTGCGACCCCATTCAAGTCGAGATGGTCGTGCGAGGCTACCTGACTGGCGTTACTTCTACCTCGATNTGGACCGCATACGAGCGGGGCGACCGCNACTTCTGCGGTAATGAGTTACCGGATGGCATGCGTAAGCACGAGCAGCTCCCCGAGCCGATAATCACCCCTTCAACTAAGGCGGCACAGGGCGACCATGATGAATCGGTTGCACCTGAGGAACTCTATCGCCGCGGCGTGATTGAGCGGGGGCTGTTCCGCGAACTCTCAAAGATTTCGATGCAACTCTATCGCCGCGGTGTCGAGCGTGCGGCCGAGCAGGGTATGATTTTCGTAGACACCAAGTACGAATTTGGTATTTCCAAAGGCAAGATTATGCTGATGGACGAAGTAAACACGCCCGATTCCAGCCGCTACTGGCTGGCGGAGGATTATGAAGCGCGTTTTGAAAAGGAGGAAGAGCCACGCAAGTTCGATAAGGAATACGTGCGAACCTGGCTCGCAAATCAGGGCTTTACCGGTAAAGGAAAGCCGCCCACACTGACTGACGACATCCGGGTGGAGGCAGCTTCCCGCTATATCGAGGTGGTTGAAACATTCACGGGAGAGGAAATGCCGTTGGAAATAGGACCNATCAATGACTCAGTCTACAAGGTACTCAACCCCTTCGCATAGTTCCCGGTGATATAGTTCAAACAGTACTCTTTCTGTCTGAGAGGTTGATTTTATATTACCACGCTAGCCGTCCCCCGCTTCCGATGGCACAACGCAAGAAGGGACAGCGCAAGCCTAAGACCGAAATACAGCGCTCGGAGGAGCAATTCCAGCGCTTCGTAGCGCGCCGCAATGAGTTCAATAACGAGTCGCGCATGTTGCGCGACGAACGCGATGCGCTGCATGAGCAGCGCCACAAGGTGATGGAACAGATTCTAGCGCTGCGCGAGGAAATGAAGTCCAACTCGCGCGCCAAGGGCCAGAGCATGCAAGCCCGTGANCAGCTGCGCAAGCAGGCTCACAAGCTAATTGCCGCCAAGAAGGCGAAGGGGAAGAGCGGCCGGGGCTCGGGNGGGCTACTCGACACAGTTCAGGCACTAATGTCGGAAATCATGGCGTCCGAGCGACGGCTCGAGACAACCGAGATGTCAATTGCCCGNGAGCGCGCCTTGCTTGAGCGTATTTCCATCCTGCGCCGCAGCCTGAGCGAGCAACAGGTGTCGTTGGAGGAGCAGGAGCACCTGCATGCCGAGGTGAGCGAACTAGACGAGTCAATCGACACCCGCTTCAGCGAGGCGGATCAGCACCANCAGGAAGTNGTGCGGCTGGCGAAGCTCAATTCAAAATTGTATGACAAGATGACCGAGATGATGCAGGAGGCGTCACATCTCTCTGGAGAGGCAGACAAAAAACATCAGGATTTTGTCGAAATTCGCCAGCGTGCAGACCACCAGCACCAACGCGCGATGGAGATGCTTGACCACTTGCGACAGCACCGTNAGGTGACGCGCGAGGAGCAGCAGGCGCGCTGGAAGCAGGTACGCGACCGCCATCAGGCTGTGAAGCAAGCGCTATATGATGACACGAAGCTCGCTGAGGCAGCCGATGATGCTATCAAGGAACTGATGGCCGGCGGCAAGATCTCGCTCTGATGGACGCAATCGTTCTGGCGGGTGGCTTTGCGAGTCGCATGGGAGAGCTGGTACGCAATACCCCTAAGCAGCTGCTCATTGTCGCAGGCGAACCACTACTGGCACATGTACTACGCTCGCTCGAGGCAGTCACCCCCAATCGTGTGCTGCTTGCGGTCAACGCCGCCTTTGCCAGCCAGTTCGATGCCTTCATCACCAGCTACGACGGTCCNCTGCAAGTAGAGCTAACGGTCGAGCAGGCACACAGCGAAGATGAGAAGCCGGGCGCACTGGGCGCCCTCGGGCAACTAGTGGAGNCACAGCATTTGACAGGTCCGCTTTTCATCGCCGGCGGCGACAATCTTTTTGACTTNAATCTCGACCGCTTGGTAGAGTTGCACGAGGCGACCGGCGACGACATCATTGCGCTCTACGACGTCCAGAGCCGAGAGCTAGCGCAACTCTATGGTATCGCCACGCTGGAGGACGGNGTCATTGTCGATTTTGTCGAGAAGCCGTCCGTACCACGTTCTACTCTGGCGGCGACCGCCTGTTGGCTGCTCTCCTCTAGCGGTGTCAGCGCTCTCGATGATTTTCTCGNCGGCGGCGGACAGCGCGATGCNTTAGGACATTTCTTGGCATGGCGCAGCAGCNGTGCAACGGTGCGCGGCATTGCCTATGCCGGGACATGGTTTGACATCGGCGACCCCGAATCGTACGCAGCNGCGTGTGCNCATTTTAGCTGAAGAGTCTTTTTTAGCGGGGAGGNGTCGCGCGGAGTGATGATACCGGCCAGTGAGNTACTCGCCNTTGGGTCGCTGCTGNTACTNACGGCAGGATACNGGCTCTCAAGTGGCCCCCATGTATTTGCAGGGCGNAGNCTGCCGGTTACTGCNGGCCACCGGCTCTGCATGGTTGGNTGGCTGGCGNTGGGTGGTTTCTGGTGGAGTGAGGTCGCATACTACGCGACNCTTCCNGTTAACGANCCCGTCAACGCCTTTTTTTGCGCTATGGCGCTGCCGTTCTTTGGCTACNTGGCGTACCANCATTGGCTNACAATCTACTGGAAGCAGGAATACCCNGCGTTACGCTGGCTAGTGGCNATGACCATAGTCGCCGGTGGAATATATTTNCTGGTTGAGCGAATCCCGCTANTGGCAGGATGGCTAATCCTAGTGGTGGCAGAACAGTCGGTTTGGCTGCTTGATATATTCGGCTATCCGACTGCGCTGGAAGCACTGGATTACGGTTCCGGCTCGCGTTGGTATCGTATTGGCTCAACGCATCAGGGTGTGAGCGTCCCCGTCGAGGCAGAGTGGCGCGACCCGATGTCATCCCCGGTCAGCATCGTACTGGCGTGTACTGCGTTGCAGTCGATGATAATCTTTGTTGGCGGCGTGCTATGTACTAGCGCACCACGTCAGCGCCGCCTTTACGCGTTCTTAGCGACTGTGCCCACGATTTACTTGCTCAATCTGATTCGGAACGCCGTAGTTATCTGGCTTACCTACCAGAATGTGTGGGGAGAGGATACATTCTACTACGCGCACGCTTGGATAGGGAAAGGTGGCAGCCTGATCGCGCTAGTTGCGCTGGCGTATATCGTGTTCCACTACCTGCCAGAGATGCAGGACGCCATTCTAGGGGTGATGGACCTGCCGTGGCGTGAACCGCCNCNGGGAAGGCGCACGCCCCCTTTCGCCGNCGGTACNCCGNGCTGGATTTANGCNACCGCCGCACTGGGGCTGNCGNTGGTNCCGTTCGCCGCCNCCGCGGGGNTGCCGTCTGATATGCCATTACGTGAAGCTGGCTGGGCCGCGGCNGCGCTGTTAGTGNTTGGTAGCGNNTTACTCTGGTTCCACCGCGACCCGCAACGGCTNNTCGAGGATGATGTTGTCAGCCCCGCCGATGGAACGGTGCTTTCCGTTGNCGAGCAGGACGGGCGTGTACGNCTCTCAATTTTCATGTCACCGCTGGACGTCCACGTCAACCGCGCACCGCTGGATGGTCGCGTCGTGGTGCAACACCGTTCTGGAGCTGGCTTCAGCCCCGCTTATGGCGCTGGTGCGGACGCCAACTTGCAGCTGCGCACCGAGCTCGAGACCACTATCGGGTTAGTGGTGGTGATACAGGTTGCTGGCGCATTAGCCCGGCGNATCACCAGCTACCTCTCCGAAGGNCAGCAATTGGTGAAGGGCGAGCGCATCGGCATAATCCACCTCGGNTCGCGAGTTGATCTGGAATTACCGGGNAAGGNCGAGATGGTAGTCATGCCAGGACAGAAGCTGNAGGCAGGCCAGACAGTGGCGCGNCTGACGAGGTCGTGATGCTGCGTAGGCTCTTCCGGCCCCTGTTCCAGGTATCGTATGGTGACNTGGCTACGCTCGGCAACGCAGGGTGCGGCCTGCTAGCGATTACCTATTTCCTCGATGGGACGCGCAGCGCAATCTTGATTGGAATGCTACTGTTAGTGGTCGGGGCGTTTCTTGACAGCATCGATGGAATGCTTGTGCGCCGCTACGGCTCGAGCCACCGTTTCGGGCCGCTGCTAGACTCAATGGCTGACATGGTTAGCTTCTGCCTCGCACCGATGGCGCTCATCTATACNCTCTGGTACAATNTGTCGCGNGGTCCGGCGNTTTCGCTCAGTGGTGACTGGGACGCGCCGAATATGCTGGCTTTGGTGGGCGCNTTGCTGGTTGGTTTACTGGGAGTGTTGCGGCTGGCNCGCTTCACGTATGAGCGCGAGGAGCAGTTGCGCTATTTCTNAGGGATGCCAACACCAGCGATGATGGTTCTGGTGCTAACCGTTTGTCTGCGTTTTTCCTGGCTCACCGNCNACACAGCGACGTGGCCGCCGGCTCTGCTCGGACTGGCAGCATTCGCTATGGTTACGACGCTGCCACTCCTGAAGGCACGTGGGCAGATGCTGCTGCCCATTTTNGGGGCAGTGCTGCTGCTACAGCTTGCTATCCTAGCCGCGTGGCAGCGCTACGCTGTGTGGGAACTGTTATGGATCGTGGCGGCACTGCTCACTGCCGTTTACATCATCGGCAGCCCGCTNTGGGTNCTGCGCAATGACCCCGACTGGCGTAGCGGCTAGCGCCGTGCCCAGCACTGCAGCCGCAGTTTCGGCTCGTCGGGATGCGNCTCGACTGGCCCCGGTTCCCANTCCGGNGGAATCGGCGGNAACAGCACGCTCCCCTCCACTGGCACTTCATCAGGCACCAAGGTCAGGTCAATGAAATCAGCGATACTTAGCGCTTCACAGTATAGCTGCGCGCCGCCGATGAAGAACATTTCACCCTCTATGGTCGCTACTGCTTCTGCGAGTGACCTAAAGCACTCGCCCCCATCGAGGTTGCGTGAAGTGAGCACCAGGTTACGCCGTCCCGGCAGCGGCCGTCTTGGCAGTGATTCCCA
This sequence comes from Methanobacteriota archaeon, assembly GCA_002731905.1. GTDB lineage: Archaea > Thermoplasmatota > Poseidoniia > MGIII > CG-Epi1 > UBA8886. The sequence continues at coordinate 13,716 of PCBV01000023.1, forward strand.
GGTGCGACGCCCCATCACGATAGTGTGACCCAGGGTCAATCGTTTGAATCGTCGCAAATCGCCCGGGTAATGCCATGGAATTCCTCCATCACGACCGATAACCATATCGGGCGAGATTGCCGCTAGAAGGGTTCCGCTCACACCGCGACCTTGAAGGCAATGGCAGGNTGTGGATCATAGNCATCAATCCGGAATGCAGCTAGAATTGACTCAAGGTCGGCGTTGCATAGCGCTAGCACGTCATCTAGCGTCGTAAGCGCCGGGTTGATTGTGAGCTGCGGCCNCGGCCGCGGCTCGCGCAGCAGCTGCTCCCGCAGCCCCGGAACGTGGTCGTATTCGGCCATTGAGCCGTCTGGCTTGGCGGTGTAAATGTGTGCATCNACTAGCGAGTGGCCGAAGATGCCGGGCCGAATTCCCACTAAATGGGCGAAAAGGTGNAGCAGAAATGCGTANCCNGCAATNTTGTACGGCACNCCNAGNGCAACATCACAGCTACGNTGNGTGAGGTGCAGGCAGAGCCTAGGTTCACCTGTTTCNGTATACTGGACNTTGAAAATAAACATGAGGTGGCAGGGCGGCAGTGCGCTCNCCTGCGCNTTACCGGGNGCCCAAGCTGAGATGACCATGCGCCGGCTGTCGGGACTTTCGCGCAATGTCCGCAGCACGTAGCGTACTTGGTCGTTGAAGCTNATACNGTCGCCGTCGTGGACCGGAAAGTTGCGCCAGAAATTCCCGTAGGCGCTCGGCACGTAGCCTGCGTCATCGGCCCACGGATCCCAGATTTTACATCCGTGCTTTTGCATCAGCCCGACATGCAGGTCGCCCGAGAGGAACCAGAGGTTCTCGACAACAATGTTCTTCCACGATATTTTTTTGGTGGTCAGTAGTGGAAAACCACTCCCCATGTCGACAGAGTAATTGATATTGAATGCCGAAACAGTATCGACGCCAGTGCGGTTTGTCTTGCGTGTTCCTCGGTTGAGAACTTCCTTTACCAGCTCCAGATACTGCTTCACGCCACCCCATATCACAGCGGAATTAAGGAATTGGGCGTGAAATTCGAAACCAATATATAACAATCGATGCAAGGGGGCTCATGCCCTTCCGCATTGTTGACCACGAGAGTGGCGAAATCATGCTNGAATCGCCGCACGTTTCCGACCTTATTGAGTACATCGACAAGCGCGCGGAGAANTACGAAGTCAAGGAGCTTACGATTTCCTAGCGGCGTAACCGGAACGCGAAGTAGGCAATCAGCAGCAGCAGCACGACAGCNGCTCCTAGTATCCAGGGCGTNNCCTCGCTCTCTTCGACTGGTGTGTNNACAGCCAGTGTCAGCAGCTGTTCATTGTTGGTCTCNTCTTGCTCCTCGAACAGCGACTCGGGGTCAANCANAACTCGAATTACNGTGTTTCCCTCATCAGCCGTCCAGGTNGTCTCGACCAGCCACTCGCTTTCACCGTCGAACTCGGCACTAGTCATCTCGATGATTTCGTCACCTGCGTAAAATGTCACCTGNGGAAAGTGGGTTCCAGAATTATGGATGGTGTTTTGTACTGTCGCACGCAGCGTCACTTCGCTCCCAGTAACAATCGACTCNAAGGGTGACCAAGTCACCTCGCTAATTGTGAAATCAGGCGNNGGTCGCTGCTGCGGCATAACCTGTAGCTCGTAGTTGTAGGTAAGCGGGTCTTGCTCGCCACTGCCACCCCAGCTGAAGCTAACCTGCCACCAAGTGAATGCGCCCGGCACGACCCCGTCATCGGGAATCACAGTCAGCATCGCTTGCACGGTCTCGCCCTGTGCAACGGTTACCTGCCCTCCCGAGCCGAAGTTAGCGGTCCAGTTGGCTGGTGCGTCCGAGACCGAGGCGCTGAAGGTAGTAGTGCGGTAGCCGCTGCCAGTCAAGTTGAACATGAAGTCGATCGACTGCCCCAGTGTGCCCGTGGCCATCTGTTGGTCAAGTATGATGTCGACCCCTCGCAGCAGCTGTCGCTCCANCCCAACAGTCGACACCTCGCCGTCGCGTTCCAGCGTTAGCGTTTCATCGCGGTCCAGAACGTAAATCCAGTCCGGGCTGGACTCCAGCTCGATCCATTCAGCCTCCAAATGATACTCGCCTGCCGGCAGCAGCAGCTCGAGTGTGCCGTNGCTNGTCTGCAGCTCNAGTGGTGCCGGGCCGCCGCTGACCTCCACNGTCNGGTCCGGTAGTAGACTCCCGTCGTCGTCACGCAGGAAGGTAGGCGCATAGTGGACGCCACGCTGTAGCGAGAGTTCTCGCTCAAGAGAGCCTTCAAGCTCTAGGGTTTCAAGCAGTACGTAGCTAGCGTCCGCGCTGGAGCGGGTCCAGAGCAAGTAATTTCCAGGCACCAGCCAGGTAGTGAAGTCACCGTTAGTGCCGGTCTGCAGACTAGCGATGACTGTCGCGCCTGCCATATCACGGAACTCGATCAGCGCATCGGGGAGCAGCTCGTTTCCATCGGTTTTNCCATCAAAGTTGCGGTCGTAGAACACACGACCCTGCACCTGTACTTCCCAGCTAGCGATGTAGTCGAAGTATTGGTGTCCCTGTCCGGCGCGCAGGTTCAGACTGCGATCTAAGCTGAAGCGGTCGNCACCTCCACCGGNCAGTGCGTCGACAAGTAAGTCGTAGCGTGCTGGAATCAGCTCTGNCAGCGTCAAGCTACCNTTCTCGTCAGNGGTCCAGGTTTGGCTATACCCCTCGCGGCTGAGTGTTAGATTAATGCCTGCTGCTAGCGGCAGCTTGCTCCCGCTTGCGTTACGGTAGCTNAGGTTGAGCGTNAGAGGGACTGGCTCAGGCACAAGCTCTATCGTCGTGAAGGTCGCACCATCGATTTCGANTGCTTGCGAGTAGGGCAGGAAGCCTTCTGGTTCAGCCTCAAGNAGATATCCGCCTGNCGGCANATCGCGCGGATCGAAGTCCCCACCTTCCACATCGATAAACAAGGTGCCGCCAGGTGAGCTGAGTCGTAGGGTTACTGGCTCCTCGACCACTTGGCCNGTTGGTCCCGATAGCAGTGCGCCGTGCAGGTAGTGACCCTGCGTCAACTCCAACTCCAGCTCCACCGGNGCTTCCAGCTGAAGTGTCGACAGCCAACTCCAGTGGTTGCTATCCGAAAAATCGTTGAATTGCACCCACCATTCACCCGGNGGGACCCANCCATTGAACCCGTCGAAGCGAGTCGCCTCGAGCATGATGACACGTTCCGAGTCTTCGGTATCTGTGAAATGCAGCTGTCCCCCCTGCGACACGGCNCCGCCAATGGCGTGGCCTGCAACATGTAGGGCTAGCTCCGCCTCGACAACTCCGAGTGCGACTGGCGGCGAAGCCAGTTCTAGTTCGAGCAGCCCNTCTGCTAGATAGCGTACGCCGTCGACTTCGCGGCTGAAGCTATAGAGATAATGGTCGGGTGGTAGTTGCACCGCAAAATTGCCATATGCGTCGGTGCTGAAATTTAAATAGTAATATTCGGGCTGACTAAGGGGGATAAAGCTAATCTGGAATTCACCTNCGGGNGCACCGGAGTAGAGCAGTTGNCCANTNACTTCGACCGGGTCGCGCTCTATTTCCAGCACAACTTCCTGTATTGCGTAGTGCTGGAAGCGTTCNCCATCNATCAGGTGGTAGCCGTCNTTCTCAAGNGTCGGGCGNTAGCTGCCTGACGGCAAAATCAGNGCGGCGCCCGCTTCGNNTACCCANGTAGAGAGACTACCTCCGTCGCCTTCCAGNNGTAGCANCCCAGCAGCTGGCAGGTCCTGTCCTAGGTGCTGTTCGTANAGCCGCACCATCAAGTCTTGCGCCGGGAGCAACGGCAAGTCGGCAGTCGTGCTGCCGTATTCCACCTGTATTACCCGCAGCACTGCCATCGCGCCCCNCTCGTCCATTTGTAGTGCGTGGGCAGTGAAGTCTCCCTGTGGTAGAATCGCTTCGTAATTGCCTGAAGAACTGGTTGGAACNTCAATCTTCCCGTAGGGCGAGTCGAAGTNCACCGAGATGCCACCGACTACNTTTTCGTCTAGGTCGTAGTCGTGAAGCCCGTTACCGTTCAAATCTACGAATAGCGTGCCACTGACACGACTCCCTGCCATTAGCCTCGCGTCCAGTGGCCCGCTATAGCTATCACTATCTACCCGGTCCAGATAGACTGTAACCGCGTCGCCNTGCTCCTGTANGGTGTACAAATCGTATAGNCCGTNCGGNAGAACTGTGGTGAAATAGCCACTGGCAGTGCTGAAAACCTCGGNAGTGCGNTGNCCACTNACTTCCTTGATGGAAATCTGTTCATCAAANATTGGTTGNCCACCGCTGGTGAGTANNCCTTCCAGCCGGAAGCCGCCCACTAGACTCANGTTCTGACTCACAAAATCTCCTGCCTCCAGCTCNAGTGGTANNGNGTTGTTGCCCNACTCGTCGCTGTGNAGGTCGTCAGCTAGCANCTGTAGTGTNTAACTGCCCGGAAGTAGTTCACCGAAGTCGAACATTCCANTAGNNGTCTGTTCCATCNGTGTTCCNTTGGTGTGGTCGTNAAGGATTAGCNCTACCGGNCGCGCTGTCAGTTCNGGCGAGAANTCTANCCGTCCCGACACCNGTGCCGGTGCGAACCCGCCGTCGGCCGTTACNGCCTGTCCTGCACGCAGNGCAGCAACGCCCTCGTAGCTCGCCAGCTCGAGNGTGTGACCGCGGTAGTCGGCGGTGACNNNGTANNCGCTNGGTGCNAGNCCTTCCAGCACNTAGTTACCGTCACCATCGCTGAGCGCACTGAANTCNCGGTCTGTGGATTCTTGCCGGGCAGTGACGCTNACGCCGGCGAGTGGCTGCTCTCCATCGGTTTTGTCCCAAAAGAGTCGACCGCTGACGCTGGCCGGTTCGACCTCCAAGTCTAACTCAATNTGCCAATCNGTCTGGCGGGTAGCCTGAGCCTCCGAGATTAGCAGNGACTCGCGGATGGTAAGCAGGTTNTTGGAGGTGAGGTAGAGTTTTTCCTGGTCGCTCTCCCAGCCTCCGAGCGAGACCGCCAGCGAGTGGTTACCGGCAGTCGCCAGCAGGCTGTAGTGACCATACTTGTCGGTGGTGGTGGTCGCGTGCGGGGTGCGGAGCTCGTCGACTAGCGTCAGGTTGGCGTACGGCACTGGCGCCCCGTCGGGGGTACGTACAACACCAGATATTTCAGCGCCGTCGTAGTATTTCAGGATGCGCAGNCCGCTATTGAACTCGACCAACCGGAAATGGGTTAGGTTCCAGGCNGGGANAGGGGGCAGGTTACGATCGCTGCCCAGCGCACCNGAGATACCGGGAATCCCGTCTTCGATNGGNCGTCCTAGGTCAGGGCCAGACCAGCCNATGAAGGCACGGTAGAACATAGAGTTCAGGAAGCGTTCTTTGTAGGTCAGTTCCTGCGCGGTAACGGTCAGGGTGGGGTCCTGCTTCAGCATCTCTGTAGCGTCGGTGAAGCCGAGTGTTTCGCCGTTCGAGAGCACTGCCTGCACCTCGACGAAATCTCCAATTTCGTAATCGGCGAGTGTTACCGGTGCGTAGAGGATTCCGGTATTTTCGGCCGAATAGGGCATAAGGCGCGTGTCGGCGGCGAAGTAGCGAATGGAGTGTCCAGTNACTTGTTCGATGCCGTAGATAGCGTCAGCCAATACATCGGTCGGCTGTGACATCAAGATGGGTCGTCCGGCGCGGATNGCGGCGTTGCGCCGGTTAAGCTCCGGGTCATCGTCAGGGATATAGTCGCTCGCGTTGGCGATGATATGCTCTAGTTGCGCCACTTGCTCCTCGCTGTAGTGCTGTAGCAGTACCTCGCGTACTGGGGGTGAGAAACGCTGGTCACCCTTGCGGTCNACCTCGGGTTCAATGAGGCGGTAGAGTAGCAGCGCCATGGCCTCCTGTTCTGATTGGGCAGCGATGAAGTTGCCCGCCATTTGGTAGCCGTACTGGAAATTGTCTGCCACGGTCGGGTGCTCCCCGATGTCGATGGCCCAGAAGCCGTAGTCCCACCAAGAGATGAAACCAGGTCGCTGCTGTGGTGGCAGGTGGGTGTCTTGCTCTGCCAACCACTCTAGCCCCTCAATCCAGTAGTCGGACGGGAAAGACGGGCCACTGAGCCCNAGATACCACAACTCGCTGCTATCGGTGCGATTGTACATCCCGACTACGCCGTCAGGATAGAGAGTGGNATTGGTGCGCTCGCCGTACTGATACTCATCCGGTCGCAGCAGTGAGTAGCGCAGAAAGTCGTAGACTGCAGTGTCATGATCTTTCTTGGATTCGTAGGGGATACNGGCGTCGTATCCCTGAAAGCTATTTGGCAGNAACAGCAGCCCCACAACTACGAACGCGATTNCCGGTCGTTTAATCTCGAACGCGCGCCGCAGTCCNCNTAGGCGGTCACGCAACCGGTACTGATCCTCGCCTGCCGCCATGATGCCGAGGAGGAGCANCAGCGCCAGCAGNAGAATACCAATCAGAAAACCTTCCAGCAGCCCGACCACGAAAATAGCTAGGACTCCTGTCAGCAGCGAGCCGAACGCNAGGAAGAAAATGGTAGGCCCATNGCGACCCCAGTAGTGNCGCCACGCCTGCAGCACCGCACCAAAGTCGGCACGCTCGATGAGCTGCCAGGTGACCCAGCCCGAGAGCAATGCCATCACTGGTGTAGCGTTGAAAATGAAGCGGATGGCGGACTGTGCCATGTAGAGTGCAACCGCCGACCATGTCAGGATGAAGAGGTAGTCCTTCTTCCAGGTGCGACCGCCGGAAAGCTGCCATGCCATCCAGGCCAGNCCAAAGAAGCCGAACCAGACAGAGACNGGTCCAAAGGAAAAGACAAAGTTGGCGAAGGTAGGTGGCTGCGCCTCGGCAATAGTGTCGAATAGCTTGGTACGGACAAAGTAGCCCTGCCCACTGAAGAGCAGGAATCCCAGTTCGGTGAAAACATAGGTGAGCAGCAGGTAGCCGANGGTAGCGACTGTGGCAGTGCCACCTAGCACCAGCAGCCACGGCAGGTCTCGTGTTGGCACCAGCAGTGCCGATGCGCCGATAAAGGCGAGCAGGACGTAGGCGGGTGCGTCCCACCAGGTTTCGATGAACCCCATGTGGTGGTAATAGGGAAATGAGATTAGGAGTGGCAGCGAGAGCGCGACGATACCGAGCATCGCAGTGGTCAGGCTGTCAACCCTCCGGAATTGGTTGACGACCATTTGCAGTACCAGATAGGTGGCGATGATGACCATCAGGTAGGGAAATCCTTTCCAACTCAGCGCAACCAGCGCCAAAGTCATGCCCGTAAGCCCAGCGTAGCCGAGCGCCAGCCGCTCGGAGTGCAGGAAGTTTGTGAAGCCACTGCGGATGCTCTCGACAGAGCGCCAGTCAGCAATCCAGCGGGCATCGTTCCCTTCAGTGAGCGCCCGCATGAAGAAAAAGAAGGCGCAGGTTCCAAAGAACGCGATGTAGGAGTCGTGGTCAGCCAGCGAGAGGGTCGAGTGCGAAATATGCCCTGAGTTNACTGCAATGAAGAGCGCTGCTAGCAGCCCTGCTTGCCGGCCGAACTGTGCACGACCGATAGCGTAAATGGGAAAGACAATGAGCGCACCATAGACTGCGGGCAGCACTTCCATCGCCCACCAAGTNGACTCCTCGACGTCACCGAAGAAGGGCGCCAGCGCCAGNCCTGCAATAGCAATGGACCAGTCGAAGAGCGGCGGCCGGTTATTGTTCGCCCCATAGGGGTAGTTGAGCATCTCGTCGTGGACTAGGTGCTCTCCAGTAGCGCTGACATGGTCGACCACCCACTTGTGGTAGTANGGGTCGCTGCCTCCAGTCAGCTGGAAGCCGTCGGCGGTTGCCGGCTCAAGTGTCCAAGCAGTNCGCAGTGTGAGTGCGAGCAGGAAAATGCCGAGCAGCGCTAGTACACTGGGCCAGTGGAGCGGTTCGACCGGTTTACGCGTCCGAGGTGCTTGAGCTGGCGTGGCAGTCGGTGTAACGGCGGCAGCTGCGCTGGGANGGAGTAGCGGGCTACTGCGTGCGCTCTCACGGCGCCTACGCGTGCGTCGAGCCATGTTAAGTCCTGCGCCGGCTGCCTAAACGGCGNCCGGAAGGGGCGCCACTCGCTGGTTTATATAAGCGCTAGCTCGAACGCGCCCTGCGCGCGAAGGAGTTCAGTGTGCGGCCAGCAGCTGGCCAGAACACTCGCCGAAACCGATGCGGTAGCCGTCGCCTTGACACCAGCCAGTCAGCGTGACGGTATCTCCGTCCTGCACCGAGCTGCGTTGCTCGCCCGAATCGAGGCTCAGCGGCTCTTCTCCACGCCACGCAAGTTCGAGCAGTGAACCCCGACTGTCATTAGTGGGTCCCGAAATAGTGCCGGAGGCGAGCAGGTCACCAGTGCGCAGATTGCAGCCGCCGACAGTATGGTGTGCCAGTTGCTGCGCCATTGACCAGTAAAGATAACGGTAATTGCTNTCACAGATGCGCGTTGCCGCTACTCCGTCGGGCGNCAGCCACACTTCCAGGGNAATATCGAACGCACTGTCGCTGCACTGAAGATAGGACAGTGGCCGTGGCTCCTGTTCAGGGCCGCGACAGCGGAATGGCTCCAGTGCATCGAGCGTCACNACCCAGGGCGAGACGGTTGTCGCAAAGTTCTTCGCTAGGAAGGGGCCGAGCGGNTGGTATTCCCACTTCTGGATGTCGCGCGCCGACCAGTCATTGACCAGTACCATCCCGAAGATGTGCTCCTCTGCTTCGCCGACGGGAACCGGTTCGCCGAGCACGTTGCCAGGGCCGACGAAGAATCCCATCTCCAGCTCGAAGTCGACCATGTTACTGGTACCGAACACGGGGGGTTGATCATCATCGGGACGTGTTTGTCCTTGCGGTCGTCGCACCGGGGCGCCGCTGACGACAATTGAGGAAGAGCGGCCATGGTAGCCAATGGGGAGGTGCAGCCAGTTTGGCAACAGTGCGTTATCGGCGCCGCGGAANATGGTNCCGACATTAGTGGCGTGCTCGCGAGACGAGTAAAAGTCGGTGTAGTCACCGACATCCACCGGCAGGTGCAGCTCNACTTCGTGGGCAGGCAGCAGTACCAACCTGCGCAGTTCGGCATTATCGCGTAGCTCGTCGCAACNGTCGCGCAGCAGCTGGCTCAGCGCCTGCCGGGTTGCCGACCACGCTTCGCGGCCGAGCGCCATGAAGGCGTTAAGCGTCGGCTCATGGAATACTCCGGCATCGGCAACTGGTGTACTATCGAAGGCACCGGACTCGTCCAGCGCCGCCAGATCGATGACGAACTCCCCAATGGCGGAACAGACACGCAGATCGCCCCCAGTNCGGGGGCAGCAAATTCCGAACGGCAAGTTCTGGATTGGAAAATGTGATTTTGTCTCAACTTTGATCCACGACCGCAGCGCCGGGTTGTTAGCTTCGCTAGCCATCAGAGCCATCCCATATCGTGCAGGTCAGCTACCGGCTCGGCAAAAGAACAACTCCCCTGTCCCAGCAGTGCGTTTTCACGCAGTCGCNNCGCATCCTCGCTACGTACCAGNCGGCCACGCCATTCGACTCCAACACCAGTCAGTGCGAACGCGTCGGGNGACTGGTCNGCGATGATNCCAGCCAGCTCCTGCCACCCGNANCNNGTTGTGTGCGCCAGCATTCCACCGACATATAGATTCAGGAAACCATGCATTTCAGTCTGGATGTCATCGCTNAAATGCCGNACNGGATGGTGCAGTCCGGCGGTGAACTTGACCGGCACANCGGCGTCACGCGCGGCGACGATGAAGCGCGCTACCTGCTCAGGCGCCGGAACGGTGTCGGCAGTCACGCCACCGCAGCGCAGCTTCGCTCCCGCGTCAGCCGCGGCGAGCGCCGCCATGGTCAATTCGAGATGGTCATCGACAGCGAACTCGTGCGATTGCTTCAGTCCTGCTTCGCGCAATTGGTTGGCCACATTGGCAATGAATGCGTTGGTGACCGGCAGAGGCGGCAGCCGCGCCTCAAAGCCATTGACGCTGACGGTCGCGTCTTGAGCGGTACGGAAGGTTTTGATAGCAGTTAGGTCTTGGTTAAGATTTTTTAAATACTCGTCTTCAGAGCGACCGCCTTTGCCCAATGCAATGATACGCACCGGTTCCGAAAAGAGAACAAGATGCGGTTCTAGCTCTTCCAGTCGCTGTGCAGGGATGATAAAGCGCCCCAGCATCCATGCTTTCTCCTCGCCAAGGTGCGCGGCGTATTCACGCACTGCTTTTTCCAGCGGCAATTGCGCGGGCGGGAATAACCCGGCGTAGTCCACGATTTCGCTTAGCAGCGCACGTTCAGGACGCATCGGCGCTGACTTCAGGCAGGCGGTATTAGGCTTTCAGGTGCTCAACCCTGGAGAGTTAATGCCCGTTATCTTTTACCCAGTCCCCGTTTTGCAAGGTGAAAACAATAAATGGACGAAATAATCCCGAATCTGTATTTTTTGGCTTTAGCCTTCTGCATAGTTGCTTTCCTATATTCATCCGTGGGACTTGGCGGCGGCTCATCCTACACGGCGCTGATGGCAATTATTGGAGTGCATTACCTGTTAATTCCAACCATTTCACTAATCCTGAATCTGATTGTAACGAGTATTGCCTCAATTAATTTTCTGCGTGGCGGCCACGGTAGAATCAGGTTGATGTTCCCATTTCTGATTACTTCCATACCGATGGCATATATTGGGGGCTCACTGCATTTTCCGAAAGATATCTTTTTTCTCCTGCTTATGGCAACGCTGGTTCTCGTCGCGCTCCGCGTTTACGTGTGGGACAG
>PCBV01000024.1 GCA_002731905.1 Methanobacteriota archaeon
GATGACTGACAAGGCAACCGTCGCAATTCCGTCCCCTGTAAGTGGTAAGGTAATCTCGACCACCGGCAAGCCTGGTGACATGGTCGCGGTAGGTGCAGAACTTATTGTTTTTGAAGTGGAAGGGAAGGGAAAGGAAGCTGAACCAGAACCAGAAGCTGCTCCCGACCCGGAACCCAAGCCGGAACCCGAGCCAGAACCTGAGCCGGTCGGCACACCAGAGCCAGCCCTGGCATCTGTTGCGGCAGCTGCACCGGCTGGGAAGCGGCCACTTGCGTCTCCAGCGGTGAGGCGAAGAGCGCGCGAAGCGGGGGTTGACCTGTCTGGAATTCAGGGGAGTGGACCAGGCGGGCGAATTTCGCATGACGACATGGACACGTTTCTACAGGGCGGAGGTCGACTGGCAGCTGTACAGCGCGGGCAGAAGCGCACCGGCACCACGGAAGTCCCGGTCATTGGGCTGCGGCGTAAGATTGCTGCTAAGATGGCGGAATCAAAATCACGTATTCCGCACTTCAGCTACTTAGAAGAGATTGACATCACAGAGCTGGAGTCGTTGCGACAGCACCTCAACGCGAAGCGTAGTGGAGATATGCCCAAGCTGACCTACCTACCGTTCCTGATGCAAGCACTGGTCAGGACACTGCAGCAACACCCAGAGTGCAATGCGCTCTATGAAGAGGAACGAAACACTGTCGTCCGGCACGAAGCAGTACACGTTGGCATGGCGACCCAGACCGATGATGGGTTGATGGTGCCAGTGATAAGGCACTCAGAGGCGCGTGACGTCTGGGACTGCGCCCGGGAAATGCGCCGCGTCTCGCAGGCGGCGCGCGACAAGACTGCCACATCCGAGGAACTATCTGGCTCTACTATCACCATCACCAGCCTAGGTGCGCTTGGTGGTCTGGGTGCAACACCAATTATCAACCATCCCGAGGTCGCCATNATNGGCGTTCACAAAGCGGAAGANCGGGCTGTNGTATGCNANGGCGCAATNGTGGTGCGACGCATGATGAACCTATCNGGGTCGTTCGACCACCGCATCGTCGACGGCTANAACGGCGCCCAGATGATGCAGACGNTGAAGCNNATGCTGGAGCACCCTGCGACCATTTTNATGTNATNATGGAACGCAANTGCAAGGTCCTGGTAGTAGGCGCTGGACCGGGCGGCTACGTCGCNGCCATCCGNGCTGGGCANCTNGGNCTCGACACNGTCATNGTCGANGGTGANCGCGCNGGNGGCACATGCCTGATTCGCGGCTGCATACCNTCCAAGGCAGTTATTCACGCNGCGACGCGCTTTGAGGAGCTNGGAGCNCATGCCGGCGANGGNGANATGGGAATCTCNCTGCCCGACGGCCCNATGCTGAANATGGGCAAGCTAGTGGAGTGGAAGGAATCAATTGTCGACAAACTCAACAGCGGTGTCGAGATGCTCCTGAANAAGGCAGGCGTCGAACTAGTGAGGGGATGGGCNACTTTCCGCGANGGNAAAACTTGTGACGTAGAAACGTCAGAAGGCANCGTGAAAATAACNGCGGAGCATGTTNTCCTAGCAACCGGTTCCANGGCGACTGAATTACCATTCATGCCATTTGGCGGCAACATTATCTCTTCAACCGANGCGCTCGAACTGGGAGAACTGCCNGANCGNCTNGTCGTAATTGGCGCCGGATACATCGGTCTTGAACTGGGAATAGCCTATCGNAAGCTCGGCTGTCNGGTCGAGTTNATCGAGGCNCTTNATCGCATNCTNCCNCTCTATGACGCAGANNTAGTGCGGCCGATTTCAATGTGGCTGCGTAAGCACAAGGTGCCNNTGCACCTGAGTGCCAGAGCGACAGNGGCGAAGACTCGTGGNAAGACNACGACAGTCGNATTTACCGATNCTGACNGCAANNCNCAGAAAGCGAAGGGNGAGCGTGTGCTNGTGGCNGTTGGCCGCCGTCCCTGCACCGAAGGCTGGGGACTAGAGAACATGGCGATTGACCTGGACGGNCCATTCGTCAAAGTTGACACNCGCTGNCNGACTTCAATGCGCAACGTCTGGGCNATTGGTGACCTGGTTGGCGAGCCAATGCTGGCACACAAAGCCTCAGCACAGGGNGANATGGTCGCCGAAATCATNGCTGGCCATCGCCGCGAGTTNGATCCGGTNGGNATNCCGGCCGTCTGCTTCACNGANCCGGAAATCNTNGGCGTNGGCCTGACNCCAGATGAAGCCAAGGAGGCAGGCATNGCCACNACNGTGGGGAAATTCCCNTTCGCAGCTAGCGGACGTGCGCTGGCAATGCAAGCTGGNACAGATGGCGGCTTCGTACGCATAACGGCCCGNCGCGATGACAATGTCATCATCGGTATCCACGCGGTTGGCGNACACGTCGCTGAGCTGAGCGGAGAATTTGCACATGCGCTCGAGATGGGTGCACGGCTGGAGGATATTGCTGGAACCATCCACGTCCATCCCACNCTGACNGAGGCATTCGCCGAGGCTGCACTGGCAGGACTGGGACACGCAATCCACNTTGCCAAATGAGCGGAGTGACAGTACTAGAATCGCGGACACAGCTATTGCCGGTAACACTGCTGCGCGCCGGACACCGCACGCACGCTGAGGTGGACACAGTGATGCAGGAAATGCAACGGCAGCGCATTGCTGGCGAGATTCCGGACACGCTGATTTTCGTCGAGCATCCGGAGGTCATTACCGTCGGTCGCCGCGCAAAAATAGACGGTATTTTCGCGCCAGACGGCTACGCATCGCGCGAAGTCGACCGCGGCGGGGGCATTACCTGGCACGGACCCGGACAATTGGTGGGCTATCCAATCTTCCACTGGCACGAAGAATCAGTACGCAAAGTTATCACACTAATCGAGGAGTGGATTATTCAGTCGCTTGCTAGCTTCGGAGTCAAGGCAGAGCGCAATCCAGCCATGATGGGGATCTGGCTTGACGGACTAAAGATTGGCAGTATCGGACTGCAATTCAGCCAGTGGGTCTCGCGCCATGGTTTCGACGTCAATCTGGCAACGCCGGGAGACCGGCTGCAGGCGGTGGAAGGATGCGGCCTACCAGCAGGACGGCATACCTCGCTGGTGACGCTCGGCCATGATGTGTCTATGGAGGCTATGGAAGCAATAATGCTGGCCAAAATGCCTGAAATTCTAGGCCGTGAAATGACCGCAGAACGCAGCTGGAATTTCTAACGACGGATATTTAAACAGCGAACGCCTTTGTATTCGCCTCTGCCAGGCGTGACTGGTGCCCATCTAGGAATTCACCTAGAAGGTCGCCTGCAAGCACTTTGCACTCGCCGCAGAACCAACTGCCGTCAGCGCAGCCATCGTGGATTTCCTTGAGGCGAGCATCGTCATCCATCAGATGGTAGGCGTAAAGCTCGAAAACCGGACATTCCAGCGGCGTGCCCCCTGTCTTGCGATGTTCCTCAACAGTCTGGCCACCAGTAGTCTGCGCCCGCTTCACCTTGCGCTTCGCCTCGTTCGAAGAATCAGCGAGGAAGATGGCTGTGTCGGGCTCAGATGATGCCATCTTACCGCCCGTGAGGCCGAGCATCAACCGATGGTAGGTGCTCGAAGGAGACATGAAGCCGAAGCCACCGTGCGATGCGTCGACATGTGCCAGCGCGGCGTCGATATGTTCAACGTCAGCAGCCCCGGCATCGTCGAGATAGAGTGCGCCGTAATTGACATTCAGCTCCTGTTTCTTGAAACCAAGTTTGCGGCATAGCTTGCTAGCGTCCTTCAGCAGCTTCTCAATGCCATCAGCGGGGGGTGCGAAGGCACCTACGCGGCCATCCTTCGCCTGCCGACAGCGCACCATGCGCATCGCCGTCGCGAGGTCACGCGTCAGCCGCAGGTGTGGGTCCTGNTCAACTCCAACTGGCACCAATGTTGGGCGCGGACCACCAAACTCCTCAAGCTGTGGATGCAGGATGTCGCCCGCCTGAACCAGCGGAGCATTTGCATGAGCGAGGCTTGTCGAGCTGCTGAAACCGTATAGCGCCTCTAGCTTGGACCAGTTGACCTTGTGCGATAGCTGGTGCGCCAGNCGCTGTACCTGTAGTCGCTCCGACTGGAAGTAGAACTGGCACGNTTCAAGCCCAAGTGCGATGTAGTGGCGCAAGTATTCTTCAACTGCAAATTCGCGACACTCATCGAGCGGAACGTTGCGCGTTGCTGCTGCTTCCAGATCGGCGACCGCAATGAAAACGTCGGTGCCGAGTCGCTGGTAGGCAATGACCTGATCGAGTAGCATCTTATGGCCAAGATGCATCTTCCCCGATGGCATCAGCCCAGTCATCAGTGCCGTCGGCTTCCCGTCGGCAAGCGCGCGGCCGAACAAGTCCCAGCCACGGTGCGCGAACACGATGCTACGGCGGAACAGNGTCCCTTCCGGCAGTCCTCCAGCGTCAGGCGTCAGTGTCCCGAGCCCGAACTGATCGCGCAGCCGCGCGTAGTCCTTGATTCGGTCGCTGGCCCACGGGTCCAGTTCCATCGCTCGCCGACAGTCCGGGGGGTTAAAGGTAATTCCCGCCTAGTAATTACTGTGAATATCTTTCGTCTTGTTTAATGGTGTTTGTAGGAACCTCACCATACTGGTTGGGATGATTCTCGCCTTCCATGACAAAAAATACCAGAAGTACGATGAAACCGAGGATTGGAATAAAGCTAATCAAGAGCCACCAACCACTTTTTCCAAGGTCGTGTANTCTTCTAAAACCAAGGCCGAGGTAGGGTAAAAATATCGCTAACGAGAAAATTATGTTGAGAAATGCAACGCCGGCTGCAATCTCCAATGCCGTTGCGATAAAACTTACGATAATGGCGAACAAAGCGAACCACCAGTACTCCGAGCGTGATGCCCTTCCGTTGAAGTTTACATAGTTGTTCATCAAGGCGTTTCTGACAGCGTCGGTAAACCCCATCATATGTGCTGGCCGGCCGGCTGAAGCGCTTTCCATCATACAGTTTTATTGGAATAGGGGATNAAAAGTAATTGCTCCCTTCCTTAGGGCGCTGTGGAAAGAATAGTTTGGCCTCGCGCAATTTTGCATTTAGACATGGATGCCTTCTTCGTTAATGTGTATTTACTTGACCACCCGGAGGACAGCGGAGTGCCGCTCGCCATTGGCGGTAAACCAGGAACACGAGGTGTTGTTGCGTCTGCCAGTTACGAAGCCCGGCAACACGGCGTCCATTCAGCGATGCCAGCGACACAGGCACAGCGACGTTGTCCTGAACTAAAATTTGCTAAAGCCNACTGGCCACGTATCGAGGCATGCTCGCGTGAGGTCATGCGTCGACTGTCGGAATTCGGNCCACTCGAGCCACTCTCGGTCGANGAGGCATTCGTCGATCTAGGNGATGAGGAAGCGCCGGAGGAGATAGTNCCACGACTCCGCAAATACATCTCGAGCGAAACNAAGCTGCCGGCATCAGTCGGATTGGCGACGAGTAAACTNGTTGCAAAGGTAGCGAGTGATTTCGACAAGCCGGAGGGTTGCACCATCGTGTCGCCCGGCAGTGAGGCTGAATTTCTGGCTCCTCTTCCGGTCCGACGACTATATGGCGTCGGCCCAAAAACAGGAACTGCACTGGCTGAACTCGGAATCGAGACCTGCCGCGATATGGTCAAAGTGGACATCCAAGTATTGCTGCCTGCCTTCGGCAGCTACGCCGTGGTACTGCAAGAACTAGCGCAGGGTATTGACACGCGACCAGTCGACCCTAGCCCATGGGAGCGCAAGCAAATTTCAACCGAACACACTTTCCCCAAAGACATCACTGAACGAGAGCAGTTGCTGACTGCACTAGCCGAGCTATGCGAGCAGGTCTCCNCTGAACTTTCCAACTCTAGTCGTACTGGCCGCACAGTGACGCTGAAACTGCGCTGGAGCGATTTCACAACCATTACTCGACAGCGCACGCTNCCCAGTGAAATCGCTGCAGCTAAGGACCTCTTGCGCACGGCAACGACACTGCTCGACCGTAACTGGGATGGACAGGCTGTGCGACTGCTTGGCATTGGTGTAAGTCGGTTCGGGACAAAGTCACAGACGCAACTGGCTGATTTCTAGAACTCAAACAGACTTTTCTGACCCTTGTCGGCAGCCACGTCAGGCTTTGCCGGTTCCGCCTCTTCGACCTTAACCTCAGAAATGTGAGCAGTTTTTTTGGTTGAAGGAGGTATCTTGAGTGTAACGACCTCTCTCTCTTGGCGAAATTCTTGAGATGCCTTCATGACTGCTTTGACTGCGCTATCTTTGGTATTCGTACTGAGTAACTGNGCCAGCTCCGCTTCGGTCAACTCCAGTTTGCCAGCAATTCTCGCGGCATATTTCGCATCGCCATGGCAACTAGACGCCACAACGGCTAGTTGCTCTAACTTCGCCTGCCGCTTCGAAATGTGTACTGCCGCTCCTACCTTGGCAGCAAGCGAATCACGTGCGGCNCGCGTGCCGCGTGAGGCGCCCATCTTGCGAATCCAGGACGGGAACTGCAGCCGCGCGCCCGACGTGGGATGGCGGCGCGAGAGCGCAACGCCGCTGCTTAGCAGCTCGCTAGCGTAGCCCCACAGGCCGAAATTCTGTTGACGACGAGTGCGTGCCAGCAGCACGTCGGCGTGTGAGACCCGTCTATAGGCACGTGCTAAATCGTTCGGCTGGCGGTACATCAGTGGCAGGTTGTCACTGACCCACGTCGCGATTTCTCCGGGCGGCTCGTGCAGGTCGAAGACAGCCTTACGCGGCCCGTCGTAATCGTCGCCCTCGAAAATCGCGCGCAATGTAGCAAACATCTCCGCTTCGCGGTCGCGGACACCCAGCGCATCGACCTGTTCATCGTCAACTGTCAAGCCACCCTCAGCCAGAGACTGCAGGTCGTTGATTGCGCCGCGCAGGTCGCCATGGGCGTTCTCTGCCAGTCGCTGCACCACTGCCGGCTCGATTTCAATGCTCTCGGCCGCCGCCACTTCATTCAGTACTTCACGAATTATGGCAGCGGGGAGCTGCTGGAACTTGATGGTTTGCGCCAGCCGTCGGAACGCACCACCACTACCCTTGGTGAGCGCATAAAGGTNGTTGACCGTCAGGATGACGGGCTGCCGTGTTTCGCGCAGCGTGAGCATAACTGCCTTACGGCCGCCACGGTCGCTGAAATCCTTNNNCTTGGAGGCNGATTGCTCTGGTCGCTCGTATAGNTTGTCGGCCTCGTCAAGCAAAATCAGCTTGGTNCGTGGTGCAGCGCCGTCAGNNGCGAATCCCTCGAACAGGCCCGCTCGCAAGGCNACACCTTCNATNACCGGNCCCGAGCGCGCGTCGGAGGCGTTCAGCTCGACCACTTCCCACCCCATCTCGNCCGCGAGCGCCAGTGCGGCTGANGTCTTGCCGCAGCCAGCCGGNCCTGCCAAAATNACGCCNCGCTGCTCTGGGATGCCGTGNTCCCACGCNGAGCCCCAGGCACGCAGTTGAGTCACAGCATGCGGGTTGCCCCTGACGNCAACCAAAGTTTCAGGGCGGTACTTCTCGCTCCAAGGCANGCTCAGCGTCCCACCTGNGTGAAGAAGTGTGTCTTCTGGCGCGCCAANATTGAAGCNGCNTTGCGCTTGACAGTCCAACAGCAGAGNAGGATGGCGCCGGCACAGGCGAGCATCGTGGATGTGAAGCTAGTGCGAAACTCCTTNACCGTGGCCAGATTTTCCTGCGAGAGCTGNAAGACNGAGATNTCCCATGCCGGCGAGTGCGCCATCCAGACCAGATACCCTGCGGCGAACACNCCTCCNAGCGCNGGTNTCCAGAGCGGCTTGCGGGTGCGCAGTTGCAGTTGNCGCACCGGCGCCAGCAGAACCAACGCCAGTCCAATCCCNACTAGCGTGAAGAACCANGTCATGAACTGGTTCTGGTAGAACTTGATTGCCGTTATGGGTGCATCGATTGCTAGCCCCATAGGCGCAAGAGCCACAATAATGGCGGCAATGAACACTAGCCGCGCAGCGGTTAACATCGTCTGCGGCAATCCCTGCTCAATCTCTAGTTTACCAAAGCTACGGCTCAAGAAATTCACTAGCATCAGCATGCTCGCAGCGAGCGGCACAAAAACAATCATCACGAATACTACCGCCCCTGTTACCTGCCCCCCAATACCTTCGGAATCCATCCCAGTCTGGTGCATAATCGCTTCGGATTCCTGCAGCACGATGGTCCCGGACGCGACATAAATTGCGGCGATGAGCAGGCCGGTGAAGAACACACGCCGTCCAAACGAGCGGTAAGCAAACGCATCTGGCTGGTCATCTATTAACCGTACCATCGCGTCCGGAACACTGCACCCCCTTTAGAGCGTTGTCTGCTCGGGCTCGCGCCGACCTGCCAGCTGCTGTGCCAGTAGGGGGCCTATACCGGGCACCCGTGCCAGCTCCGTCTCGGTGGCAGTCGCGAATGCATCCGGAGCCGCAAAGCCATGGTTGAAGAGCTCTCGTGCCCGGATACGACCCACCCCGGGCAGTGCGAGCAGCGGCAGCAGCTCGCGCCGCACCCCGTGAGTGATACGCGTACGCAATTGCTCCAGCTCCGCAACAGCTTCGGGAGCAAGCAGTCGCGCCAACTCGCCTGCCGCGTAGAGCAGCCACTCAGCGACATCTACCTTGGCACGAATATCGCCTGGTGTAGTTGAGTAGCGCTTGAGCATTTGCTCCTCTGGCATCTCCTCGGTCCAGTCCTGCAGCAGCAGCGCAGTCTTCAGGTCCCATAGGTAGAACTCCATTTCGACCTGATCCTCGGGTGTGGGGAGCATCAGCTCATCTTCGGCGTTCATCATCCGCACCAGGTACTTTTCCATCTCCTGCTTACGCACATAAAGAGAATGGATGTTGGGCGTCCGCGCTACCATGTGTAGCAGCCCTAGTGGGTTGGGTGGCACGCCAGACTCAAGTGCGCGCCGCATAGTGACGCCCGTGAGCGGGTCGACATAGAGCTGCGCGACCCTCCGACCGAAATCCGTCGCCGTGAATTCCTCGCGCTGCGCCTCGCTGGCGGGGGCGAACTCACCCGGCTCGGCGCCAGACACTGTGATGAGCCCTTCCTCGCGCAGGAATTCAATTACGCGATTCAGTCGGTGCTGTGTGCGCCACAGCTCGCCCTGCGCGCCGAAGAGCGTACGGTCCAAGAANCTGTGCAGCGCCTCGCGGTCACTNACTGCGCCCACAGCAATCANNGCCAGCAAGTGNGTGCGCAGCGCCGGCTCGGNCCCCAANCGTGACACNACCGGTTCCGGNTCNCCGCGAAAGTAGACTGNCTCGGCCTCCTCGGCCTGGGCGACGTCCTTTGCCATCAGCACACCCTCACCTTCGGCNTCGTAGCCNGGACGGCCAGCGCGACCCAGCATCTGGTGCACCTCCAGTATGGGCAACGGCTGGTTGGACTGGAACGACGATTCCCATCGCTTCAGATCNCGNACGATTACGCGACGNGCTGGCAAGTTCACTCCAGCGGCGAGCGTCGGCGTCGCGACCAGCGCCTTCAGTCGCCGCGCTCTGAACTGCGCCTCCACCAGTTTCCGGTGTCGGTTAGTCAGCCCGGCGTGATGGAAAGCGACTCCACGTCGCAACAACTGCGCCAGCCCGTGGTCGAAGCTGGTCGCCTCGTCGGCGCCCGTCTCTANCGCGTCAGCCGCTTCTACCAGTGCCTCGCGCTCCGCAGACGACAGTGTCGAGTCGATAATCGGCGCCAATCGTTTCGCCTGCGCCTCGGCACCGCGACGAGTNGCCACAAAGACTAGCGACTGGTCGGGCAGTCGCTGCTGTACCAGCCCCTCAGCACCAGCGCGTGGCAGTACCTGCTTCGCGGCCGTTTCCCATTCAAGTAGCGTGTCGGTGTAGATNCCACGGGCGAGCGGGACGGGACGAAAATCGCTGCTCACCAGCGTCGCACCGAGCCAGTCGGCGATTTCGGCCGCGTTGGAGACTGTCGCCGAGAGCGCAACCAACTGCAAGTCTGGCACCAGCTCGCGGAAGCGGGTCAGCGTTACTTCGAGAGTTGGTCCGCGTCCCGTGTCATTGAGCAAATGGACTTCGTCCGCAACGAGGCAACCTACCTGTGGCAGCCACTCAGGCGAGTGACGCAGCAGCGAGTCGGCGCGCTCGCTGGTAGCGACAATGATGTCACAATTACTGAGACCGCGCGTGCGGTCGTAATCTCCGACGCTGACACCTACACGTGCCTGCGGCAGCACCGCCGCCGTGAGCGCATGCAACTCCTCGACCTTCTCCCACGCCAGCGCACGNAGCGGGACGAGGTACATTCCTCGTCGACCGGCGGCGACGGTACGTAGCAGAGCCAGGTAGGCGACTAGCGTCTTGCCAGCTGCAGTGGGAACTGCAAGCAGTACCGACTCGTCGCGTTCGACAGAAGTAATGGCTTCTTCCTGCGGCGGATAAAGCTCGGNGATGCCGAAATGCTCCANGATTCCAGGCAGCACCCTACCAGCTCTCTTCCTCGACTATACCGAACTCAGGACGCGACTGGAGGACTAGGTAGAGCGCGATTGCGCCGAAGAGCGTTGAAAGCATAAAAGTCCCCATTCCTACGATNGCCGCCGCGCAGCCCGCCAGCACCAGAGTGTAGTTCTGTCGCATCAGCACCAGCACTCCACCAGCGGTCGCTAGCACAGTGCAAAACAGCTCCCAAATAATGCCGGCACGGAGTACGGAACGGACAAACGTCTCATCGATTTCCTCTTCAGACTGCATGCCGGTTTGCTCCATCATCTGGTTAGCCTTGGCGGTGGTGCCCTCAACCCTTGCCGCATCGCCCAGCGTCCCATTCATCAGCACTACTGTTGTCAGCATCAGCAGCGCCGCCAGCAACAGCATCAACCCTGCAATCTGCGGTCGGTTGGTTGTGGGGTAAAGAACGACGTAGTCATCCTCCCCTTCAGTATCGCCCCAGTCCAGCTCATCGCCATCGTGTGGTTCGGGGCCGGCACTCACTGCTCCATCTGGAGCGTCGCCGCTAGTTGGCTCCCGCAGAAAACGGTGGCCGCAGTCGGGGCAGCTAACATACTCAGGCTGTTCTACCGAGCTCACTTCCAGCAGCGTCCCGGAACCGCATTTCGGACATGTCGCGGCAACCTGCATCGACTCCGGANTCAGCAAGCAGCTAATTACTTTCGCCCAGCGAGTCGCCGTTGCAATCCCTTGAGCGTGCCACTCGTTGCCAACGTCTCACCAGTGATNCCGGCACCGAGGTTACCATTCAACGCCTTGCGCGCTGCCATGGCACCGGCATGCGGTACGCGTANCACTGCTTCACCCTCGGCACAACGAATGACGCGAAAATCTGNCAAAAGACCTGCNAGCAACCTCTCCAGCTTGCGNCGACCAAGGACTGGCTCGGTGCGCAGCTGGAGATATCGGCGGCGACCCCGCTTTGCCTTGACGACCACAGCAGGTGAAACGCAACCCACAAATAGTTACCACCTGCGGTGCGCGCCGCGGGCCCGTGGTCTAGTTGGCTATGACGTCGCCTTCACATGGCGAAGGTCGCCAGTTCGAATCTGGCCGGGCCCACCAGCGGCTTCATAACATCACCTTTCTGCCGCAGAACGTGTCCCTCACCGACCGGATTGCCGAAATCGAGGAAGAAATCTCTAGCACCAAGTACAACAAGGTGACACAGCACCACATCGGCAAGCTGAAAGCAAAACTAGCGCAGATGCGCGAACAGGTGGTGACGCAGTCGTCCGGCCCGAAAGGCAGCGGCTACGGGGTGCGCAAGGCGGGCGACGCGACAGTCGCCATAGTGGGGCTGCCCAGCGTCGGCAAGTCAACACTGCTCAACTCGGTCACCGGTGCTGAAAGCGAGACTGCGGCCTATGCTTTCACTACGCTGGACGTCATNCCTGGTGTGCTGCAGCACCGNCAGGCGCGCATCCAGCTGCTGGATCTGCCCGGGCTCATCGCTGGCGCGGCGCGCGGGGCCGGCCGCGGACGCGAGGTGCTCTCGGTCATCCGTGCCGCCGACCTGATACTGCATCTGGTCGATGCTGCAGAGCCGGCACCTCAAGTAATCTTGCAGGAGCTGGAGGATGCGGGACTACGACTTGACCAGCGTCGGCCTAACGGCGCGATTGCGCAAACCGGACGGGGTGGTATTGAAGTCATTTCCACCGTTGCGCAGGAGCTTGAGGAGGAAGCCATCAAGGCGGTCGTGCGCGAGTATGGTGTGGTCAATGCGCAGATTGTGCTGCGCGAGCAGTTCAACTTGGACCTGCTAGTCGACCTTCTGGCGGAAACGCGTGTCTACCCACCCTCGCTGACTGTGCTGACCAAGATTGATCTCGCCAGTGAGACGCAGCTGGCGCAGGCACGGAAGCTCTGCCCCGGCGCAATCGAAATCGCACCGCCGACCGGTCAGGGGCTCGAGACCTTGCGCGACGCCATTTACGGTCGGCTTGATTTTATATCGGTATTCATGAAACCACAGGGGCAACCAGCGGACTTGGAAGAGCCACTGGTAGTGCGACGCGGCACGAGCGTGGCNGAAATCTGCCAAGCGCTGCACCGCGACTTCCGCCGCAAGTTCCGCTACGCACTAGTATGGGGTGATTCAGCCAAGTTTCCCGGGCAAACTGTGGGGTTGGCGCACATGCTTGCTGACGGTGACCTAGTGAGTATTATTACCCACCGCTAAGCTTTCTGCAACCGCTTGACAAGGGCGGCCTTCTTTCCCGAAAAGGGCAATCCCTTCTTCTTCAGCTCTGCCTTGAGCTGGGCTGCGGTCATCGCGCCGTAGTCGGGCTTCGCCTTCTTCTTCGCGGCAGCCTTCTTTTTCGGTGCTGCCTTCTTCACCGCGGGCTTCTTGTCGCCCCGTCTAAACAGGCCAGCGACCTTCGACGCGCCGCTGCCAATGGCGGAACCGGTCGAGCGCACGCCGCGACCCACGGCCGAGCCGGCACCACGCGCTCCCCGCCCAACGGCGGAGGCGCCGCTGCCGATGGCGCCTTTCGTGCGCGAGCCGGCGCTGCGCGCACCACCTGTAATGCGAGAGCCGATGCTGGGCGACGTGTCGCCTGAGATGGGGACGTCTTCGNCTGGGGCTTCTGNAGCAGCTTCTTCTGCTTCCACAGCCGGCTCCTCCGGCTCAGGAGCTGTAGCTGCACGCGATGTGAACTTGATCCCGGAGCGNGGCTTGAACCTGATTTCCTTCTTGGTGGCTGGTTTCTCCTTCGCTGACGCATCACCCGCCACCGACTTAGGCAAGCTGTCGCCGAATCGCTCCTTGTAGCGCTCCTCCAGCGACTGCGAATCCTCCTCTAACATGCTGTCGAGCCTGCGGTGAATGTCTACTAGCGGCTTTTCACTGCGCTTCTGCCAGTCGGTCGGCTGTGCTGGTGCGCTGCCCGCGAGCGGCTGNATCTGCGGCGGCGACACCAGCTCCACTACGGGCTGTGCGGCCGGGNCNNTCGGGGCGANGGATTCCATGTCCATCTCGATTACCATGTCGGGCTGGATATCTGTCGGCGGCGACGCCAGCTCCACTACGGGCTGTGCGGCCGGGNCAGCCAGAACCGGCTCAAGCCGGGGCGGCTTGGCCCGCTTCTTCTTTTTCTTCTTCCTGCGTCCGAAGAGTCCCATGCTACCAGTATCGCTTGATTATCGTCAGCAGTCGCAGCCCCAAATTGGCGAGCGTCGGCGACCTCAGCGCCTTGCCGTTGTGCTGGTTGTGGTGTGCTAGCGGCTCCCCACTCGTAGCATTGTCTGACGACACGNNGGTGCCATCACCCGTTCCATTAAAGGCTTTCACCATTCTGGTCCCAGCTTCGCTTGCGTCGCACTAGCCGCCGCTGGTTGTAGGCCTTAATGATATCGCCCTTAGTGATGAGGCCTAGAAGCTGCGTGGCGTCGTGCGGCGTGACCACTGGCAGATGACTTATCTCCTTCTGCCCCAGTAAATCGAGCGCCTGTGACAGCGTATCATCAGGCGTAATTGTCAGCACATCACGTACACAGTAGTCTCCGACGGCCAGGTGACGNTCGTGGTTGCGCACCGCGTTGTGCAGATCGGCCCANGTGATGATGCCAACCAGTTTTCCATCCTCGACCACCGGGAACGACATGTGTCCGGTATCCTCAACCTGCTGAATAGCGACTTCCAGAGGAGTNTTGGGGGTGAAGGTCATCACCTCGNNGGTCATCGCTTCCCTGATAGTGAGCATACGCATTAGGTCCTGCTCAGCGCCTAAGTCGATATGGACACCGCGCTGCGCCAGCTTAGTAGTGTAAATTGAATGTTCAGATGTTACGTAGCAGACTGCGTCAGCCACAACGCAAGCTAGCATCAGCGGCAGGATAATCTGGTAATCGCCTGACATCTCGAAGAGCAGCACGATGGCGGTAAGTGTTCCGCGTGTCGCTGCGGCCGCAAACGCNGCCATTCCCACCAGCGCGTACGCTCCTGCGGGTGCGGTGAAGCCGAGTGGTGCAACCAGCATCCCAAAAGTGGCTCCGAGTGCAGCACCCAAAAANAGCGACGGNGTGAAGACGCCACCGGAGGCTCCGCTACCGATGGATATNGAGGTCGCAAGCAGCTTGAGAGCGAAAAGCGCAGCCAGTAGCAGTGTCAGGTTTCCCAACGCCAGGATTCCGTCAGGACCGCGCAGCCGCGTGGTATTGGCCTGCCCCTGCAGCATCCCGTGTGTAACGTCGAAACCATTGCCTAGTACCTCNGGGAACGANAGNGCAATCACCCCNACTGCNAGTCCGCCCAGCGCAGTCTGCNCCGGNAGTGGNACCTGTTTCAGCCTNGCNGCGAGCCGGTCAACGCTGAAGAGCAGCTTGATGAAACCAGTCGCCGCCAGTCCCGCCAAAACTCCCAGCACGAGGTAAAGCAAATACTCCAGCGGTGACCGCAGGCTGTAGGGAGGCAAGCTATCGAAAGCCGTCAGGTCGCCCTTGAGGGTGCGCGCAACCGCAGTGGCGATGACTGACGCTACCACAAGTGGGATGAACGAACGGGTGCGAAACTCGGTCAGTATCAGCTCAATGGCAAAAATTACGCCCCCNAGCGGAGCATTGAACGCCGTGGTCAGTGCCGCCGCGGCACCGCAGCCGACCAGAGTGCGGGTTTCCTCGACGGATAACCCAGTGCGTTGCCCCACCTCAGAGCCAAAGGTAGAAGCCATCAGGATTAGCGGGCCGATGCGCCCCAGTGAAAAACCGGTGCCGATGCAGGTCGCTGCTGCAGCGCCCTTGGCGAGAGCGACGTGTGTACTGAGCCGTGCCTGCTTAACCGCCACCGCTTCCATCACGACCGGGACGCCGTGACCCCGCGCTTCGTGTGCGTAATATTTGATNATCAGGCCCGCCACCAGTCCGCCAGTGACAGGAACNAGCAGAGCCCAGAAGCCCAGGTCATGCGCAAGAAAACCACCGTCACGATAGAATAGCCACTGCACGCTGTCAATCAACTGCAGGAAGAGCCACGCCAGGCACGCCACAGCCGCGCCTGTAATACCAGCCAATATGTTGAGCNGGAACATCGGCGAAGCTGTAACACTTNGCAGCCGCTCNGGTGGTGTCGAGATGTTCATTGGGTAAGCACTTCCACGCCGCTACTAGTGAGTAGCAGCGTATGCTCCGCTTGCGTGACCATGCCATGGCCNAGTTCGTCAAGGACTGGATAGTAAGCCACGGCACCCGCACGCAGCAGCTTCTGTAGNGAAGGCTGCGGGTCGTCGTTGAACGCGTGAAGCCAACGCTCGGCGAAGGGGAGTCCGTGGAACTCGCTTCGAATTCGCTCTAGCAACTCTACAGCTTCCGAATCACGCACGCGNACCGGTCGTACAAAGTGGTAAATGTTGGAATTGCGCTTACCGCCTACACGACCGGCGCCGTTAGTTGCGAATGGCTCGACAGCGATGACNTCATCCTTGCGGAGCACCGTGCCACGAAAGCCACTGACGCTGGGAATCGAGANGCCACAGTGCAGGTCGTAGCGCTTGATACCGTGGCCGGTCAGATTGGCAACTGGGCGTAGTCCGTACGACTCGATAGTCTCCTGTACAGCGCTGCCGAGCAACGAAGTATTGACGCCGGGCGCAGTCATCTCAATCACCCGTTGCAGCGCCTCTCGCGCGGCGTCGCGCATTTCATCATGCCGCGAAGCGGCAATTTCGATGGTGAGAGCNTTGTCACCTATGTATCCCCCAATCTCGACTCCCACNTCTAGCTTCACCAGCGCACCCGTGCTGAAGCGGCGACTGGTACGTGACGACGGCGTCCAGTGTGCCGCCTCCTCGTCGGTGGCGATGTTGACNGGGAACGCTAGGCCACCGCCGTTTCGGCGCACATAAGTCTCGATTTTCTCGACCGTTGCCAGCACGTCGGCACCTTCACAGATTAACGGACGGCCGTATTGCAATGCATCACGCGCCAGTTCGCCAGCCTGCCGCCACTGCGCAAGTTCTTCAGCTTGCAAGCGAAGCCTCCAGCTCTACCGTGGAAATNACGCCTTCGCGCAGCACCTTGCAATCTCCAGATGCGTGGATGAGCACGANGGTCGATGCAACACCCTGCGGGGCCACTCCGTCTAGATAGTGTGCGTTGTCGCCAAATGCCCTATGCGCCTCTGCCAGTGACTCTGCAGGTGGCTCACCGCGACGATTAGCGCTGGTTGTAATGACCGGCAAATCATCTGCTAGTGCCAGTGCGACGGGATGGTCAGGAACGCGCAAACCAATTGTTCCGTCACGGCTGACGCCAGTTGGCAGCTTACACGTGGCGGGCAGCACTAGTGTCAGTGGTCCCGGCATCCAGCGCGCAGCGAGCCGCTCTGCTGTCGGCGAACACTCGCCCAGCTNCCAAAGCTGCTCCACTGCGCCGACCATCACGCNGAGNCCATTCGAGGAGCGCAATTTAAGCCGCAGCAACCGCGCCACNGCCGCGCCATCCAGCGCAGCGCAGCCGAGTCCCCATAGCGTGTCAGTTGGGTAGACCAACAGCCCCCCGCTCCGCAAGTGTGNCCGCGCCGCGTTGATTTCCACGCCACGCCAGCAGCGGTCGNCAAAACCGTTTGCGGTCTCAGCGCTGCTCGAGCGGGACGTAGGTGCGATCCGCCTTGCCAACGTAGCGTGCNCGGGGCCGGATTANCCGGTTGTTGCCATACTGTTCGAGCACGTGCGCAGTCCAGCCGGCGACACGNGACATCGCAAAAAGCGGCGTGAAAAGGTCGGTCGGAATATTGAGTCCGTAGAGNAGCGTTGCCGAGTAGAAGTCAACGTTGGTGACGAGCGGCTTGGCCGCCTTGACNTCCTTCTCGATGGATACACTGGTATCGAAAAGTACCGTGTCGCCTCGCTCCTCCCATAACGCCCGTGACGATGCCTTCAGGTGCGGCGCGCGNGGGTCGTCGACCTTGTAGACGCGGTGGCCGAANCCCATGATGCGNTGCTTGGTCGCAATCTTCTCCTCCACCCATCCAGCGGCGCGGTCAGGTGAGCCTACCTTGANTATCATCTCCATCGCGCGCTCGTTAGCGCCGCCGTGAAGTGGACCACTGAGCGTTCCNACGGCGGAAGTGATAGCCGAATGGAGGTTTGCCAGCGTACCTGCAGTTACGCGCCCCGAAAAGGTGGAGGCGTTGAAACCGTGGTCGGCGAGCAGGATGAGATACAGGTCGAGTGCCTTCACCTGCGTTTCAGTCGGCTCGCTGNCGAGCAGCATCCGCAGGAANTCGTCAGCGTGCCCTCGTTCNGGGTCNGCCTCAACTGGCTCCAGCCCTTCGCGGAGGCGGTGAATCATCGCCACCGCGGCTGCAATCTGCCCCACAAGTCGCAGTGCCTTGGGTGGCAGCTNCTTCAACGCCACGTTCGACTCGTAGTGGCCCAGTGCCGAGACGACGGTGCGCAGCGTACTCATGGGCGAGGTGCTACCGGCGAGCTGNTCGATAACCTGCTTCACCTCGGACGGCAGCACGCGAGCGGCGCCGATACNCGCGCGCATGGCAGCCANNCGCTCAGGAGAAGGTAGTTCTCGGTCGTAGAGCAGGCAGACCACCTCCTCGAAGCTGGAACTGGCAGCCAAGTCGTCAATCGCGTAACCGCAATATTTCAGAATGCCCTTCTCGCCGTCGATAAAGCTGAGCGTCGTGTCGGCTGCGACGATNCCTGCCAACCCCTTGGTAGGTTCGGGAAGTGCCGTGCTCGCCTCGCTGCGTGAAGTCACGGCCAGCGCACGGCAGTCCAATATTTAGTGTTTGCCGAATTTTCAGTCGGGCGGCTCGTAGCGCGTNACACGGACGCCGAGGTCTCCCTGGATNGCGGGACGCTGCATTACCTCTTCCAGCTTGGCGTCGAACGCTGCCTCCAGGTCTAGGTCCATGGCAATAGCGTGGCCGAGGGTCAGGATGAGAAGGTCGGCCAGCTCCTCTGCCCGNTCCGATTGGGGCTTGCCTTTCGTGATGCACTCGGCCANTTCACCAAGTTCCTCCATCGTCANCAGCAGCCGGTAAGCCATGTCATGGCCGTTATTCTCGGCAAACTCGTGCTTNTCATGGAAGGTTCGCACACGACCCAGCATNTGCGCAAAGCTTTGCGACATGGTACCTCAGNACCCCCGGNATCTAGTCCTTTTCGGCCACTTTCGCCGCGAGCGCGNCGCACGCCAAGAAGTCCTCCGCCGCCTCGCGCAGGCTCCCCACACTTGCGGCAGCAATCTGCNCNTCGAGTNTCACACCATTGCGTTCCAGCGTCACCCAACCGCCGTTGTCGGGACCAGTCGCGGCGGCAACCGCTTTTGCAATAGCGGCGGAGGGGAAGCGCAGCGTCAGCGCCAGCCGTTGCTGTTGCGCNCTGCGCAGTGCCTTCTGCGCTCCACTGCCGTATTGCGCCGCTTTTTTCGGTCGCTGCACGATTGCCGCTGGCANACCCAAGCGAGCAGCTGCTGCGCGCAATGGTGCCTTGCCGGGCGCAGCGATGCGCTCCGACTGCGAAAACGCTTCAGCGGCGGTGATAACCTTACCATTCAAGAAAGGGCACGNCACTNTGCGGCCGAANTGGCGCGCAAGCACCTGTTCNCGCTGCGGCAACCGCGCCTGCAACTCCACCACCTCTGCNGCTAAATTAGGGNTTGCACCGTCNCGCCGGAAACGGGCATAGCCACCGAAAAGCTCGTCGGCACCCTGCCCGCAGAGAAGTAAAGAGTGGGTCGCCTCACGAGCAACCAGCCAGAACGGCAGCAGGAACTCCACCTCCTGCCGGGAGAGCGCGGCAGTGGCTGCTAGTTCGTGTCCTGCCATCGCCATCTGTGTGGGGGAGATTTCAAGANGAACTATATTTAAATTAAGAAGCGCTGCAGACTCCTCCGCTGCNGCTAGGTCGTGCGCGCCTGGCGTACCAGCNGCCAGCAGCTCCACTTCCACGTNGCGTGACGCTAACATGGCNANNAGNGAGGAGTCGATACCACCTGAGAAAGCGACNGATACTGGCCCNTCCACNGCGTCAGCTACAGCAGCTTCGAGCACGGAGGCCAGTTGNNCAATACTCGCGTCGTCCACGTTAGCCGAGCAACGAACTGGCGCGCAGGAATNTTTCAAGCGCTTTCAGNGCCNGTTTCACGCCCGCCTCGCTACNGANATCAGTCACNATAACTATTCCGGACCGGAACAGGATGAAACTCGCTGNNGGGTTGTCCAGTCTCACCACTAGTCCGCTGAAGCGAACAGGATCGTACTCAGCCCCTGGCAGGGACGCTGCGATAGTGTCAAGGTCGAGTGTGGTACCGAAGTCACAGCGGGCGACTAGGTTCTCCAGTTTGACACCCTTGCGCA
>PCBV01000025.1 GCA_002731905.1 Methanobacteriota archaeon
TGGTCTTGTCGGAGCTCAGCGTTATCGGTGAACCGGCGCTGACAGTCTGCGTAACAACCAGCGAACCAAAGAGCAGTGCTGCCACTGCCAGAACTGTCACGGTCCTGCTGCCACTAACACGAGATACGTTTTCAGAAGTCATCCTTACCATTCCTGCCCCGTACGAGCGGGACAGGGGTGTACTTAATCCTTATTTTATAAACCTTTGGTGCTGCCATCGTCGGTAGGCGGAGTGATTTAAACCATAAGGCTGAATGGCAGGTGAATGGCAAGAGGAATACCGGTCGAAAAAGACGTGGCGAACTTCGGCACGCTGTTTGCCACTGCAGCTGCCGCCACGCTGCAACTACAGCCGTGCAGCGCCACCAGTATTATCGTTGCTGGCATGGGTGGTTCCGGTCTCACCGGCCAGCTAGCACAGGCGCTCGCAGAGCGGTGTGGCGGCCTGCGCGTCAGTGCCTGGAACGACTACGGACTGCCGGCGTGGGCTGACGGCAGCAAGCACCTCATCGCCGTCTCATATTCAGGCAACACCGCCGAGACGCTCTCGAGCGCCGCACGCGCTGCTGAGCTAGGCTGTGGGTGGGATGCCATCACTACTGGCGGCCGCCTAGCGGAACTGGCACGACAGTATGGCGCGTCCGTGACGGCGGTTGAGCCGGGTCACCAGCCGCGCGCCGCGCTCCCGTTACTGCTGGTGCCATTGCTGAGGCGACTGACACTTACTGGAATCGAAGAGCAGATTACCGAGACGGCTGAAATTCTCACCGAACCAGTAAGTGACGCCGTGGCCATTGCGGCGCAGCTATGCGGAAAGCTGCCGTTCATCTACGGTGCGAGCGGTCTCGCTACAGTGGCGTACCGCTGGCGCTGCCAGATCGAGGAGAACGCCAAACAGCTGGCTGTGCATCATGCACTACCCGAACTGGACCATAACGAGATTGTCGGCTGGGCCACTCCGCCAGAGAATGCAGTCATCGTCGCGCTGCGAGAGCCGGACGAGCCACCGCAGCTGGCCTCACGCTGGAAAACGACGCAAGCGGTGGCGTGGCACGACGTCCCCGTTATCGAGTGCCTAGCGCGCGGCGAAAGCCCACTGGCGCGCTGGCTATCGCTAGTACAACTAGGCGACTGTGTCTCGATAGAGCTAGCACACCTCAACAGGGTAGAGCCGACCCCAGTAATTGTGATTGAGGAGCTGAAGCGAAGGCTGGATGAGTAATGACGGAAGTGGCGCTCGCTCCATTGGAGCTGGTTCTAGTCACTATCTGGCTCATGCTACCTGCTTACCTTGCTAACACCATCGCTTCCATAGTTGGAGGTGGGCCGCCTATAGATTATGGGCGCAACTGGAACGATGGACAACGCATCCTGGGTGACGGGAAAACCTGGAATGGGCTCATTGGCGGTACGGTCGGGGGCCTGCTGGTTGGTCACCTGCAAATAACCGCTGGCGCAGATTTTTTCAGTGATTGTTACTGCTATGTCTCATGGGGTTCCTCACCCTACCTGATTTTCTTCCTGCTCGCTTTTGGCGCGCTAGCGGGAGACATGGCGGCATCGTTCATCAAACGACGGCAGGGGCAGGAGCGCGGCAGCAAGTCGCCACTGCTCGACATGTATGATTTCATAATCGGTGCGCTGGTCCTGACAGGGCTGTTCGGAGGGGGCTGGCTTGAGTATTGGTTTTTCAGTGGCTGGCCTTCCCATGGCTGGGTGCCTCTCATTACCCTCATCATCGCTACCCCCATCTTGCACCGCAGCGTCAATATTCTCGGTTACAAGCTTGGTGTAAAACAGGTGCCATGGTAGCGACGTACAGCCTCAGNCTGTGCGCCGTGCNTCCTTGAGCTTGGCGCCGAGCTGGTGCAGCAACTCCGCCTTCGCGCCGCCGTACGCCAGNCGCAGNCGNCCGCGNCCNGCNGNCCANTGCGCCGGATGNCTCGCCNCNTCNGCCNTNGGCGCCAGACCCATGCCCTTCGCGAGCGTNGCAAGTTCTTCCGTAGTNGGCGACTTGACGCACTCGGCAGNGGGCAGGCGNCGCCCTTCGGCACGCGCNANCCGACTGTCGAANTACTCNGGGTANATTACGAGTGGNCGTCGGTCGCCCATTTCAGTCNGTNATGAGGACCGCNCTGATGACGCCGTGCTGTCCCGGTCGCGATGTGACTCGCGCGCGGCCTGCGTCGGTCTCGATGACAGCNCCGCGGGTGACGATATTCTGCCGCACNTAGTGCGGATTTGCCGGATTTTCAATGACATCTAGGATTTTCGCGCGGGCGGTCTTCCCCTTAGTAGGGTCGGTCACCNCAGCATAGTTGCTGCGCAGAAGTCGTACCTTGCGGTCGCCGCCACGAGCGCGAGCAAACTTTTGCCGTTTTTCGCCGATGCGGGTCTGCTGCAACTCGCGTCCAATTTCAGCGCGCCGCTTGGNGCGGTGGNGACGAANTCGTCCACCAGTCGGCTTGCGTTTTGAACGTCCTTGAAAGAGTGCCATAGCTGAGCGCNCGCGCACCAGCCCCCTCTATAAAAGAGACGNCCCTCNNAANCTTTTAGGGACNNGCTCCGTGGACTGTCATGAAACGNCTGTTTCTGCTGCTGATACTGTTGCTACTCNCATTGCCAGTAAGCGGCGGAATGCACAACACCAGCAATATCGACTTGCAGGGTGAACCAGAGTTCCTAGTGGCTGGGTCTGGTGGTGGCGTGGTGGCATGGCGCGACAGCGAGTTGCACTTCCTACAGGATGATGGTTCAAAGGTAAGCTACACCACTACTGACGATGTAACAGCGCTGGCAGTAGATTACAAAGCGCAGCGCGCGGCGCTCATCGAAGGTGAAAATGTGGTGCTCTACGGGACAGAAGGTGTGCTAGTGTCTGCCAACATCCCGGGCGAGGAACCAGTGGGGGTCGCGCTCTCGTCAGCCGGCAACTATGTTGCAGCTGGCTTTGCCAGTGGCAGCGTGCGACTCTGGAAGTATGGTTCAGGGGAAGAAATGGAGCTGCGCTGGACCTTCCCAGACGATGAGCAAGTGCTCAACGATGGCCAGCAAGAGCAGATTCGCAATGACCTGCAAACTGGCCTGATGCTGGTCCTGAAGGGTGATTACCTAACGGTAGCAGGAAGTGACCAACTCTACATCGTGCGGCGTAATGATGGGGGTCTAAGGGGTGATCTCGGCAAGTACACGTTTGACCAGCCACCGCTCGAGTTGGAGATGTCTGCTGATGGCAAGGTCATCGCCGTAGCGACTGCGGGAAAACTACACGCCTATATCTTGGAAAGTGGTGAACGCAAATGGAAGTTCGCGACCCCAGAGGCGAACAGCAGTCGCGCGCTGGCGGTAGCGCCAGATGGTTCGCTGATTACGCTGCTCCACGGCATCCAGACCCAGATTGTGAGCGGATTCGAGCCTAGCAGCGGTGAACCGGCCTGGAATCATGAACTGGCCAGCGCGCCGGTGACTACCCAGCCCCAGATGGCAGCCACAGGGAGCAGGGTCGCGATTACCGGGTTGGGACCGAACGCGGATGACTTGACCTTGCTGGACCGCTCCGGCAAACAAGTCGGGGGGTTGCTGACTGAGGCGCAGTCACCGCTGGTCGGTGCCAGCGACAGCACTATTGTAATCGCGACACCGCAAGGCATCGCATTCTACACGACCCACACAACTGAGGCGCAGGCTGACTGGCTGCTAGCCGACACGCGCACCATCGGTCTCGCGACAGGCGCACTGCTCTTGGTAACTGCGATTGGCGCGATGTGGTGGTTCGAGCTGCTGGAAATGCCGTTTGGTGCCGCACCGCCACCTACACCACCTACTACGAGACAATTACCAGAATCAAGCCGCCAACCTCTAGCGAGCCGATTTCCTTCCGGACAGTCAACTCTACCAAGGACCAGCACGCCGCTGAAGGTAAAGCCAGTGGTTGCGCACGGAACAGCGATTATTGCCTGCCCAGGCTGTAGCGCGCAGATGGAAGTGCCCAAGCTGGGGAGAATCCAGAAAGTGGAGTGCAGTGAATGTGGGATGGCTGGTAACGCAGAAATTTAGCAGGATAGATTTTAATAGCCGTAAAGCAGGTCCACACAGATGTCGATAGAAGGGATGGCTGAGCGCGCGGTCGAACTGCGTAAGAAAGGACTATCCACTCGCGAAATCTGCCAAGAGCTGCATCTGGGACAAACGACAGTCGAATGGCTGCTCGCTAAGCAAGCGTCCGAGCCAGAAGACCGACCACCGGCAGATGTCAAGGCCGGCTGGCGCTCAATCGGCGTTTCCGGCCTACGTATGCGCGCTATCGCCGAGATAATGGCCGACATCATCCTAGAGGAACAGGCGCGACACGACTTCGAGGTAGAGGTCATAGCAGGTGTGATGGCAAATGGCGTCTCACTTGGCACACTGCTATCCGACATTCTGGAAGTCGATTTTGCCATGGTGCGCCCGTCGCGAGAGGATACTGCCATTGACTTCGCGTCCAACTATGCCGGCTTAGATGGTAAACAAGTGATAATCGTTGATGATGTTGTCAGCTCCGGTTCCACTTCGCGCGAGGTTATAGAGTTCGTCAAGCAAGAAGGCGGCGAACCGGTGCTGGTAATAGTACTCATAAACAAGCGTGCCGAGAATGACCTTGATGGCGTGCCACTACGCGCGCTGGTTCGTGCGCGACCGGTCGGCGCCTGAATGCACTGGGCGGACGTCGCAGCCGAACGGCTTCTGGAGCGCGGCGACCGGCACGTCATTTCTTCGGGAATAACGCCGTCAGGACCAATCCACGTCGGCAGCATGCGCGAAATCCTGACCGCCGATGCTGTGACGCGTGCAGTGCGTGACGAGGGCGGCGAGGCGGAGCTGGTCTATGTCGCCGACACTGCAGACCCACTACGCAAGGTTTACCCGTTCCTCGACAAGTGCTATAGTAAGTGGGTTGGCCATCCACTGGCCGAGATACCAGCACCAGAGGGGAACGGCAGTTACGCAGATTACTTCCTCGAGCCATTCTTCGAAGCACTGCATGATGTGGGGGTCACACCGCGGGTGGTTGACAACCACGTCGCCTACCGTGAAGGGCACTTTGCCGACTGCACCCGCTCCGCAGTCGAGAGCGTAGGGCAGGTGCGCGAAATCCTGGAGCGCGTTAGCGGACGGCAGCTGCCACGCGAATGGTTCCCCTGGACCTGCCGTGATAATGACGGACGGCTGGTCAACGGACACGTCACGAAGTGTGAATGGCCCTGGCTCGAGTTTGAAAATGCTGAAGGCGATACTGTGCGCAACAACTTGGCCGAGGGTGAGGGGAAGCTTCCATGGCGACTCGACTGGCCTGCCAAATGGAGCTGGCTCGGCGTCACCTTTGAAGCCTTCGGCAAGGACCACGCCACCAAGGGCGGCAGCTTCGACACCGGCAAGGAAATCGTTGAGGCTATCTACGGCAGCAGCCCGCCTGACCACCTAGTCTATGAGTGGATTCACCTCAAGGGCTCCGGCGCGATGCACTCCTCCACTGGCGTAACTGTTTCAGCGGCCGAGATGTTACACATTGCCCCGCCCGAGACACTACGTTGGCTGGTACTGAAACCGCAGCCACAACGACACATTGACTTCGACCCCGGGATGGGGGTACTCAACCTCGTGGACGATTACGACCGCGTCGGGCAGGCGCGCTTTGATGGCAATACTAGCGACGATTCACGTGCATGGGAACTGTCTCAGGTCACGGAAATTCCGGAAGCGCCACCCGCAGTCCCGTATCGTCACCTAGTGACACTGGCACAGTCAAGGCCAGATCTGGATGCCGTAGTCGAGACACTGCAACGAACGGGAGAACTAGGCGACGTTTCCTCTGCAAACCGAAACTGGCTGAAGCAGCGTCTGAACTGCATCCACAACTGGCTTAACGGGGCAGCGCCCGATTCAGTGCGCTTCATGCTGCAGGAACAGCCGCCGCAGCTCGAGCTAAATAAGGGCGAACGCGACACCCTCACCACACTGGCAGACCTGCTCGAGGAGGCAGAATGGCAACCGCAGCCCCTGCACGATCTATTCTATGCGGCGCAGGAAGCGAGTGGGTGCGAGGCGAAGGAACTCTTTGCGCTAATCTACCGCGTGCTGCTCAGCCAGCAACGCGGTCCACGCCTGGGATTCTTCCTCTCTACGCTCGACCGCGAATGGGTCATAGAGCGGTTGCGCAGCTACGCGTAGCGACTAACGCTGCCAACGGTCTATGACATAGCTACCCAAGGCAACGCCCACCNCATCAGCCAGCCAGTCACCCAGTTCCATGCTGCGGTCTGGCACCAGCAACTGGTGTAACTCGTCGAGTGCGCCGTAGCAGGCACCAAGAGCGAGCACGAACATCGCGGGCGTGACACCAGGCAGCGGGTGGTAAAGCGAGACAGCGTTCCGTAGCAGGGCCCCTAGCACAGCAAATTCCGCCAGATGCGCCAACTTGTCCGCCAGCGGCAGCCCGCTCGAGGTCACTGGCCCCTGCAATGTCGACTGGTGACTCATGGTCGCAATGAGCGCCATCCATCCTAGCGCCATAGCCCACGCTAACCTCGAGCTCACAGCGTGCCTTCGCGCATGCGCTGCAGGTCGTCCAAGTCATCGGAGTCGAACTGGTTAGGCGGCTCACCCGCCAGCTGGTTTCCCAAATCAACCGACTCGACCGCCCAATACATCACAGACTCATCATTGGTCG
Source organism: Methanobacteriota archaeon (assembly GCA_002731905.1). Lineage (GTDB taxonomy): Archaea > Thermoplasmatota > Poseidoniia > MGIII > CG-Epi1 > UBA8886. The sequence continues at coordinate 6,710 of PCBV01000025.1, forward strand.
AGTGGCCTGGATGGTCGGGATCCTCATGATCGTGCGGTGAAGTGTAGCCGATATTCACTAACGCCACCAGGTGGCCATATTCGTGGACCAGCACCGCCTTCTCAATGTCCTGCGCCGAGACAAAAAGGAATGCGGCGTCCTCGATTTGTTCTTTGAAGATGACTATTGACGATCCACGGTAAGCTACTCCAAGCGCGTCCGGGTTATCGGCATACTCGCCGTTCAGGTAGAGTAAGTGGACGACGAAAGTGTCACCTTCCTTGTGGCGCGTACGTTCGCGGTCCTCGAGTACCATCACTTCATCCAATGTATAGGAGTCGTCATCACTGCCGAACGCGTGCTGCTTGATTGATATCGATGACTTTTCAGTCGTCTCCGAGATGCGCTGCTTCAACNAGATCCAGCGCGGTGCTGTCGGGAGCATTACCCTCAACATAACTTATTTCGAGCAACAGCTCACCATATGGGTCGCCACGTAGGATTTCGTAACGGCAAGCGCCAGTNGATGGCTCGCAGTCGAAGNGTCCAAGCTTGGAATCGTGCAGGCATCCTGCCAGTGGCANCAGCAGCGCAAGCACGAGNACNAGTTTCACGTTCACGNCACGCGAATGGCGGGGGAATTTAGCGTCTGCGGCAGGCGCATCAGCACTCACGCAGGAAATTCAGGTAGCTCTCGTAAACTCTGCGCACCGAGGCCAGTTCCACCCACTCATCTGGTGCGTGCAGGTTACCTCCTTTCGGACCAAGGATAGCGGTTGGGGCAACAGNAGCAAGGAAATTGAAGTCACCAACAGATGATGAATCACTTGGTGGATAGTCATTCAACGTGAGCAAGTGCTCGAGCAGCTCTGAATGCTCTGCCGTGTACGCTTCGGGTGGTGGCGTTGGTCGCTCGACTTCCACAACGGTTAGTCTCGAATCAAGCTGCGCTAGTACCTCCTGGACAGTGTCGCGCGACTCGCCTGGCGCAAGATGGCGATCAACGACCAGTTGTGCGTCCTGCGGATGGCTTAGACCACGAGCGCGTGACTCGAACTCCAGCACGACTTGGGTACCTGCAACCTCCATCGCCTCGATTTCAAGCGCTAGCGCNGCCATGTGCGCCAGCGCGCTCTCGCCTTCCTGCGTCGCGTGGCCGCCAGCGGTCTCAAGTGCCAGCCGGAACACCGCACGGCCGGGTGCTGACAGCATGACACGTTCTCCGCTCGGCTCCGGNACCAGCACCAGTTCCGGNGCCAGTTCGCGTAGTCGCGGCAGCGCTGCATTTACGCCGCGGCACCATCCTTCCTCATCGCAAGTCAGCAGCATCGACAGCGGTCGGCGACAGGCCCTTCCGCCTTCGGCNCAAGCACGGAATGTTTCCACCGCAATCGCGACACCCGCTTGCATATCTGCCGCGCCGAGGCCAATAAGATTACCACTCTCACGGCGTGGAGAGTGNGGTGCCTCCCATCCCGGCGCGGGTGGTACAGTGTCGAGGTGTCCACAGAGCAGAACTGGACGGCCGTCACCGGGGGCGTGGCACCAGAGGTTGACGGTGCCCTCATCGACCGACTGTAACTCCGGTTCCCACCCGGAAAGATAGTCGGCAAGGAACTTCGCCTTCGCCATTTCGTCACCCATTACCGAGGGGATAGCAACCAGCTGCTCGAGCAGATGCTCNNGCCCNAATTCAGGCAAGGCTTACCTCACCCGCGTNCANCCNCTCCGNCCCAGTGGCAGTGCGCACCTCCAGCGCGCCGTCGGTGCCAATGCTAANNGCGGTGCCNTGNCCACCNTCCCATGCNACAGGCTTGCCCAGTAGCTGCTCGTGGAGGCGATAGCGCGCTAGGAACTCCGGCGCAGGCAGCTGCACCAGCCGCTGCAANCNCGTGATAATGGCTNTTGNGAGTGGCTTGANNCATGNCTGCCAGTNGGCGGCGGGCGGCAAACTACCNCCAACCACCTCNANNGTCGTTGCACCNNCCACTGGNGAGTCACCCTCCANGTTGACACCAATACCTGCCACCGNGCGGTCACNNTCTGCTTCNCACAGCACNCCNCCCAGTTTGGCNCCATNGCAGAGCANGTCGTTNGGCCANTTCACCCCNATANGGNNCGNGCAGTGCAGCTGTANTNCNTCGCGCGTTGCCANTCCCGCNCGGAGCGGNAGNAGTGGNTCATTTTCCACGACNANNGACATATANAGTCCNCCNNGCGGTGATTTCCAGTANCGGCCACGGCGGCCGCGGCCNNCCGTCTGNTCCCGCGCAACCACTGCATCCCAGNGTGCNAATCNTGCTTNGANGGCCCNNCGATTNGTNGAATCAACGCTTTCCAGCCAGTGAATCACATGAACGCCCCNAGGCTAGTCTGCTGGATTTCCTCGTTCTCCAACGTATCCTCAATGGACTGGAACACCAGTTCCAGNCGCTGCTGGATGAACGGACGTGCCTCGTAGCGCTGCGCCATCTCATGCGCCAGTCGGCGATACTTCGAGACCGACGCGCGCGAGATGTTGAGCAGTAATCCACCGCCACANTTTGGGCAGCTTTCGCGCAGCGGCGGTCGCCGGTACTTGGCAGTGCACTTCTTGCAGCGTACTCCTTGCGACGCGAAGGCGCGCAAGTTTCCCACGAGATCGCGTATTAGATGCTTCTCAATGGTCCGTTCCGCCACGAACGCGGCGTCNGANGCACGCAAGCGCTGNGCTAGCTCGAGCGTTGCCTGCGACTTNTCTTGCATTGTCCCCAGCATGACGTAGCGCGACACATGCGGCCCGTCGTTCAGGTCGCCAATGGNGTGGGTAAAACCAAAGTCCTGGTACTGGGCCGGNGTNTCGAGCCGGTCAGCGACTATATCGAGCAGTTTGCGTACGCTGGTNGGATGCTTGCCCTGAGCAGCGGCTTGATAAAATTCGACTGGTAGATGCGTTTCGAGTCCNATATTGTACGCTTCGCTGTCAATCTCAGTCGGATCGATACGGGTACTCAGCACACGCGGGATGTCCATTGTGCCACCGCGCGTCGTTGGGAGGAAGTGCTCCGAGTAGTTGAGGAGGCCGTCGAGCAGCAGCAGCATCGAGTCCTCATCGCCGTCGCAGTTGCGCCGTTTGGCAGCATGTAGGTAGGGATGTCCATACTGTGCACGAGCCTGGGTGAAACCAATGAGCCGCGTCAGCACTCCTGCTGAGGTGTGTGGGCTGAGGCAGATGAGAAGTTGGCCAATGATGTCCTCCGGCTGTGCTGCTTCCGGGAGGCAGTAAAAGCGATCGCAACCATAGAGNTGCGCCAGCTCGTCGTCGATAAAGCGCGCTACCTGCAACAACCAGTCGGCGGCGCGGCGCGAAACCACCAAATCCTGCACTTTCAACTCCAGAAGTTGGTCGGGTGTCTTGAGCTCTGCACCCTTGTTGTCGNGCACGTAACCCAGCTCACGCGCTCGCTCAACAGTGAGGCCTATTTCAGCCGGGCNGAAATGGGTCAGCGGCAGGTTCATCATATCGTAGCGCAGCGTTCCGTCCTTGTAGACACGCAGGTCGTAGCGCGCGCGTAGCAGCCCCTTCTCCAGTGCTTCGGGTGTGCGAGTGGCGGACATCATCGAGCGGACGCCCTTCACCGGCGGCAACACGCCGATTCCAGCATTGCGTTGCGCCGCTTCCACCTCGGCACGCAAGTCCACATCACGCCGTTTTGCTTGCTCCTTCACCAGCGTGCGCTGGCCACAATGACGGACGGCAAGCGTCTCACTGTTGCACTCGCGACAGTAGCGCAGCTCCACCTCCAGCTCGACTCCCTTGCTAGGGCGGCCGAGCCGGCTCTGTGANGGCTGCGATTCCAGCGCCTTGTTGAGCATACGCTGCGGCCCGCCCGCTGAGCCGACAGGGAAAAGTGCGTGCGGTGGCGGTTTCATGCGTCGCACATCCGCCTTTTCCGGACGGCCCATGCTAGCGCCGAGTCTNGTCGGAGCGCGGATGNAAATCTCGACGCCGGCGATGGCCGANACCTGCGCCAGCACACTATCCTCAACTTTCGCACCACTATCGCCAAGGCAGTGGAGCAGCGCTTCCGCCTCTGAGCCTATGTGCAGTGAAGAACCGTCAGGTTGGAACGGGACGCCCAGCGTCAGCAGCAGCGGCTGCGCCTCGGCTGGAATCAGGAAGCCTGTACTATCACGGCTGCCAGTTGCCGCAAGCTGGCGCANCTGTGCCAGCTCATCAACAGTGATGTCGTGCCACAGGAAAGTATGCGCGGGGTGGAGCGGCACNCCGTGCTTCCTTGAAATAGCGAGTGCCGCGGCGAAATCAGGTTCCTCACTAGGAGGTTCGCCACCAACAGCGCGTAACTCGGCTTCCCACCACTCACTGCACCAGCCGCCGGGCACCANAGTGTGGTTGTTCTCGAGGAACTCCCCCGGCGAAATCAGNACCTCACCCACATCAACAATCTCNCGGATGCGGGGCGCAACCGCCTCCGCCGCCTCGCGGCTGCTGAGGCGGACGCAGCTGCCGTCATCGAGTAGCACCAGTGGCCCCTCNATTGAGTCGCACGGCGTGACCGCCGCCGCCTTACCAGGAAGCTGTATCTTGAGCTGNGTGCCAATGGCGGTGAAACTATCGAGCGCGACCATCGTCGCTGGATTCAACGCGACTGCCGCCAGTCCCGTGAGGCGGGTACGGCCGTAGCGCAGCCGGAAGCCTCCAGGGCGGTCCGGGAACGCGAAAATAGGGCGGCCGACGAGCACGTCCCTGAGGTACTTGTATTCGCCCGCACCTGCCTTCTCCTGCTTGCGCTCGGTATACGAGCGCAGGAAATCCCAACCGCCAATATCGAGTCGCTCTACATGCTTGAGCACCTTAGCTGCCTTGAGGCAGAGTCCCTCAGCAATCACCAGTGCCGCGCCGCCACGCAAACAATTGGTCTCGACGCGCGGCAGGTCGCGGTTGCCCGCCACCTCAATGCGATCGGTCTGCTCACCAGTGATGCAAACCGGGCAGCCTTTGACAATTGCCTCGATTTCATCCCCCTCCGGGAGATACTGCAAGTTGACAGCACGCTTGTAGAGCGGAATCTCCTCCTTGTAGCGCTCAACCTCAGCGCGCGTGGGGATGTAGGCGTCTAACCCCAACTCACGCCGCACAACATCGGCAATCAGGACCGAGAGCGCCTGCGCCGTGCCGCCGGCGGCGCGAATCGGGCCTGCATAGTAGATGGCGGCGCAGTGAGTCGAGTTGTGGTTCTGCATCGTTGCGACGCGGACCACACCTTCTGTCGGTGCGACCAGCACTCCCTCGGTAAGGATTGAAAGCGATGTACGCACCGCCTGCTCCAGTGCTTTCTCAACACCTAGTTCCTCACGAAGCTCGCCAGCGAGTTCGCGCGCAACCTGTAATGCTGCAGTCTCTCGATCGTGCTCTGCAATAATCTCGCGAATGCGTGGTGCAATACCCTCTGGACCAACCTGAGCCTCGACTCGCTCGGCAAGATCGCGTGCGCGCGGAATTTCAGCTTCATCCTCGATATCGTAGCCCGCCTTGCGAGCACGCCCTACTAGCTCGTAGCACTTGTTGGCGCGCTGCTCCAGTTCCTCGAAATAAGCCTCCATTTCAGGAGACGCGACGGCTGCCACGCAGCCCCATCCCGCCACGGCTTAAGCGCTATGCGCCACCAGCAGCCCGAGAAAACGCTAAACCCACCCGGCACTGCAACCGCGATGCGCCCACGGCCCTTCCTGCTGCTGCTTGCTGGTGTTGTGCTAGTGTTGATGATGGGAGAA
>PCBV01000026.1 GCA_002731905.1 Methanobacteriota archaeon
CCAGACCTCGCTGAAGGTCCGCAGCCCGTAAGTGTCCTGAATGTAGCCGCGCACGCCGACGGCGAACATCGGCGGTACCTCGACCACGGTGACCGGCATCCGTACTTCCTGCCCCGCGGTGGTCGAAGTGCGGCGGTAGTCGACCGCCATGATGTGGGTCATCCCGACTTTGTAGCCCGCGAACCCCTGCAGCTGCGGCTCGCCGTTGCCGCCAGCCGGCCAGCTGGAGACGTGCGGCGTTTCCGAACGCGCACGCTTGCGCGGGCTGTAGGCGCGGGAGCCCCGTTTGGGTTTGTGGTTCTTCGACATGTGCTGGCTTGCGCTCTCCCTTAGCAGGGACAGGCGCAGAACCGCGCTCTCCCGGGCAAACCGTGACGTCGTTTCCCGACGAGCAGGAATTAGCTCGCGGGGTGTGGGGATGATTACCCCAAACGTCTGGTTCAGCCAGGCGCGGCTCGCGTCGAAAAACGGACCCTATATAAGTGCTGCCTTCGTTTTCACGACGATAACTCTACTTCAATCGCTGTCGCCATCCCGCCACCCAGGCAGGCGGTCGCGAAGCCGCGCCTGCCGCCGGTGCGGCGCAGCGCGCTGATGAGCGTGATGACGATGCGCGCGCCGGAGCAGCCAATGGGGTGTCCCAGCGCGACTGCGCCACCGCACGGGTTCAGTTTCGCGTGCAGCAGGCCGAGTCCGCGCATCACCGCCACCGACGCGGAAGCGAACGCCTCGTTATGTTCGTAAAGGTCGTAATCCACCTCGGAGCGACCGTACTGCGTCCAGAGTTGCTGCACTGTGGGGACTGGAGCCCACATAACATCCATGGGTGCAAGCCCAGTTGCCGCCTGCGCCGTGATGGTCGCCAGCGGCGCGATATCGTGCTCTGCAGCAGTCTCGCGCGCCATCACCACCAGCGCCGCCCCCCCATCGGAAATCTGTGACGCGTTGCCGGCAGTCACGACACCACCATCGCCAAAGACCGGTTTCAGTGCGGCCAAGGCTTCTGCTGACGCGTCTGGCCGGAATCCCTCGTCGCGCGTCACGTCGCCTTGCGGCGTCGCTACGGGGGTGATTTCGTCCGCATACCAGCCTGCGTCAATAGCGTGCGTGGCGCGGTGGTGCGACTCGAGCGCGAAGGCGTCGCTGTCGGCTCGACTGACGCCGTGCGCCGCAGCGACATGGTCACCAGTACACCCCATTGCGATGTCGTGGTAAGGGTCGCAGAGTCCGTCGTGGAACAAGTGGTCGACCGGCTCTGTCGAAGAGTCAGGCTTCCACTTTTGGCGACCAATAAGGAATGGCGTGCGCGACATAGACTCCATCCCACCCGCAATGACGACGTCATGCTCGCCAGCGCGGATGCTGTTGGCGGCGTTCATCAACGCTTTCATCCCTGAGCCGCACATCTTGTTGATATTGTACGCCGGGACCGCGTCAGGAATCCCACCGCTGAGCGCCGCTTGGCGGGCGGGGTGTTGCCCCAGCCCGGCCGAAAGCACGATCCCCATCACTACCTCTCCGACCATTTCCGGTGCGATGCCGGCACGGGCGATTGCGGCCCGAATGGCGATTGCACCGAGTTCGGGTGCATTGACCTCGGCCAGCGCGCCGCCGAACTTGCCCTGCGGTGTGCGCGCGAAGCTGACGATAACTGGGTCTCGCTTACCGGGCATGGGACCTCCACCGTCAAGTTCGTAAAAGCACTTGGGGGAAGCCATTAAACCAAGAGCAGGGTCCGCAGCGCGCGATGCCAGAATTCCGGATTTCCGAGAAACGCTGGTCAGTTGACCTAGAGCAGCGAATCCAGAAGGAGCACTACGCCGATGACGAGGTGTACCAGCGCCGCTATGGCTTCGACCCCGCTTCAGGGCGCGAGCTGTTCGTAATTGACACGCCGCCACCCTACCCATCGGGAACTTGGCACATCGGCGCCGTCGCGCACTACTCGATGATTGACGTTATCGCGCGCACCCAGCGCCTGCTTGGCAAGGAAGTAAAATTCCCATGGGGNGTTGACCGCAACGGCATCAATGTCGAGTTTACTGTCGAGAAGAAGCACGGCCGCAAGATGCGTAGCTGGGAGCGTGGTGAATTCCTGGATTTGTGCCGCGAAACCATTGAATCTTACACTCGCGAAATGCGACATATCGCGCGCCGCGTTGGCCTCTCGTGTGATTTTGCTAATGAATACCAGACCGACGCCGCAGATTATCGCTCGGTAACGCAGTCCATCTTCGTTGATCTGTTTCGTCGCGGTGAGATAGTCGAGGCGTTGCGACCGAACCTCTACGACCCGGTCGAGGGCACCACTATCGCCGAGGCAGAGGTGATGCGGTTGCAGCGTCAGGCCAAACTGTTAGACGTGCGTTGGTCGCCCACCGACGGCGGTGATGACGTAATCATCTCGACTACGCGCCCTGAACTTATCTGCGCCTGTGGTGTCGTCATCGTCCATCCCGATGACGAACGCTATGCACACCTTGTTGGCAGCAAGCTGCGGCTGCCATTGCCAGTGGGCGATCGTCTCGCTGAGGTGGAAGTGCGCACTCGCTCTAGTGTTGACATGGAATTCGGTAGCGGGGTGCTGATGGTGTGCAGTTTCGGTGACCAGAACGACGTCGCCGTCTTTCGCGAAATGCGGCTGGAACCATTCCCTGCCATTAGCCTCGACGGTTGCATGACTGAAGTTGCTGGCCCGCTCGCCGGCCTGCCGGTGGCGGAGGCACGAAAGCGCGCGATTGAGCTCCTCGAAACGGATGAGCGCATCGCCGCCAGCGTCGAGCGCAATCAGGAGATCCCAGTCTCAGAGCGCGGTAAGAATCCAATCGAGATTATCCTGCTCAAGGAGTGGTATGTGCGGCAGACGCACATCTTGGAGCGGATGCGCGAGTTGGCTGACGAAATCAATTTCGTCCCACTACGCAACAAGCAGTTCCTGCTTGACTGGATGGACGGCATCACCATCGACTGGCCGGTTTCACGCCGCCGTTGGTACCACACCGAAATCCCAGTATGGTATTCCGCTGACCGCACGCGCGTCATCGTGCCACCCGCCGGTAGCTACGTCCAGCCTTGGCGCGAGGCACCTCCTGCCGGTTCAACGGTCTTGGACCGTGAAAGCCGCGTGGAATTGGGAAGCTATGAAACGCTCGCGAAGGAGCTAGGGGAGCTTGAGGGCGAGGAGAAGGTATTCGACACTTGGATGGACTCGTCGAATTCGAACCTGTTCGTCAGCGGGTACCTTCGTGATGACGAACTCTTCGCTCACTCGTTCCCAACTACGCTACGCCCGCAGGGAAAGGAAATAGTTCGCACTTGGCTCTACTATACACTACTCAAGAGCGCGCTATTGCTCGACAAGCCGGGCTTTGCCAACGTCTGGATTGATGGGTTGGGGATGGACCCGTGGGGGCGCAAAATGTCCAAGTCGCTCGGCAATGGTATCGACGCGGAGTCGGTGCTCGAGTGCGGTGCTGGTGGCCGCACTGGAGCATGGAAAATTCGTGGCCCGGGCGGCAAGCAGGTGACGCTGCGCGCCAACAAGGTGGGCTCTGAGTGCTTCCGGCTCTGGAAGGCGTGCGACGCGCAAGTAGGCGACGACTTCCAGATTAACCCGGAGGAAATTGAGGCGAAATATTTTGGGGTGCTCACGAAGATTTTCAATGTCGCGCGCTTCGCATCGCAGTTCCCTGTTCCGGAAATGGAGCAGCATCCCGAACTGGCACCGGAGGACCGCTGGCTGCTGGCCGAGTTCAGTGCAGTGCTCGAGACGGTCCAGCATGGCTACTCTGCTATCGACATCTTCCGCAGCGGACAAGCGCTGAAGCAGTTCGGCACCGGCCTCTTCCCAGGCCACTGGCTCGAGATGGCCAAGCAACGGCTCTACTCTGGCAACGCCTCAGCAACCTGGACGCTGCACCGGACGCTGCACGATTTGTTGGTAATGCTCTCGCCCATTTGCCCATTCTTCTGCCATTTCCTGTCGGAAACACTCTACGGCCATAGCGCCGTCGAGAAGCGCGAGTTTCCCATGCCGCCGCTGACCGAGTTAGCCGTAAATGCCTCGGAAGGCGACCGACTACGTGGCCTGACTACTGCACTGGTCGAGTTTAATTCGGCAACTTGGAAGTCGAAGAAGGACGCCGGGCTCTCGCTCGCGGCCGAAATTACCGGAATCACCGTACCGGACGTGCTCGAGGAGTTCAATGACGCCTTACAGGCGATGCATAAGTTGGCTTGATTTTCCTGACGACAACTATTTAAATTTACGCAGCGCATTTATGACATCAATCGCCTGCCGCGTTGCTGCGACATCATGTACGCGCACGATGTCGGCGCCCGCCAGCGCGGCGGCGACCGCAGCGGCGAGTGAGCCAGGCAGTCGCTGCTCTGGTTCTGCACCTACCAGCATCTCCAGCCACGACTTGCGGCTGGCACCGAGCAGCACACCACCTGCAATGCCTTTGAACTCGTCCAGCCGCGCCATCAGCGCTAAATTGTGCTCTAATGTTTTTCCAAAACCGATACCGGGATCGATGATGAGCTGGTCGCACATGATGCCTGCTTCCTCTGCGGCAGCGACCCGTTTTGCCAGCCACAACTTTACGTCAGCGACAATCTCGTTGTAATCGGGGTTGCGCTGCATAGTCTCTGGCGTACCCTGCATGTGCATTACCACTACTGGAACGCCCAGCTTCGCCACTGCGGCAACCATTTCCGGGTCACGCAGACCACCGACGTCGTTAATCAGCATAGCACCAGCTTCCACGGCATCGCACGCGATTGCCGGCTTGCGCGAGTCAATTGAAATCGGGATTTCCAGCTCTGCAGCGAGTGCAGCGATGACTGGCACGACTCGCTCTCGCTCCTCTGCTTCCGGAATTGGAGGTGCACCGGGGCGAGTGGACTCGCCGCCGACATCGATGATTTCGGCGCCATCCTTGACCATCTCACGTCCACGCGCGATTGCTGCTACAGTTGTGTCATAGCGCCCCCCGTCGTAGAACGAGTCTGGCGTGACATTCAGGACGCCCATTACGCGACAGTGACCGTCCAGCTCTAGGCTACCGATGTGCATCTATTCGCGCAGGATGAATTGCGATTGGCAATGAGGGCAGCCAACTTGGATGGGGCGCTGCGGTGTGTGGACTGCAAGAGTGCTGTTACACGATGGGCACGCCAGCTCGAGCGGACCGTCCACAGTGTCGTCAAACTCTGCTTCGCCACCGTCGCCGCGCAACCATCCTATCCCCATCGCACCGCCTGCCAGCAGCACCGTTCCGAGCAGTACCAATCCTAGCAGTTTCATCAAGTCCAATCCTCCCTCGTCGCCGTCGTCAGTAGTAGTTACGGCCGCCTTGACCGTCACCTGCACCTCATTGCTCTCGATTATATCACCGCGCTCATCTGTGACACGCACTTTTGCGGTGTAGGTGCCGGGGGTGTTGAACACCTTGCTGAAACTGCTCTTTTCGGAGTCGCCAAGTAGGTTAACCGGACCCTGTGGACCGCTCACGCTCCACACAAAGCTCAGTGCCATATCGTCTCCGTCCGGGTCACTTGACTCAGCCGCCGAGAAAGTAACCGCCTCGCCGGTCTGTGCCTCGATTCCGGTGTCTGAAAAGATGGCAGTCCCCTCAACGAAGACCCCCACTCTCGCCATCGCCAGTGGTGGTTGATTAGTGGCTCGCGTTACTGTTACGTAGAATGGGTCTGATGGTGCGCTGGTGAGCAGGTCGTCATCACCCAGCCCCGAGGATAATTCACGCACGATAAGTTTTGCCTGGTAGGTAATCTGATTGTTACCGGCCGGCAGGGTGTAGTTGTAGCCGTTACCGGTCAGGCCGGAGTTATCAACCTCCAGGAACTGGCCGCCGACCAACTTGAAGACCCAATCACTGCCGCCGACTGACTTGCGGACCAAATCTCCGCTTTCTAAATTACCATCTGGGTTGAAGATCGGGTTGCGGTAGAGCAGGGTCACACCCCCTTCCTCCAGCCAGTCGCTATAGATTCCGTCGCCCAAAATGAGTCGGTACTCCAGCTCGGCCCGGTCGTCCGGGTCGTACGAGGTGGAAAAGTCAAAGGTGAGATGCTCTCCCAGTGCGACAGCCGTAGTGTTGCCGTTCAGGATTGCTATCGGCTGGCTGTTGGCCTTTACTGTCAGCGAGAGCACGATTTCCTCTGACGGTAGGAGCCGGCTGTCGCGTACCTGGGCCCGTATTAGGTATTCACCTGGATTGGCGAATTCAACATCTTCATCCCAGTCATAGCGCCAGGAGGTCCACCCCCCGGCGTAGAACCGGTATGACATGTCAGCCTGATTGTCATCACCATCTGCCATGCCGTTGGTGGTTTCATTGTCCCACGAGCCCCTAGCATCAACCCGTACTTTCTCATTGACCCACACCGTCGCGGTATCGAGTGTGGCGACTGCGTGTGGCGCATCGTTGGGCACTCCATCCACGTCCAAGGTAGTGAAGTCGGCGTTGTTGCTCTTGCGCGTTTCTTGGCTAGAAAGGTCAATAACCTCAGCATACACTTCGTGGTAGCCTGGGTCCAGCTTTAGGTAGCCCCAGCCCAGCTCCAGGCTCAGCTCGGCCCCCGGCGCGAGTATCTGGCAGCCCTCCGGCTGGTTTTCCTCACTAGCGTGGCACTCGAACTCGCGCACCTCATTCGACGAGCGCGGTTCCCCGTCGTAGATGGTGAGCCGCCATTCCGAAGTCATGGCACCACCCACGTTGCGGAAGGTGACATTCACTTGCAAGTCATTGTCTTCGTTGGGGTGGTCGCTCCCGGCTGGCGCTGGCTCTTCGCCGCCCCCCCCGCTCCAGCTAATGGCGATATCATCGCCAACCACCACTAAATCAGGGGTACTAGTCTGTCCCACAGAGGTCATGACCCACAGGTAGATATTGCTTCCAGTGATGATTTCAGGGACCCCGTCATTTTGCAGGTCAGCTATCTTCAGTCCCCCATAGTGGCCGGTCATCCCGGAGAGTGCGCTAGTATGGGCTTCGTAATCCCTGGTCTCTCCGTCGTAAATAAAGAGTTGGCCGCCATTGGTGCCCCACGTTACCTCGGAATGGGTATCGTTGTCGAAGTCCCCACCAGCAATACCCCAGACGGAACCATAGTCAACCTCGCGGCTCCACTCCTGCGCGCGACTATCGCCGTTGTAGATGATAACACGTGCCTTTTCGTCGCCTTTCTTAGCAGTGCCAACCAAAATCTCGTTGCCTCCATCGTCATCCACGTCAGACAGTGCCAGTCCGTACGCATCACTCCGTTCGGTGTCGATGACGCTCCCGTCGAGCGCATAGCTGCCGTCACTGGCGTGGTAGACTCGCACACTCCCCGATGCGGTGCCCGCTACCAGCTCGTTCTGCGCGTCGCTATCAGCATTGCCGGCCGCCAGCCCCACCACGACTTCTTCTAGGTCGCCACTGCCCCACTCCTCGTCGTAGCCGCTGCCATCGTAGCCGAAGACCCGAACCTCACCGTGCGGGTATGGAATCATCTCTGTTCCTGACAGGACATACTGAATGTAGCCGGTGGCAAGGCCAATTTCAGGATAAGTTGAGCCGTCCAGCTCCGTCACTGACAACCCCAGCGCCGAGTCAATATTGTCGCTCTGGTAACTCTGGGTAAAGCTGCCGCCGGAGCGGTCGAAGATATAGAGATAGCCTTCACCTCCCTCACCTTCCACGCGTCCCTCGTCAGGGGCACCGGTACTGATTACAATCTCTACATCACTGTCGTTGTCCACGTCCACTACCGCGATACCGACCGGCAGCTTCTCCAGCACAGGGCTGACCCAGTCCACGACGTGCGTTTCACCGTCAAAGGCAATAACCTGTCCTGAGCCGCAGCCGACCAGCACTTCCAGCGCTGGATCATCATCAATGTCGCCAGTAGCGACTCCCCAAGTCTGCCCGCCTCGTAAGCTGTAGACGGGGCTCCACTCACCCTGCTGGGGCTCGGTGCTCCAGACCAGTTGCGGGTTGTTGTTGCCATCAATTTCCCACGCTTTTAAGACCCCATCATCACCACCGTGAATGACCCATGGTTTGGCGTGCATCAGGGAGACCGTAACGCCAGCGCCATTGCTCATCGTTTCGCCACTGTCCCACTCCAGCCGGGTCAGCAGCGAGGAGCCGCTCAGTTCTAGCACATAGAGGTCACCGTTTCCGACGGCGACCACCAGCTCCGGATTGTCGTCGCTGAAGCCGAGGTCAACTGCTTCTAGCCCGTACGCCGCTTTCAGGTCAGTTCGCTGCACGTGTGGATCGCCGCCTGGTCCCAATTCCCCATCGCGAAACACGCCTAACTTGTCAGCGCAGCCGACGACTAGCTCGTCAATACCACTTCCGTCCAGATCGGCCGCCAGAAGGCCATAGCAGTAGCCGTCTAACTCACCACCGAACTTGGAGCGCCATTGCCGGTCGCCAGTCTGTCCATCGAAGACGCCGACCCAGCCCTGCTTGGTGCTAACCGCGATTTCTAGTGCGGGGTCACTGTCGAGCTGCCCCATTGTAACACCCCAAACGTTCTCAATCTGTTCGTTATTGAACTCCTCTTGCAGGTTTAGGTTCCACTCCGCTTCATCTGGGAAGACTTCACGGTTATCGTATATTTCGGGAGTTTCCGCGTCAACGACCCACAGATGCCCTAAATCGGCCCCCACCGCTAGTTCAGTGTGACCATCACCATCTAAGTCGCCTGCAGCCAGCCCGTACGGCTCCATCTCCGCGTCGGTGGGGTTGTAGCCGTTGGACCAAGCGACACCAGAGGTCCAGTTCTCCTCCGACCGCAGTTCTCCTCCGTCCAGAATGCGAACTTTGCCACCGCCTGACCACATGTAGCCGTATGCAATCTCCAACGCGTCGTCACCATCCAGCTGGTCAACAACCAGTCCCCTGACGCTGCTTCCTAGGTCGACTGAGTGCAGCTGACTGCTGTACTTGCCATAGGTTGCGTTCCAGTCGAGCACGTGCAGGTATCCTTGCGCGTTGCCGACCACTAGCTCGTCTTCACCATCACCATCAATGTCGGCTGCTACGATGGATTCTAGCGCCCCCAGCGCGGTGCCCAGCCCGGCACTCCACTGCTCGCTCAGATAGCCACGGTCGGTGTCCGAGCGTGCGTCATTCCCCGCCTCGGCAGGTGGGAGTGCCGGGAGCAGCATTAGGACAAGCAGAATTGCCAGCAGGCGTCGCATGCATTGCCCGCACCGCTCTGGATATTTGTAGTTTACCGCTTTATTTCCATCGGTAATGGTTTACTCATTGGACAGTCTAGTTTGCAATGCGGTGCGCAATTCGACTTCGTCTAACCCGTCAGTCTTGAGGCCTAGTCGCTCCGCCGCCGCGCGCAGTTGCTCCTCCTCGCTGCGCTTTCCAACAGCGCCGAGCGGGAAGGCGCGGTAACCCCGGAACTCCCGCCAAGCGACACCCAGTGAACGTGCTGCCTCGGTCATTCTTCGGGGACCAAGCAGAATCCATACCAGCAGACCAATGACCAGCAGCTCGAGCAGACCGGGTCCATTCACGAGGCGCCAAGTGCTTGCTCCAGAAAAGCACGCCGTTCCGCCTGCGTTGTGGCGCTGATGCCGAAATACTCGTCGAATGCTTCCGTTACGGAGAGTGCGAAACTGCGACCGGCGCGCTCCCGTTCAAGCATTCCCAGCTCGAGTAGCTCGCCGACATGCTCGTAGACTCGGTCGCCCATGCGGCGCTTGAGCTCTGACTGCAGCATTGGTTGTTCATGTGCCACGAGCGCCAGTGTTCGGAGCAGGTGTCCCGGGATTTCCTGCGGCGCCAGCCGGCGACCATACGTAATCGCTTCACGTCGCAGCTGTAGTGCATACTTTTTGCCCAGNCGNACCACTTCCAGTGCACCTCCACGATCTTGGCAGGCGGTAATCAGCTCCTGCAGGGCGTCGTCCGCCNCCTTGAGAGGGAGTCCCGTAGCTTCAGCGACCTCCTGCGGCGTCAGCGGCCGGCCAGCAGAGAAGAGCGCAGCCTCAACAGCCTTGNCGCTCAGCCCGCAGCCTCCCGATTTCGCACGTAAATTGAGTGGCTGCGCAAGTCCTTCTGCTGGATATCTATGCGACCTTCTCGCGCCAAGAAGAGTGACCCGACGAAGGTGCGCACGAGGCTGGCGCGCTCGGGCGCATCAACCAAGTCACCAAGCGGAATCGGCTTGCCGTTCAGTGTGTTGATTTTCTGCCACACTTGCTCTTTGTAGAGNGTTGGGTCGTCGNTGTGNATTTTATCNGCTAAGTGGCTAGCGNGGTCGTCCAGCACGNTTTGTCGTGCCTCGCGCANTTGCCGTCGTCGTTCTAGTCGCGCGCGCCGCGCCAGTTCCACCTGCCGCGCATCTTCGAGCGCGCCGACTAGCTCCATCAGCGTCACCCGCCGTTCACCGCGGAACCGTACCGTCTCCTCCAANGGCGGCTCGGCCACCATGTCGAGTTGCTCAGCATAGGTCGGTTCCCATCCGAAGTCGAATGGCGCCCACTCCGCTTCTGGCTCTGGGAGCGGCTCGCTCGCCTCGACCGCNTCCGCCGAGCGCAGTCGCAGCACGTCCCAGGCCCATCCTAGGATAGCGCCCGCGAGTGGCAAGTCCAGCGCGCCTGCTCTGAGCGCGTGGTTCTGATATTCCTGTAGCACTAGACCGAGGTCNAGCTGCCATGGGTCCAGCTCATGCTCGCGCACTAACTGGAACAGCACTGCGATGCTCCTNGCGAGTGGATCCTCAATGGCCGTGATTTCCGCCCCCGCCTCTGAAGCCTGTGCCAACTCCAGGTAGCCGTNAACCCGCTCCGTGTCGCCGCCAACGATNGCCTTGTGAAACAGCAGATGGTTCTCGACCAGGCTCACGCCGCCACATCCCCGGCGGGCAGCGAAGCGATGAAGCTGTCAACGTCATGAATCTGATGCATGTGCGAGATTCCGTCGTCNGCCATGAAAACACCCAGCACGTGTGCCGCCTCACGCAGTGCGGCATGGTGCAGGCTCACGACCAGGAACTGTGCGACCGTTGATTGCAGCGCAATCGCGCGACCGATGTGTTCGGTGTTAACCCCGTCCAGATTCTGATCAGGTTCATCGAGCAGGTAGAAGGGGCTCGGGTCGTAGCGTTGGATGGCGAAGATGAACGCCATGCTAACGAGGGATTTTTCACCCCCAGAAAGTAATTCAATTGGGAAGAGCCGCTTGCGCGGCATGCGCGCCTTGATTGAAACGCCCCCCTCGAAAACTGCATCCGGCTTCTCCAGTTCCAGCCATGCCTTACCACCCCCAGCGAGCTCGGTAAAAGTGGCTTGGAAGTTCTCGTCGATGTGTTTATAAACTTCAGTAAACCGNTCCAGCTTGCGCGCCGATATCTTGGCTTCGAGCGCCTCGAGCCTTCGCACCTCCTTGCGCAACTGCTTGCGGNCTTCACGGATGCGTGCCAGCCGTTCTTCCTCCTGCCTGTAGTGCTCGAGCGAGAGCATGTTGACGTTACCCAGCCGGGTGCGCTGCCCTTCGAGCGACTCACGCTGCACTTCCAGTTGTTCCGCGCCNCCCACCTGCGAGGGTTGCTTTGCATTCTTAGGCAGTCGCTGCCGCGCTTCCACCAGCTTCGGCTCGCGCACCTGGATTTCCAGCTGCAGTTCGTCTATAGCAGTACGCCGACCACGGCCGAACTCTTCGCGCTGTNCTAGTGTAGTTCGCTGCTCGCCGAGCTGGTCGCGCAGGCTGTCACGTCGCTGCCGCAATCCATCCAGCTCCTCGAATTTTTCATGTTCCTCGCGCTCTAGTGAGGTAACTTGCTGCGCCAGTTTGCGCGCTAATTTCCGCTCGGTGGCATGTTGNTTCTGGGTCTCGCGTTGGCCAGCGTTGTTTTGCTCCAGCGCGGCGGCGAGTCGCTCCGCTTCCGCTGTTGCGGGCATCTCTCCCGCCTCCAACCGCGCTACCTCAGCGCGCGTCTTGCCCAGTTCGTCGCGTAGCGTGGTGAGCGTCTCTTGCAGCTGCGCCAGTGCCTTCGCTTCGGTACCGCCGGTAAGNTGCTGTAGCTGTTCGGCGGCTTGTGNAACGCTCTCGTGCTGTGTCACAATCTCGCCTTGCAGCTGCACCAGCGCTTTCTCGCGCTGTGCCAGTTCGGTTTCCAGCACCGTCACGGCACCTTGGCGTGTCACGAGCGCATTAGCTACCTGCTGCAGCTGTTCGGCNCTACGCGACACAGTCGAGTCGTAGTCGGTCACGCGCGTNTGTATGGTTGCGCACTCGCTTTCCAGGGCAGCCTTTGCCTGCGCTACTATAGCTACTTCCTCGCGCAGCGTGCTGGCGGTCGCCCCTAGCTCTAGGTTGTGCGCCTGCGCCATCTTTACGAGTGTGGCCAGTTCATCGAGTGTAGCACGGTCNCCNGTCGCAAAGTGTACCCGCGCCCGCGGTGACGATCCACCAGTCATTGCNCCGCCTGGCTCGAGNAGTTCACCCTCAAGCGTGACCATGCGCCCCTTGCCTAGGAGGGTGCGGGCTTCACGCAGTGAGTGCATGATGACNGTGTCACCAAAGACGTTTCCGAAGGCGTCCGCGTAGCGCGGGTCGAACTGCACCAGTTCCTGCGCGAAGCCAATCGCACCGGGTTGCTTGAGCAGTAGCAATGCGTTGGCGCGGGGGCGGTAGCGTCGTAGCTTGTTGAGTGGCAGGAATCGCACCCGTCCCAGCCGGCGTTGTTTCAGGAACTCGATGGCCGTCCCGGCCGCCGCNTCGTCCTCGACCACTACTGATTGCATGCGACCGCCCGCTGCGACTTCCAGCGCCAGAGCGTGCTCTTCATCAACCCGCCCTAGCTCGGCAATCGTGCCTACGATGCCAGGCAAGTCGCCCGCGTCGCGCGCCGCCAGTACTCCCTGTACTGCGCGTGCNTAGCCACCNAGTTCATCTTGCGTGCGCTGCGCAGCCTGTTCAGCCGCTAGCGCAACGCTNGTTTCGTGTAGNTCACGCTCCGCCCTCTCGAGTGCTTNACTAACTTGCGCCAGTTCCCCGTTTAGCTTGTCGTACTTGCGCGTTACCTTGCGCAGGTTATCGGCNGCGGACTTGCGCCCCAACTGCAGGTCTTGCAGATGAAAGTCGACATCATCAACGTCAGCCTGCGCCGCCANGAGCAACTGTTCNTTACCCATCGCNTGCTCACGCGTCTGTGCCAGCTGTAGTTCAAGCTGCTCGCGCTCGCCTTCCAACCGGTGACGCTGCATTTCCAGCGTGCCTGCTGCCTGCCGTAGCTCGTCCAGTGTAGCGCGCTGAGCCTCGATTTCCTGCGATCCACTCGCAGCCGCTCCCTCTCGTTCCGCGAGCTCNGCCTCATTCTCTGCCGCTTGCTCCACGAGCANNTCTGTTTCGCTGCGAGTTGTATCGAGCGATTTGCGCAGCATCTTTAGTTCGGCAGCAGCAGNGNGATGCTCAGTACGGAGTGTCTTGCGCATTGTTTCCAGCTCCGCCAGCTGCTTTTGCGCTTGTTCTGAATTGCTTTNGGCCAGTGCCTGCGCGACGCGAGCCTCGTCNAGCTGCTGCTGCAATTCGCGAGCACGGTCGCCGCCGGCAGCAGAAATGTCATCTTCTACATTTTTATACTCGTGTTCGAGAGTTCCAATAGTNGCCTGCCGCTCTTTCAGCTCGCTTTCCAGCTCTTCTAGCTCCTCCCGGTAGCGAATGACAACCTCGCGGCGCGATTCTAGGGAAGCTTCCAGGTCAAGCACCTGCCGCCAGTGGCGCAGCAGTTCGTTTTCCTGCAATTGCAGTAATATGGCTTCGAGNCGTTCNGCATCCCGTTTCTCGCGCTCGAGCTGNCGCAGCAGCCGCTGGACCTCCCGCATTCTCTCCTCCAGCAGAGNTAGATCTGCACCCACATGTTCGCGAGCGGAACGGGTCTTGCGCAATCGCTGGTCGTAGGCAGTTATGCCAGCAACATCCTCCAGTTTGTGCCGTCGCTCGGTTCCTGACATCAGCGAAGTCTGCGTNACGTCCCCNTGCTGGATAATGTTGTAGCCGGTAGCATAAAGTCCGGCACGCGAGAACAGGGCTTCAAACTCGCTTGCCGAAGAGGGCTCGTTGTTGAGTCTATAGCGGGTAACGGGCTTGCCGCCGCGTAGCCGGANGCTCTTAGTGAATTTGACGAGGTCACTCTCGATTGATAGATAGCGATCGGAGTTGTCGAACAACATGCTTACCCGGCAATGCTTAGCTGCAGATTTGCGTTGCTTTCCTTCTTGGTAGCCGTAAATNAGCTGGCTCAGCCGTCGTGCGCGTAGGAGTTTGGTCGAGCGCGAGCCGAGGATGAAGAGGATGGCGTCGGTGATGTTGCTTTTGCCTGAGCCGTTAGGGCCAGTGATGCAAGTGAAGCCAGTTCCGAGGGGAACGGTGACGTGGCCTTTGAAGGATTTAAAGTTCTCGAACTCAAGTTCGAGAAGTCGCAATCAGAAGGCCTCCAAGTGNGCCTGCCGCGGCTCGGCTGGCAGCACATCAAGCTCGCCCCTGACTCCGGCATAGTGCTGNTGCCGGTACATNTTCCAGAAGCCGGAAATAAGCCGNCCGCGATCACCGCGATCGCCTGCGACCAGTGCCGAGAGGTAGCTGCTGCGGTCCTCGCGTTGCCAGAGTGGAGCCGGTAGTCCCGCGCGGGCGTACATTCCCTCCAGCAGCAGTCGCGCCACGAGTCCGTTACCCGCTGTGAANGGTCGCAGCTGCAGCAGNCGGTGGTGGAACAGCGCCGCTCGTTCGAACGGGTGCAGCGGCGAAGGTTCGTGCCACCACTCGAGCAACGCTTCNAGTTCGTCTTCAACCAGTACCGGAGGTGGGGGAACGAACGCTGAACCAGGCAGACTGGCACTCTCCTGCCGTAGCAGGCCGCCGTCGCCTTGCCCNTCGCGCAGTTCCTGATGCATCTTTAGGATGGTGCGCCGNTCGAGCCGTNCAACACGTTCGCCCGCTTCGTGGTGCAGTCTCCGCAGCGCNAGAATTNCCAGCACGCGTGTCAGTGGAACCCCCGCGGGCGCGCGGTCGTGCAGTAGAATAGCCTCNGTCTGTTCACGTGCCAGTGGCTCGGAGGTGAGTAGTAGGTTGCCATGTACCGCCTGTAGCTCGAGACGCTGTGATTCACGCGCTAGGGCTGCAGGAGGTTGTAGCCGTTTCATCGCACGGCGCAGGAACTTGAGACGTTGCAGTCCCTTCAGCGCCTTCAAATCGAGNTACGGGGTGCGGAACATGCCGGCCGACGCCTTCACCATGCGCTCCACCGCGGCTAGCTCCAGTTCTGGTCCGTAGACCGCCTTGAGCCGCTCCTGTTCGTCGTCATCCGGCTTTTCAGGACCGATATAATGCTGCACTTTCTCGACGCGTCCATTGAACTTGAACGATTTGACAAGGTACCAGTACTGCTGCCCGCGAGTGGTCTTGCGTGTAAGGTAAACCATAAGCNNGGCCCTATTGGTTCCACCTTTTAAAGTTTTTGGATTCAGGTATCTAGTGAAAAATACGGTTGTTGCACCACCTTTCCATAGGAAACAGGGTGTAGTGGGGGAAGCCATGGCCGACGAGCAGGATGTAGGTTTTTTGGCACACGCCGCAGGGTTTCACACACTATGCACTTGCTCTTCGTCTGCACCGAAAAACGGNGCGNCNCGTGACGACAGATTTGCGCGCGTGGGGAAGCTACTGGCCGCTTCTGGAAGTANAATGGTGTATGGATAATAATAGNNAATATTTATTTAACCCCCNTNNAAGCNNCNNCTAATGNTCGGACTAACGCTGNNGATNNNGCTCGCCATTGCCGTAGCGGCGTACATGGCGTGGAACATTGGTGCCAACGACGTCGCCAANGCNATGGGCACCAGCGTCGGNAGCNGNGCGNTGACCCTGCGCAANGCCATAATCATCGCTGCGGTCTTNGAGTTCTGCGGTGCCTTCTTCGCTGGAGACGCNGTAACCGACACGGTNCGCAANGGNGTGCTTGTNATTNCCGAGGANGAGATGGCNCNCCTCTCCCGNGAAGCTGCAGTACGGCTTNATCGCNGCCATGCTNGCNGCCGCGCTCTGGATTACGGTTGCCACCCGCTACGGGCTGCCGGTCTCGACNACNCANAGCATTNTNGGCGGNATNNTCGGTTTCGGCCTCTTNNTCGACCCGACNCTGNTNGATTTCCAGAAAGTCGGNCAGATAGTCCTGAGCTGGGTNNTTTCCCCGNTNCTNGGNGGGGTGCTGGCCTACGGGACTTTCANGGTCATACGCATGACCATCATGGANTCCGANGACCCNATCCANCGCTCCCGCTGGATGGCACCAATCCTGGCTTTNCCGACCTTCTTCGTACTTGGNCTNGCNCTTCAGTACAAGGCGCTCAAGTACCTGNTNCCATCCACCTGGNTGCCGGCTAANGATTGNGCCGCANATATCNGTTTCACGGAAGCGGTTGNNGAATGNCTGCCTGTGCAGAGCCTGCAAATAGCGCTGTTNNTNGNNGCACTGGCTAGTCTGTCNCTCTACTTGCTGTTNCGCAANCATGAGTTCAAGNAGACNGGTTATGCAGGTGTCGAGCAGATNTTNNTNTGGCTGCAGATAATCACTGCCTGCTANGTNGCCTTTGCNCACGGAGCGAACGACCGTAGNAACGCNATNGGACCNATGGCGGCNGTCTGGCAGGTTTACCAGNTGGNCGTNNTGAGNTCNGAAGCCGAGGTCCCNCTATGGCTNGTACTGCTGGGNAGTNNNGGNATCGTCATCGGCATCGCTACNTGGGGCCATCGCGTTATGAAGACGATTGGTGAGAAAATAACNCACATCACTCCCACTCGCGGATTTGCAGCCCAGTTCGCCGCCGCAACCGTCGTTCTCTTATTCTCCCTGCCCTTCCTAGCCGTGCCCATCTCTACTACCCATACTCTCGTGGGCTCGGTGGTGGGGGTCGGGCTGGCAAGGGGGACNTCATCAGTGGATTTTGGCGTTTTCGGAAAGATTGCCGCCAGCTGGGTCGCTAGCATCCCAGCCGCCGGCATCGGGGCAGTCCTGCTTTACCTGGTTTTCGGGCTGAATGAAACACGTTTCGTCATCTCAGTCAGCCTGATACTGGCCGCCATCATGTGGATACTTTACCAGTCATTCAGGTCGGAACCCAGAGTTGAAATCGAAATTGGGGGTGCGGAATGAAGTTTTTCGATAGCCATATCGGCCCCAGCGTTTTCGAGACCTACTACCGTCACGCCGCCAAGGCGCTCGAGACGGTTGAGCACATGGAGCGCTGCGTAACGGTCGCCTGCGAGGACGGCGATACCGCCGAGGCGATTACGGCGACCTCGAATGCCGAGCTGGAAGCGGATGAACTCAAGACCGAGCTGCGCGGGGTAATGCGCGGCAGCATCCGACTCGCNATATCGAAGGAAGTGTTCCTCGACATGATTTCGCGGCAGGANCGCATCGCCGACTACGCNGAGAACGTNACCGAGATAATTTCCTTCCGNCCNCTCTTNNANGANGCGNAAGCNCGNNNGNTGCTAANGGNGCAGGCNCAGGCAGTNCAGGCGACGGTGAACGAATATGCACAGGCAGTTGAGAAGCTGCAGGAGCTGATGGAGTCCGGCTTCGCTACCCGGGTNAAGGAGGANCTGCACCAGNTCATCGGCGCGGTCAACCTGCTCGAGCACAAGGCTGACGCCAAAGAAGTGGCGACNGCCNCCTACATNTTCTCGCANGGCGACGANACACCGCTCGCGGCGGCGCACATGTATCGCGTCGCGCAGCGGCTGGACGACGTCGCNAACGCCGCNGAGCACGCGGCGAATTCNCTGATACCGCTGGTAAGNCACTAAACCNCGGGCTGCCCNGCGACCGACATGGCCGAGGCAACCATCATNTTCGCGTCGCAGGACTGATTAACCGACCGCCGCTGCCCCACCGTGAAACTNGAGNCNCCTTTCTACGCACAGACCATGGATTTCAGTTGCGGCTCNGCGTGCGTAGTGATGGCGCTGGGTNACTTCAACCTCGCTAGCCCTCTAGACCGCGANCTNGAGGTNGAGATATGGCGCGAGACCAACGCGGTAGAGGTTGGTGGCTGTGGACGCTATGGCGTCGCGGCACCGCTGGCACTGCGTGGGCTGCGACCGCATATTGTCTGTAGCGCTAATGGNCTCGGCCTCATGGACCGCNTTCACGAGCGTGTAGGNGGTATCGATCCCNGTNCACTGAAGTTTTTCCACGTCATGCAGCAGCGGCTCTGTGCGCGCAACGGAGTTACAGAGGAGCAACGGCAGCCAACCCTGGCCGATATTCGAACCGCTCTGGCTGCTGAGCGTCTGGTGCTGGCCTTGGTTTCGACCGCTCTGTTTCCCGAAGAAGAAGANGAAATCTCGCACTGGGTGCTGGTAACAGGTATGCGTGACAACGAACTACTGGTGCACAACCCGCTAGACGGACCGGAAAAGGCACATCGGCCCGTTGTCGCGCAAGCGCTGCTGGCCAGCGCAGCNAAGTTAGGNGAACAGTCATTAGTNACCATCGGCAGTCGCGAATGGTCTGNTGGAGAGCCNGTNGTAGAGCCGNCGTTACCGGAGGAATNNCTNGATTATAGCTACNAGCCNGCCACCTAGAGAAGNCTGGCTAGAATATAGTTGTTGAAAGGAAATAATANATCAGGTATAGNCCNACAATNACCATGACNACNCCTCCNCCCATCTCAATCTGGCGAGTAGAAGCTTTCAATTTGTCAACAATCGTGGATTCGGATGCAGCCACAACCATCGTGAATGCAACCATAAGAGCCCCAGCCGTNGCCGAGAATATCACGAAAACAAACATTCCAGTGAGGAGTCCTCTACCGATGCTGGCAGTTAACAGCCCTACAACGACTGGGGCTACACAACCTGTCGCAGCAGAGCCATAGGCAACACCATACCAAAAAAGTCCAGTTCTAGTTCCGTCTGCGTTATCGGAGAAACTAAATTCTTTCCCCGTAATCACCCTGATACTACTTTCAATCCCACTCTTGACCATAATCATTGGTTGTGAACCGGCTATGGTTGCCATCAGGTTTCTGAATGGTCTGACTATCATATTGGAGTCATATTCCATCACCATCACAATACCCATGGATAGAATCAGGATTCCTACAACCAGCTCGAGTACAGGAATAAATCCTCCGATTATACTAATAAATGGAATTAGCAAAATTCCAATTAACAACAGAATNCCCATTAANCCGGCAGCAGCGGCTAACCCATCCGGTAAAGTCTCTNTTGCNGTTTGTTCGTCAAATTTGCCGGTGCGCTGTTTCTTGCTAGAAAGATAGAAGGACATGTAACCAGGTAACATGGGGAATGAACATGGTGAAAAGAAAACCATAACNCCCGCTCCGACGGCAAACAAGTATATCGANGATTCCCTTACCTTAACAAGNGNACCCTGTCCTGTCAGGGCTTTATTCACTTCTAATTCCAGTTCATTTGAACTCTTGGGCACNGATTTCCCTGTTGTACCNCCTGCTTCGTAGGTGATTTGNCCATTCTTGTCAATAATGAATAGTTTAGGAGTTCCAGTAACNCNATANGCNAGTTCGATATCGCCATTNGAATCNCCCATNGCATGTATCCATCCAAAATCCTCNGCATAATTTCGNAGCTCNGNTTCATCATCTTCACCGAAGACACTTACTGAGANGATAACTACGTCATTGTTGTCNATATTCTTNGAATATGGTTCAAGNGCATCNTTNACNAATTTTTCACANGGNACACATGTAGTGAACATAAAATCCAGAACNACTACTTTTTCNCCTTCGTAATCCGAGAGTGAGAATGTATTTCCTCNAGTATCTTTTAGTGTGAAATCCGGGGCATCNGACTCTCCCCCAATCATTCCATACAGGACAACAGCNANAATCAAAANCATGGCTGTNCCTATNCCAAATAGGACNTTGTTCTNNAGNATNGTATTGTATGCNTTGCTCTGGCTTACGTCNTCNACCAGAACATCCCAATTNGTCTTTTGAGTCATGCCTACGATAGGGCNTACTACAGTTTGTATTTATCTATTTGTTATCTGCTCTGNNNCTACTAATCTGTANCTACAGANGGNTTNCTAGCCCAGAAAATGAATCCAGATACGCTCGCTATCAATATACCAACACTAATAATCAACAATACAGGCAGGCCTTTCTNTTCTTCGGGNGNCATAGCTGAGACNGTAGCNACGTCNGTACTNCCNTTCGTCCAGTTACCATCGTANGCTACGATGCTATACTCAACCTCTGNAGAATCATCNACNTTGAGAACAGCAAAAGATTCTCCGCTCCCGATTGTACATANNTCNCCATCACACACCTCTCCATNTATGGTCATAGGCTTGTAGGACCAATTATAGGATACATTTGAGATNTGGGAAGCNTCGCGATAGATGACCANAGCTGCAGTCAGTTCNCCCCCATCATCCTCGATAACGGCATTAATCCTCACGTTTCCATCTTCAGAAGTTGGTTTNTCTAGCACTATCGATGGTGGNCTTGCTTCTTCATCGTAGGCNGTACCTTCGGGCGTTGCNGAATTCAGTGCTCTGGGNGANCCGTCATTTCCGTCTCCTCCATCTTCATTACCACTNCCATCNCCCCTACCAGAACTNGTGTCATCCATGTCATAAACAACAGCAACCGGGTACACGTTCCGGGGGTTAATAGGNACTCGAATAGGTTCCTCTATNCCATCTCTAACGATAGTTGTAGGGACNACCCAGTCAGCATAAATTTCATTCAGAGATTCNCCTGGNTGNAGTTCAAAATCTTTCCCCTCAAGAGCATATTCCCTGAACACATTGTGCATGGTTACGTCNGCANCATTGACGGTACTCCAAGCCGTAACATNATCCTCTANCATGAAAATGTGAAGCNGTCCGTTGAGAGTATCATCTGGCAATTCCATGCTCATTGGATCAAAATTTTCGTTGTTCTCNANNTATTCTATATCTACCCTGACTGAAAATCGCTGNCCGTCATAAATGGAGGCGACCTTAAGATTCACCATCTTAATCTGGTCCCTTTCTCCAGAATCTTGGAGTGCGCTTTTCATTTCCTCATAATTTGCACTNGGAGCATTNGCNCTGTGNGANCCNCCCATCTCTACATANCCNCCATCAGCGTCTAGAGANGGAGTACCNGANACNCCNGGCTGGTAATATTTCATTCGATCCCGCGACTCATCAGTCATNANATCATCCTCACCGCCACCGTTCAGTTCATGGAATTCTATGTAGTTCCAAGGGTTCCCCTCTGTGTATCCNTCTTCCTCCCAGAGTCGTGTTGCGTCGGGATGCGCACCACTCATGCAAGGAGGACAGGAAAGCCCAGTGAAGTGCTCAAGTATAGGCCGATGTGTCCANTGATATGGGTGTTCAGAATTTNCGGTCTCAACACCCTGAATCTCAGCCGCCAAGCTGGAAGTAAATGACGTGCAGAACGAAAGTGCAATCNCTATTGCTACGGCAACCTTAACCGACTCGAACACATTTCTGTACCCAGCAGGCAATATATGACACTATCTGTGTTCAAAANACNNTAGCATTGCACGAACTTTCGNCTCAANATCTGCCGGCGCNAGTCTCTGGTGNGGAATTTGTTCTGCTTGCCCGCAATTNCCTGGNCGTGTAGTACCCATATGGGCATAACGGGGNGTCAGTCCACGCTCTAGCAGCCAGGTNCCGTAGCGAATGCCGAGNCCGGTGCGCTGGTTNAGNCTNTCGACGACNAGTATAAAAGGAGAAGTACCGAGTCTGGCAATAGTATCCTCATCTACTGTATTTAGAGTGGGCTTGTTCACCAAGCCTACCGAGATCCCCTCAGTGCGCAATATTTCTACCACGTGTAGGCAGCGATGTAGCATATCGCCAAAGCTCACAATCCAGCCGGCATCACCTTCCCGTACTATCTCATCGCACCCCGGCTCGAATTGGTAGTCGCCCGCGTGTAGCGGGTTGCCTTCTTCAGTGAGGATTTCTGGCAATTTAGAGCGGTTTGAGAACACGAATCGCATACCTCCTTTGGTGAAAATATGCTTGATGACGGCGTCCATCTGGTGCACATCGGCGGGGAAGTAAAGCCCGGTCTGTGCGCCCTCGGATACGTAGTTGTCAGCGAAGAAGTTGTTGAGTCCGAAGTGACATGTGTTGTCGGACATCGCGTCAACCCCAGCATGCGAGAAGTGACAGAGCAGGTCACACTCGTTGAGTCGCGACATAGTGATTTCGGAAATTACCATTTCTAGGAAGGCGGAGAAAGTGGCGAAAATGCCTTGGTGGTCCGACTGCGAGCCGAATCCCGCCGCTGCAAGGAAGTTGCCGCGCTCTTGCACCCCACCACTGGTGAAACACTCTGGAAATTGCTCACGAATCTGTGTGAGGCCCACCGACCCTTCTAAGTCTGAATCGAAGGCCCGAACGCGCTGCCGGTCTGCAGGCGACAGTCCTTTCAGGATGGCAGCGAGTGAAAGTCCGAATTGCTTGCGACATGCACCGGATGCACCGCTGCCGAGCAGCTTCGCTGGGGGAACGGTCGCCTCTCCCGTCTCGATTTTATCAAGACACATCAGCGCTGTGTTGTGACCGCGCGCAGCGAGGTACTCGCGCGCTGCAGCGAGCGTGATGACGTCGTGCAATTGCGGTGTCCCCTCAAGCTGTGGGATGTCAGGTCCCATGCTCCGGCGGCAAAGCACCGCCGCCGGGCCGTCCTGCTGCAGCGCGCTGACGATAGCGGCTAGCAATGCCCGCGAATCCTCGCCGTCGGCCGTGAATATAGCGAAGCCGTGGCCCCCAAGAGTGCGCTCCAAGTCGAACCCCGGAAGGTAGCGGTCGGGGTAGCCAGCTATCGTGACGTTATTGTCATCGATAATCCACTTGACGTTGAGGTCGTTGGCGACTGCCAGTCGCGCCGCCTCGCCGTTGTTNCCCTCCATTTGTGAGCCGTCGGAGCCGAACATCACTACCGCACTTCNNGGATTNGCAAATGCGACGCCGTTAGCGTGCCCTGCAGCGTGGCCGAGTCGTCCACTTGAGAAGTCGATGCATTCCAGTAGTTCCTTCTCCGGGTGGCCGGCCAGCCCTGAGTCATATTCACGGTAGTGCAGTAGTTGCTCCGACGGCAGTCGCCCCCTCAGCGCAGCACGCGCATACTGCAAAGCGGCGCGATGGCCTGCCTCATCGAAGAACTCGGGGTGGATAGCTGCGCCGCCGTCGCGCAGCGCGTCGACAATCAGCACTTCCGGCACGATGTCNTACGGTCCACCAGTGTGGCCACCGAGGCCACGTGCGCGGGCGACTGCGGTCAGTGTAATGACGGCGTCGCGCAGCAGGGNGATGTCGCGCTCTAGCTGCGCCAGCCCCGACTCGCNAATCTNAGGTTCAAGAGGTAATTTCAGCCGCGAAAAGCCGCTTATGTTGANGGGGAAATCCATGCCCGTCGGGGCAGCCTGAGTCCCGGCTTAAACGTAACCGTCAAAGTGCTGCGCGCAGTCCCAGAATTTCGGAGTTGCCGCCGTCCAAGACGGTCACGGCTGAAATTCCAAATGGTTTGCCGCATGCTATACCTAAGTCGGCATTAGTACCGTCGAAACGGTANACCGGCACCTCGCCCCGTTCGATTTCCTCGACAGCTGCTGCGGGGCAGTTGCAAGCCAGCAGCACCAACTTCGCCTTACCCGCAGCAACAGCCTCACGGCATTGGCTAGCGCCGAGNCGCACGTTGCCAGTGCCGATAGCGCTGCGTAGCTCNCGGTTAAGGTCCATCAAGTCTCACTGGAAGGATTGTAGATAACGCTCACGGCACCGGTACCTAGATGCACCGGCTGGCCAACGATAATATTCTCAGCGACGCCNGTTAGCACATCNTCCTCACCGGTCAGTGCAGCCAGCAGCAGGTGGGTGGAAGTAATCTCGAACGCCGCNCGCGCCAGCACCGAGGTTTTCGCCCCTGAAATGCCGTGGCGGCCGATAGCACGTATGTTACCGTTANTGGTCATCACGTCGGCGACCAGCAGATTGTGGCGCATATCGACTACAAGCCCCTGCTCTTCCAGCGTCTCGTTCAGTTCGTAGGCAATTGCGGTCCGAGTCGCCTCGATGCCAAGCACCGCGCGTATTTCATGCAGCGAGTTGGTGGAGGTTCGGGCCAGGTCAACTTGCTCCATTTCCAGTATTTCCTTCAGGTTGGATCCTTCGGTGAAGATAATGTACTCGTCCTTCTCCTTGCGCACGATGGCGCGGGCGATAGAGGNGATACCGTCTANTTTCGCCCGCCGCACCTTTTCCTCTAGGACGTAGAGTTTCTTGAAAGANGGTTCAGGCTCCGTCANAATGATAGAGTCGCCCTCGATGACGATATCGCACCGCAAGCGGGCGGACTTGCGGACGCGCGNCCCGAATTCGGCGATCGTGATACCACGCTTCTTTAGCTCAGTCATGTCTGGTTCAATNATCAGTCGCAGGTTGGTCATGTCAGTACGGATGTTAGCTAGGCTACCCGCCGAGCGCGACTCGATGCGTGACGCTAGCTCGAGCACCGNCTTACGGTCGGTTGCGTGCTGTGGTTCGAGGAAAACCTCCATAATCGGAGTTTTCGGCTCTCGTCTCGCATCGACAATCTCGATTAGCCTTGGCAGTCCTAGTGTCACGTTCATCTCTGCCACGCCGGCATAGTGGAAGGTGCGCATGGTCATCTGTGTCCCCGGCTCGCCGATAGACTGCGCGGCAATGATGCCGACNGCCTCTGTAGCATCGACCTTTGATAGGGCGTACTGNCCGACCGCTCGCTGTGCGATTTCGCTGAACTGCTTTGCTGAGAGCTTGCGTCCGACACTCAGCTCTGCCAGTTGGCGCACGATACCATGCGGCAGCGTGGCNNCTTGCTTCTCTAGAGCTTTCTGCAGCTTTGTTTCAGTTGCAACCAGCTCTTCGTAATANGCGACCAGCTCTCCGACCGCTTTTTGCTTGAGCCTATCGCGCTCTGTTTTCATCACAATTTCNTTGCAGTAGTGCTCTGGCAGTCTTNTNGCCAGTTTCAGTGCCCGGNCACGGAAGGGGTTGAGCTTCCGTTTAGTCTCTAAATTAGCAGTCTGCGTTTCGACCAGCTTCGTTTTATCAATGGGAAGGGGCTGAACTAGTTCCTGTGCGGCAGCCGCCTCGGCCGCCCTGCGGAACTCTTCCAGACGAGTCTGTGGAACTTCGGCTGNTTTCAACTCTATGTCAGTTGCGGCGGCAGCCTGGCTCGCGAGATGCAAGCCGGCACNGAATAGCCCAGCAGCGGTCTTTCCGGAGAAGCCTAGCTCGNTGTAGAGGTTGCGCGATGCGATACGCTCCTGCTCGAATCGCAGTCGATCGCGTTCTAAGTCGAAAGTGTCCTCAATCTGGGTGTAGTTGCGCGCTGACCGTACCGGTTTTCCATCCATCTTCTGGAACTCGTNCAGTCGCAGCGTACGCGGCAGCTNAACCAGTCGTGCAACGCGCAGGAAAGTGACGTAAGGCTCCTGCGTATGCTGCGGCAGCAACGCTTTTTGCTCCTCTGGAATGCCAGGCCGGTCGAACGAGACCACCTCTGAGATAACAGATAGGAAGCGGATACCATGCGCTTCCTTTAGATAGATATAGCCGCTGAAGGGTGGNCGAAATTGTCTGGCATTGACTGGGAACGCGACTCCCACCAGTGTCTCGCCGTGCCGGCCCATATGCTCGCGAATTTCATCAATGGTATATCCTTCTGGCAGTGACCAGATTACCCCTAGTTTCTTTTCGACCCTCCGCAGCGCGGCTTCGGCTGAGACTACCCCTTCGCCGGCAGNCTCTTCTTCCTGTGCGCCAGCGATGACCGCCTCGCGATCAANTTGACGGTTGCCCACAGATTCGACTAGCTCTAGGATTTCGCGGAAGTGGAACTGCTTGCGCAAATCATCCAGACTCGCTTTCTTGAGCGATCCAAGCTGGTATCCGGCGTCGACTGCCTTCTCGGCTAGCGCCAGCGACATTCCGCGCCGCTCAAGCGCCCGAATGGTATCGAAACGGGCCATCAGGCGTCGCCTCCCGTGACCGCGCTAACAATGCCCTCGACGTCAACCCCCTCCCCCTCCTTGCTGCGCGTCGGGTCAATACCGTCCCCGCCGTAACGGAACTGCACTACCGTGTTGGCGGTGTTGCGCACAGTNCCATCGTACTTGACGCGCAAATCCTCGAGCGCATTAACCAGCCGTCGCTGCATGTAGCCCGAGCGACTAGTACGCACGGCAGTGTCTACCAGCCCTTCGCGACCTCCCATGGAGTGGAAGAAGTACTCAGTTGGATTCAAGCCCTGTTTGTAACTGGAGCGGACAAACCCCTTCGCCTCGGCGCCAAGGTCGTCCTTGTTGAAATGCGAGAGCGTGCGTTTGTTGTAGCCGCGTGAGACACGCTCACCACGTATAGCCTGCTGGCCAATGCTGCCCGCCATTTGTGACAGGTTTAGCATACTGCCCCGCGCTCCAGAGCGTGCCATGATGACCGCAAAATTGTCCATGCCAAGGTGCCAGCCGGCAATTTCACCGGCACGGTCGCGTGCCTCTCCTAATTTCTTCATCACCTCGACCTCTAGCGTCTCCTCCAGGCTGCGGCCGGGTCGCCGCTCGAGTTTGCCCTTGTTATAGGCAGTAGCTAGCTTGTCGACACCAGTCATCGCTTCCTCCATTGCATCGCTGATTTGCCGTGACGCCTCGGCCGGGATGTCCTCATCATCGATGCCAGTGGTGCAACCAGTCTCCATCAGTGCGCCGACGGCGAGGCGGGTGACGCGATCAATGAACTTGCGTGCTGCAGTCGGCCCCTTGAGGCGTGAAATCTCCTCGAGGATGATTCCCTTGAAGGCAGAGATGGAGCGGCCGTCGACTGGCCCGCGCAGCATCTCGCCATTCTTGATTTCGACAATCGTATCCAGCTCGGCATTCTCTTTCTCGCTGCGGTCAGCAAAATAGACCGAGGCATTGAACTTCAGGTTCATGTCATCTGGTAGNAGGACTGAGAAAATCTGCCGTCCCGACCAGCGGGGACCGTCAGCAGTCTTGGGCCAGGCTGGCTTTGGCAATGCACCTTGGAAGNCGATGCGTGACAGGATGCGCACCGTCTGGTCGTGGTCGTAGTTGGCGTCGCCGTGGGTTAACAGAAACATGCCGGTGATATGGTCATGGATAGCGCCAATCACAGCGCCGCCGAAGCGGGGTGAGCGGATGTGCTCCTGCACCCGCATCAGAATGCGCGCTTCTGCCCGTGCCTCNTCGGACTGAACGACNTGTAGGTTCATCTCGTCCCCATCGAAGTCGGCGTTGTAGGGGGGGCAAACNCAGAGGTTGATGCGGAAAGTTTTNCCCTTCATAATNCGCACCTCGTGCGCCATCATCGACATGCGATGTAGCGACGGTTGCCTGTTGAACAGTACTATGTCGCCGTCCATCAGGTGGCGCTCGACAACATAGCCAGGTTCAAGCCGCTCTTGGTTGAACTCCCAATTTTCTTCGCTGAGCTTGACACGTCGCCCGTCGGGACGCACCATGTAGTTGATGCCGGGGATGTAGCGCTCTGCGTCGGTCGGTTCGAAGTTCTCCTTCATCAGCCATTTCATGAACTGTAGATTATGGATGTTCACTCGCACTGGAATAGTCAGCTCACGCGCTGCCATCTCAGGGACGCCAACCTGGTTNATGCTCAGGTAAGGGTCAGGCGTAATCACGGTGCGGGCCGAGAAATTGACGCGTTTNCCGCTCAAGTTGGAGCGGAACCNNCCNTCCTTACCCTTGAGNCGCTGAATGATGGTTTTCAGCGGCCGCCCGCTGCGGTGGCGCGCGGTGGGGATACCAGCGGTTTGNTTGTCAAAATAGGTNGTAATGTGGTACTGNAGCAGCTCCCACAGGTCGTCGATAATCAGTTGCGGGGCGCCGGCGTCGCGGTTNTCGCGCAGTCGNTGGTTGATGCGCAGCACGTCGACTAGNTTGTGGGTCAAATCGTCCTCCGACCGCTCGCCGCTTTCGAGCGTGATAGTGGGGCGCACCGAGACTGGNGGCACCGGCANTACGGTGAGCACCATNTATTCGGGACGCGTGGTTTCAGGATTGAATCCGAGCGCCCACAGGTCGCCGTCTGGAATCTTCTCCAGCCGCGCGCGGACGTCGCGCGGGGTGAGCTTGTTGCCCCCCTCGCGGAAAGTCGTCGGCTTGTCGAGCGTCAGCTTGATTTGCCTCTCGTTGCAGTGGGGGCAGGTCTTTTGCTTGACGGTCTCGCGGATTGCGCGCCGGATAAACTCCTGCATTGTGACTGTGGTCCCCGCTTCCGACTCTTGGATTGCGCGTATCTGNGAAATATAACTGTCGATGCGNTCCTGTGGTAGCAGCATCCGTCCGCACGCTGGCGCCGCGCAGGTAGAGGCGAGAACGTCCTTGATGTTCTTGTTGTAGCCGGCGTGGATGACCGGCAGCGCAAAATCGATATGACCGAAGT
Organism: Methanobacteriota archaeon; assembly: GCA_002731905.1. GTDB lineage: Archaea > Thermoplasmatota > Poseidoniia > MGIII > CG-Epi1 > UBA8886. The sequence continues at coordinate 28,525 of PCBV01000026.1, forward strand.
GACCGGGGCACTCATCCAGTTTCTGGCTACACGTCTTGCAGCGCAGGCCGGGTTCGATNACACCCAGGTGCATGTCCATCAACCCCAGCGGGATTGGAAATCCGTCATTGTCGTAGGTGTCGGCGGTGATAATCTTAGTCCCGNTAGAAAGTTTNCGGATATCACCTGGNGACATCAGACCGAAGTCGATGCTGCNAATGCGCTTGGGAATCATGTGCCGAATCACGAGCGGTCCTCCAGNCGCAGTTTAGCGGCGATTCCGAGTGCCTTCAACTCNTCCAGCAGCAGTTTGAAGGCATACGACATGTCGACCGGATAGATGGCAGTGTTGTCCCCCATCGGTGAGCTGAGCACCCCCCGCCGGTCNTTGTACGCCAGATGGCCCGAGCGCCCATCGACGAATTGGGTGGTTTTGTCACTCTCATCAAGTAATCGGTCTTTGATAACCATCGAGGCGCCATGGCCGATGAGGCAGTCGCGCTCCATTTCACCGAATCGTAGGCCACCCATACGAGCACGCCCTTCAGTCGGCTGGCGTGTCAGCAGCTGCATTGGCCCGCGGCTACGTGCGTGCATCTTGCCGCTGACCATGTGGTGCAGTTTCTGGTAGTAGATGACACCGATAAAAATATCAGCGTCAATACGACGGCCGGTTTGCCCATCATAGAGNGACTCACGACCGGAGTGTTTGAAGCCGTGGTCTGCCAGCTCGCCACGCAAGTAATCTTCNTTCTCGCCAGAGAAGGCGCTAGCGTCNATGAATCGCCCAGCCATGGCGCCCACCTTGCCACCCACCATCTCTAGCACGTGTGCGATAGTCATGCGGCTCGGAATAGCGTGTGGATTGATAATCAGATCCGGGACGATGCCGGTGGCGGTGAAGGGCATTCCCTCCGAGGAGACAAGGTGACCGATGACTCCTTTCTGGCCGTGCCGGCTAGCGAACTTATCCCCTAACTCGGGGATGCGCTGATCGCGGACACGGATGCGCGCAATGCGCGATCCGTTTTCAGTCTCGGAAAGCATTACCGAGTCGACAGTGCCTTTCTCNCCGTGACGCACCGTCAGCGACGACTCGCGCACGCGTGCTGGTGTCATGAAATCTGTCGGCTCGGCAAGGAAACGGGGNGGACTAGTCTTGCCGATAAGCACCTCGCGACCACGTAGTTCCACTTCCGGGTAAATCAGCCCGTCTTCCTCCAGGTTGAAGTATGCATCCTCGGAGCGCGCGCCGCGTACTTCCGGGTCGGGGATGAGAAAGCGGTCCTCCTGTCCGCCAGGGTAGCGCCGCTCCTCNGAAATGTAGGAGCGCATGAAGCTGGAACGGCCGAGGCCGCGGTCAATCGAGCCGCGGTTGAAGATGAGCGCGTCCTCCATATTGTAGCCGTGGTAACTCATTACCGCTACAACCATGTTCTGACCTGCCGGACGTGTGAGTAGGGTGTTATGCTTCATCGCCTCGGTCTGCACCATCGGTTTCTGGGCATAGTGNAGCAGGTGGCCGCGCGTGTCGGGCCGCAGTCGATAGTTGGACTGGCCCATGCCAAGAGATTGCTTCGACATGCCAGCCCCCATCGTGCAGCGTGGTGAGGAGTTGTACTCCGGGAAGGGGACGTTAGAGGTTGCGACNCCTAGGATGACCATTGGGTCAACTTCCATGTGTGTGTAGGCGTGTGTTTTCCGGTTACGTTTCAGATCTTCCTCATTAAGTGCAATGAGGCAGTCTTCCTCCTCTTCGGCGTCAATGTACTCGACAAGCCCCATGTCGAGCAGGTCTTCCCAGATTAATTTTCCAGTCCCGAGGCGGTCGATGTGCTTCTGCCCGAGCGCCAGCTTATTNTTACGGTGGATTAGCAGCAGCGGNCGTCGGATTCGCCCCGGGTCGCTATTGACCAGNACGTCGTTTAGATGATCCTCGTAACGTACGTTGACTGTGTTACTCAGGCGCGCCTGTCTNCGCAATCCCCTCAGCCTTTTAACCAAGTTGAGTGGTTCAGGCGTGCAGCCTGCCAAGTCGCCGTTGAAGTAGACCTTACCCCACTTTTCCTGCAGGTTCTCGAGCGGCTGCATGTCCAGCTCACGCAGCGTTTCGAGCACATCGTCAGGAGGCAGGTTTTCCGAAACATCAATCATCAGTGCCAAGTTCTTTACTAGCCCGCAGTTCTGCCCTTCCGGCGTCTCGTTAGGGCAGAGTCGCCCGAACTGGGTTGAGTGCAGGTCACGTGCTTGGAAGTGAGGTTGGCTACGTGTCAGCGGCGAAATAACTCGCCGCAGGTGACTCAGCGTTGCCATATTGCAGGTACGGTCGAGCAGCTGCGACACACCAGCGCGGCCACCAATCCAATTCCCCGTCGCCATGGCGTGCATGATTTTGTTGGTNAGAACATCGCGCCGGATAGCGTTTTTGACCCGTTTTTCCTTGCGCTTGGTGTAGGAACGCTCCATCTGGTATTTCATGTCNTTGAGCAGCGCCTGTAGACCGGCGCGAAACAATTCCTCCATCAGGTTGCCCGCAAGCTTGAGCCGCTTGTTAGCGTAGTGGTCCTTGTCATCCGGTTCTCGCGTCCCGGTCGCTANTTCCAGTACCTCGCGCGCCATGCGCCCTATGAAAAGNGCTTTCTTGTACCGCGCCTCCAGACTAGTTGAGAGGTGTGGCAGTAGGGTATTGTCGAGAATGTAGTTGATACGCTTGCGCCGGTACTCCTTAGATTGCCCAGCTGCAAAGCGTCGTTCCAGGTACTCCAGCGCCTCCTCAGTAGTATAGACCNGCTCTTCGCGGTGGATGCCCTCGATGTTGGCCAGAACAAGGTTCCGCGTTGCATCGTCATTGGTGATAGCCTCCATGATGTCGTCAGCAGATTCCATTCCCAGCGCCATCATCAGTACCACCAGTGGGACTCCCCCCGAGGCGACAGGGATGGAAACATGCAGGATGCCATCCTTTTTCTTCTCAACCATGGTCAGTGCACGGAATCCTTCACGCTGCGAGAATACCTTGGCGTATTCGGTCTGTCGCTGGTACCGAGCCTCGCGCTCGACCATCACTCGGTTGGGCGCTAGGTCTTCAAGGCATACGAGCACCCGTTCGGTGCCGTTGATAATGAAGTAGCCACCTGGNTCTTCCGGATCCTCCTGCTCCAGTTGCAGGATAGTGGCGTATTCATCGTCTGTAAAGCCTCCATCGGGCCCCAGCCGCTTTTCGTACTTGGTGCGGAGGTATTCACTCTCCCGGTGCAGGTTGCAGCGCGTTGACTTCACCATTACTGGCATCATCCCGATTTCCTCCTCTCCTTCCTCGATTTCGAGGTCTTCCTCGATAACGGTGAACTCTAGGAAGACGGGTGCAGCGTATGTGAGGTTGCGCAGTCGCGCCATCATTGGCGTCGCCATCGATTGCGAGCCGTTCGCCTCGACCACCATCGGCTGCCCCATCCGCGCCTTGCCAAGCTTCACAATTACATCCAGATCACCTAGTTCGAGCCGGATTGAACCGCGCANNCCCTCGTCTGTGCCAACAGCAATATTGTTGACAACACGTTGCATCCAGGGTGCAGGATTGCCTTTGTGTGGCAGGAAATCGTTNTATGAGCCCAGCTGGTGGTTCACCAGTGCCGCNCTTGTACCTGCCGCATTCTTACTCTGGAAGAAAGCTCTGATAAGCGGGTGGTCCTCNTTATGCTGCCGTATCTGTGTCATTCTACCACCTTGCGGTACGCCAGGTTAAACCCGGCNCGCTCGTCGNTTCGCTCTATTTCGATGACATCGCCCGTAGCGATATCATCTCCCAGTGCCTGCACAGCCGNGTCAGTTTTCAGAATCTTGGGCAGCTGCTCAGACNCTATGTTCAACTTTGCCAGCTTTTCAGCTGCCTGCTCCGGCTCTAGCCGTCGATGCCTAGGCACCAGTTTATGATGCCANAGTTCCTCATCATCCAGACTACTTCACCATCCTCGCCACNNTTGCTCACCTGCTATCGGCGGGCCTGAAGGGATTCGAACCCTTGACCGTCCGGTTAAAAGCCGGACGCTCTACCTGGCTAAGCTACAGGCCCTTCTACGCACCGCCGACACCCTGGGAGCGGGTCGCCAAACAAGCGGGCTATTTAAGAACTGCCAATTTCCACCNNTNNGGNGNGTCTTTCCACGATGACANTGGCTCTTTTTCTATANTCTAGAGCGACACCCGTGTGGATTTCGCANCCACTATTATAAAACCGCGCGCAATCACGGCGCGTGGGGCCCGTGGCTGAGCTGGCGCNGGAGTTCCTGCGCGCCACCGAGGCAGCNGCTATCGCCGCTGGGCGCATGCGCGGTTGCGGTGACAACAAGGCAGCTGATGCCGCCGCGGTGACTGCGATGCGCGCNATTTTTGATACAATTGCTTTCGATGGCCGTGTCGCTATCGGTGAGGGCGAGCGCGACGATGCTCCAATGCTTTGGATTGGCGAGCCNCTCGGNTCACGCCAAGGGGACCNTGGGGCGGTGGCGGTAGATATTGCCGTAGATCCACTCGAGTGCACCAATAACTGTGCTCGCGACGAGCCCGANGCACTAGCGGTAATGGCAGCGGCGCCGCGCGGTGCTCTATTACACGCACCTGATTGCTACATGAACAAGATTGCAGGCCCACCAGAGCTGGCCGGTCATGTCAGTCTCGATGCGCCTGTCGCTGACAACTTGGCTGCAGCGGCGAATGTGTTGGGGAAGCCAGTATCTGAGGTTCGGGTCATTGTTCTGGAGAGGTCGCGCCACGAGCGTTTGATTGCTGAAATCCACGCGGTCGGTGCGAAACTACAGCTGATTGGCGACGGCGACATCGCGGGTGCNCTGCGCGCTGCGACTGGCGAAGTCGACCTGTTGTTGGGTATCGGTGCCGCGCCCGAGGGAGTCATCGCAGCCACTGCGTTNCGCGGAATCGGTGGTGTTTTCGAAGGACGTCTTCATTTCCACGAGCCTGAGTTCAGAACACGTGCGATNGAGATGCTGGGTGAAGACGTCGACCGACTTTGGCAGCGCGACGAGCTTTGCACGTCTGACGACGCAGTTTTCGTCGCGACGGGCGTCTGCGACGGTTGGCTCCCTGGACCTAAACTCAGAGGAGGCGGGACGGTGACAACTAGCCGTATCATCTCGGTAGCTGATGGCCGTGACGAAATAATCCGGCATGAGCACGCGCCAGTCTCTTAAGCTGCGCGAGCCTCGGGGGCACATGGACAGAGCTGCCCTCGAAGCGACGGCTCACGCACTGGCGGTGCCGGGCAAGGGAATNTTGGCGGCAGATGAGTCGNCCCCCACAATGGGCAAGCGTCTATCGCAGATTGGAATGCCGAACGAGGANCGGCTACGGCGCGAATTCCGCGAGACGCTATTCACTGCGTTAGGAATGGAGGAATTTATTTCCGGTGTCATCCTATTCGACGAAACGCTACGACAGTCGGCCAGCGACGGCCGCGACATGGCTGAAATCCTGCAGTCGAAAGGAGTCATCCCCGGCATCAAGGTTGACGGCGGCGCGCACTCTATGGATAGCGCACCGGACGAGAAGCTGACCGCTGGCCTCGATGGACTGGCAGAGCGATGCACTGAGTACTATGCGCTGGGNGCTCGCTTCGACAAGTGGCGCGCAGTGATTACCATCGGAGCCAATCTCCCTAGCGCGGCGTGCGTGCAGGCCAATGCGGACGCGCTGGCCGACTACGCCCGCATTTCGCAAGACGCCGGCCTCGTGCCGATTGTCGAGCCNGAGGTGCTGATGGATGGTACTCATTCCATCGCGCGCTGCTACGAAGTTAGTGAGTGGACGCTCAACACAGTTTATGCGGCTCTCGCAGACCGTGGCGTGTACCTGCCGGGCACACTACTCAAGCCCAATATGGTCAACTCTGCTAGCGACGCCGACAACCGCGCCGACGTGGAGGAAGTTGCTGGTGAGACGCTGCGCTGCCTCAAGGCAACGGTCCCTGCCGAGGTGCCGGGCATCATGTTCCTCTCCGGCGGCCAGTCCGAGGTGGAGGCGACAGCGCACCTCAGCGCGATGAACGCAATGGGTGGTGGGCCGTGGGAACTTTCCTTCTCCTACGGACGTGCGCTGCAGCAGTCAGCGCTCTACACGTGGGGAGGTGATTCNACCAACTGTACTGCGGCACAGGCGGCGTTCCTGCACCGCGCACAGCTAAANGGCGCTGCGCGCTACGGNACTTACACGGCNGCNATGGAAGCTGAAGCTTAACATCATCATCATTGTTCCAGNCCNAGTAGTTCCCGACTGGAATCGCGAATCANTCCGAGCGCCCAGCGCGCAATCACNACTCCNCCAACGATGCCGACCAGNGGGTCAAGGAATACCAGNGCACTGCCNGGGAACNCCATCCCCAGCAACANNGCTANGATAACGAAGACNGAAACGAGCGCGTCAGCGAGCACATGCAGGTAGGCGCCNCGCAGNTTCAGGTCAGNGATATCNTGTGAACTGGCAAAGAGGNGTTCAATNCGNGAGAGGATGAACTCGAAGTCNTNNGCGTAGGATTGTACNAGCCGNTTCCANTGGCCGNAATTGCGTGGCGCGTGCTTGCGCTCGTNTGNGTGCNTGTGGCCATGNCCGCCGTGTCCCTGCCCTAGNATCCANGCACACCNNCCGTTGACTAACAGNCCTANNACNGCCACTGGCANNGCTTGTCCATAGCTTATTTCNGGNNGNTCAACNAAGTGGCGNAANGCNTCGTATCCGATGTATAGCGCNACGATGCCAAGNANGATAGCGCTCGCAAAGCCACCNAGCGCATTNGCGCGGCTCGCCTGTACACTNCCTTCCTCGATGCCGGGGTGTACACGCGTAAAATGGTAGGCNTAGAGTGTGATTCCTAGCGCAGCNGCGTGGGTGCCCATGTGCCAGCCGTCGGCGAGCAGAGCAACCGAGTTCGTGATTAGGCCGGTGGCTATTTCGATNACCATCATCACTAGTGTGATGGCGACGACGACTTGCGTGCGNCGCTCGCCATCCTCAGCTATGGCCTGCGGGTCACCGTGCATTGNGGGGCGGCAATCCGCGTTGGCTATAACATTGGCGCCGAGTTAGTACTGATCTGTGAGGAAATCTCGAATGCGCCCCTCTAGTTCCGGGTGCGTGACAGGTGGTGCAATTCCGACGCGTCGTAGCCGTCCTGCCATACCTGCGCTGGCAATGGAATAGATAACCCGCCGCCCATCGCGCCGCCGTTGGAGGATGCCTGCTTCGACCAGCAGCTGCAGNTGGCGCGATACTGTCGTACGATCACGACCTGCCGCGACTGCCAGCCACCCCGCTTCTTGCTCACCTTCGAGAAGAGCGCTGACGATGCGTAGCCGCCGCTCGTCGCTCAGGGCCTTGAAGAATCGAGCCAGTCCAACCATATAAGTGTATAAGTGTACAAATATAAAAGTATTGGGTTGATTTGATAGCAATCGTGGTATCTTAATCTAGCGAAACCAGATTGCGTTGCNGCCTAATCCAGATACGTGTTAAGCACCGGCTTCTCGTCGAGGTGGAAGAACATGTAGAGCGCCCACCAAGTGATGATATCGAGCGAATTGACCATGTTCTCTTCTCCCGTAGCGTTGTTGCCGTAAGGACGGGCGGGGGCGGAATTGTCCATCCATTCGGTCATCTCCTCGAGNGTGTCGCAGGTTTGGTGGTAGCACCAGTAGCCGTCAACCAACCCGCCGTAGCCGAGAGTGATGGTGCCAAGATTGTCCTGGAAGCTGGCGTGGTCGCTGCGCGCGGTNGTATCTTCGTAGACGATGATCTCGGGGCGCTCCTGCCGAAGCCAGACATCATATTTCCAAGTCGCGGCGTCGTCGCTTTCGTTGCCGACCAGCACGTCCATCTGCGCCGAGACGTTAATGGCATCGGCGCCGACCCAGCGCGTCAGCTGCACCATCCCAGGCTGGTTGACTGCGTTGTGGTCTAGNGACGGGCCGATGTAGAGNCGCAACGGCCACACCTCNGAATCTTTNGGATAGCCACTNTCNGCCGGTTGTGGNTCTGGNTCACCGTGCGGGGCACCGCCTCCGCCAGGCCAGTTGACNCCTGCCATGTCCAGGTTAACGTAGTTGGTNACGGTGACTTCGGGGTGGTCGCCCTTGACGTAGTATTCGGTCCAGTAGTCGCTGCCGCGCTTGCCCCCNTCCTCGCCNGACCAGAGGCAGAAAACCATCGTGCGGCGACTGGCNAAGTCGCTCATNGCTTCAGCGACGTTCANCACCATNCTTGTGCCGGCAGTGTTGTCGTANGCGCCGACGCGNGTGCCGTAGCTGCGACTGCCAGTNACGTGNGGATCNAGNAGACCAGCGTTGGTCGGCGGTGCNACGTCGAAATGCGCGCCGAAGACCAACCACTCGTTAGGNTAGAGTGTCCCNTAGCGGTAGCCGCAGATNTTGTATGCCTCCGGGTTTTGCATGCCTAAGATATCNGTGAANTGGAAGCGGTGCGCCTGNACNTCCAGCCCGTANGATNCCAGTTCGCNAATCAGGAACTGCGCCGCGTCCTCGTAGGCAGAGTTGCCNTGCCCCGCCCAACGGTCGAGGTATCCTTNAGCAAGGTCTGGAGGAAGCCCTNGNGTATCATCAGTNAGCATGTGNATGGTGTTAAACACTGAACGNCCATCAATNACNCCCGTCGCATAGCGACTGCCTTCATCCAAAGTATACGCNGGNGATTGTAGCCGCATGACCGGCACNCGTAGTGGGATGACGCGGCCGCNGNCCTCGCTTGAGGCATTGAGGGCGTCAAACCCNGNTTCTTGCGGGATACGNTCAACCATNGTCACGGCNGGCATTCCCCGNNCAACCCACANCTCCCAACTTTCGCCTGGGTCGCGTGCCGGCCAGTANTGTCGACCNCTCTNGCTGATGAACAGGTAGGCTGAATCAATNCGCGGNGGTGCAAGNATTTGCAACTGCACNGTNTCNCCCAGNGCTAGGTCGATGACGGTTGAATTCTGGATGTANCCGGTCGCCGGNTNTAGCAGCAGGTACGGCACGTAGACNGCCATCGGCTGNCCCGCAGTCAGCACTAGNGGCTGAAANTCGCCTCCCGTCAACACTTGCGGCGCGACCGTCAGGTCNCCGGCTGAGAGAGGCTGTATTTCCTCGCTNTCAAGGCAGCCNGCCAGCGCAGGAAGCAGGAACAAGAATGCGGCTGCACAAGGNTTCAGCATTGCCCCGTTAGCNCTCTGGAGAATAAAGCTCACTCTGCCACACACGCCGGATGGCGGCACTGTGGCGGCAGGAAGTAATGCTCAATGNCNGGATTGACNTNGTCAACGCGCAGGACGCTGTCGTNGCCGGGCTCGATTTCAACCGGGGCNGAGGTNGAGGCNGGCANGTAGTCATCACCAGTCGAGCGCAGGCTCAACCTCAGCGTGTGGCCTTGTGGGATAACGACGTCCATTGCCAGAAATTCCATTTTCGCGTTGATAGTAACACCAGGAGCCACGACTTGGTAGTCAGTGCCACCGGCGTGATAGCGCAGGTCCATAATGGCGTGGCCGACATGAATGCACCCTTCNCTNTNGCANTCCTGCAATAGCGCGTAGAGCTGCCCACCNGANCCNTGAGGCGTGACATCAATGTGCAGTTGAGGCAGCCCGCCAAAACGGAATTCTGCCGCAAATGGTTCAGTCTCGAAAACTACGTCCTGACTGCCAGGATAGACTAGCAGGCTACCTCCGGGGTGCGCTAGTTCCTCACCAAGTGCGAATTCGCGTTTCTCGACGTCTGCCTGCGGGTAGCGGTCGGTAGCGCGCCACTGCCCCTGGTTGTCCTGGATTTCTGTCCACATGTTCGGCTGGGGGCCTTCCTCACGCAGGTACCAGGTAAACCACTCCAGCAAGTCTTGCATCCAGTCGTAGCGCACCATTTGCGGGAACGCCTCCGAGCCACGGCCCGGGTCGCTGCGGTCCCGCAGGTAAGTTGGCCGGTCAGGATAGTCGTGGTCCCACTGCCCCATCAGCAACTTTGCATCGATGCCGTGGTCCTTGAGTATATTCAGTGTTGGGAGCGCCATATGTGGATCGACGTTCCAGTCGTGAAAGCCATGGACAATGTAGACGCTGCCCTGATAGTTTTCGAGGACATCAGGTAGGAAGTAGCGCTCCTCCCAGTAGCCCTCAACCAGCGCATTTTGGAACTCATTCCCGCCGAAGACGTAGCCATTGGCACCGTGGATAGGTCCGGCGATGTAGTCCGGACACGCATTCTGCAGGTCCTCGTCGTCGCCATCGGTACCGAATCCACCGTAAACAACATTGTGCATGAACGGCGCCCGTGCTTCGGAGGAGCCATTGCGCCACATGAGTTCGCGCACACCAATNAGCCCNGAGATGGGGACAATAGTTTTCAGGTGNGGGTTGCCGAACTGCGCCGCNTGCCANTGGGTCGANCCGTCGTATGACTTGCCAATAATGCCGACGTTTCCGTTGCTCCATTCCTGNGANCCGAGCCANGTCACTGCTGTGTTGACTCCTANCTGCTCGGCNTANCCCATCANATCCATGCAGTGGTTGCTCGCNCCNGTGCCAGAAACNGAGACCTGNGCAAAGGCGAAACCGTGCGGCAGGATGTTGTTGATAATATTCGCGCCGAGCCAGCTCCCAGGTACGGTGATGTCGGGGGTGCTGACTGCCTGCTCCCCGAAGTAGGGGCCAATTTCGACGATGACTGGCACCTGTTCCCCTGTTGGAACCGCAGGCCGCCAGTAGGCGAGTGAGACGCGCGGGCATTTGTCTGGGTCAAGACCGCTGACGCAGAGCGGGTCGGTCGCCGCACCCAGTTCGGAGGCGGGTAGNTCGACCGAGATNAACTCATGGACNGAGCNCCACTCNTTNTCTGTCGCGAGCAGGCCATACTGCCCTGGCTCNAGCACATGCCCCCAGTCNCCAGTAGTGTTGTAATCCTCATAGATNCGGCTCCAGACCGGGACNTAGTCGACNGGCAGCCCGCGCTNTTCTTCTTGCAGNGCTAGCCANGCTAGACTCGAGAGCATCAGCAANGCGGTGAGCAGAGCGAAGCCCCGCTCGGAGACAGGCGTCATCAGTCGGGTCCATTCTGGCAGGATAAAGAAGTTCGCCTCACGCNANTCACGGAAGNAGTTCCCCCGTNGAAACAGCGNNGGNCANTAGTAACATTCCCATAATCACNGGTTGATGCAGCAGGTAGATGGGCAGCGTGTGCCGTCCCAGCCAGAGCAGNGCGNNNGGCCANTNGTATGNAANCCNCGGCCGNCTATCNGCNTAGGNGTNGCTGCCAGCGAAATATGCAAGCAGGAACACTCCNAGCCACGGTTTCAGTGGAAAGTAGTCGACTGTCANATAGTCGTAGCCGCGCAGTCCGAGCCACTCGCNGNCTGACAGCGTTAGCCACGGCAGCAGNAAGCAANCTGTCCCNACGGGGAGCGCCAACCACGCGCGCNNCCGCATCNATAGCNCAACCAGNCCGGCCAGCGCCAGNAGGTGCAGCACGCCGAANCGGACNAACGCCTGTGGGATAGCAAGCCATGTAACNANNGTAATTGCGTAGGCGNAGCCGGCAAGCCGCAATGAGCGGTNCAGTACCTGNTGTGTGTCTTCTTTGTGGCTGGCCAGGAACGCNGCCACACCGGCAACGGCAACGAATAGCCCAGCCGTCAGGCGCGAAAACCACCACCAGCCACTGCCTTCGGCAACATCCATGATGTCGAAGAAGTNCAGNTCGCTGACAAAGTTGGAGACTANCATCATGCCCAGNGCAATCCCGCGCAGAGCGTCCAGTTCGTCGAGACGGCGAGTCATGTCTCGAATTCACGCCGCCCCAGCAGGTGCNNCAGAGCGNCCTCCAGATTNGGTAGCCGGAAGCGGTAGCCGCTNGCGATTANCCGTTCCGACGAAACGCGAGCGCTACTGAGCAGCAAGAGCCTCCCCATCTCACCCATTGCCCCGCTGACGGCGAATCGNGGTAGTGGAATTACGGCAGGACGNCGCAGNACTCGACCAACGGNGGCGGCAAAATCACGTTGCCTCACNGCCCCGGTAACGACATTGTGCGGNCCGCGCAACCTCTGGTCGCANAGTGCATGATGGATTGCACCAATNGCGTCATCCATCGCAATCCACGNCCACCANTGCNGNCCACCACCGATGGANCCGGCACNNAGNGGTGCAAATNACGGGGGNANCATCCGCGNCAACGCACCNCCTTGCGGGGAGAGCACGATTCCAAAACGCAGGTTGACAACACGTATCCCGGCNGCCACCGCAGGTTCGCAAGCAGCCTCCCAGTCGCGCACCACTTCGGCGAAGAANTCGTCGCCCGCNGNTTCNNCCTCATCNAGCACATCATCGCCACGGTCACCATACCAGCCGACGGCCGACGCGCAGATGAGNGTGCGCGGNGGAACAATCATTGCNGCCAANTGNTCGGCAAGCAGTCGTGTCCCGGCGATACGACTCTCGNGGATGCGCCGGCGCTTGGCGGNCGACCAGCGCAGAAGNGCGCCGACGTTTTCGCCCGCCANATGCACAATGGCNTCATGCCCCTCCAATGGGCCGACATAGTGCCGCGTCGGAGACCACTCGATTTCACCNTNGNGCGGNTCACGGCGAACNATGTTGGTCACNGCNTGGCCNCCCGAGGTCANGAATGGCGTGAGNGCCGAACCGATAAGTCCGCTGGCGCCGGTAATNGCGACACGCAGNTTTCCTGGCAAGCGATAGTGCNCCTCAACATCGTGNCGCGTGACGTGATGCCTGTAGGCGAAGAGCTGNTGCACACGATTATCAACACCGCCGACGGCACGACCGANCGCTCCGAACGGNNCTTCATATTCGACACAGTCNCGTAGCAGCGATCGCCCNTCNCGTCGNGGTTCGAANAGATGNGTGTGCTCCCAGTGGCGNAACGGTCCTCGCTCCATTGTGTCGACGAATTTNCGTTGGCGGACGTAGCTGTGGTGGCGCGCGACCCAGCGACGGCGGAAAGGTGCNCGCACNTTCAGCTCAACCCTNCCGGACTGCAGGTCGCCTTCACGNCGCAGNAGCGTGACGGGGTCGAAAGGNGGTACCAGNCGNTNGAAGGCGCCGGGNCGTTCGTGCCACGCAAACAGTTCTTCGACTGGCGCAGCGACCTCTGTCTCCTGCTCGAANAGTNCCACGCNCNCTAAANGGCACCACACCATAAGTAGCGTGGCCGGCGACCTTAAGCCCCCACGAGTCTTGCCGCGCGTGGCACGTCATCGCGAACACATGCCGTCCGCCTACCGCACNCTNATACGGNGTTCNCGNCAGGGNGCGCCACTNGAAGGGCTGGTTGAGCAGGCGCACGCGCTTGAACCCTACTATCGAGCCCAGGCGCTNCTCGAGCTCTCAAGTCGCAACGACGTCGCGCAGCGACAGGCGCAATCNCTGGTTCGCGACGCGCTCAGCACCGCCGAGCNTGTGGAGCAAGAGTGGCGCCATGCCGAGCTGGTAGGCGAGCTGGCAAAGGGTCTCGCCGATTGGCGCTCTGCAAGNGACCGTCCGCCAGCTATGCGTGCTCTGATGGNCCACCTGCAAACGCTGCACGGTGAAGCACTAGTGACTGTGCTCAAGGAAGNCGCTCCGCGACTGCCAGCGCAACTACAGCACGNTTTGCTTGAGCTNGCNCTCGCCAATACAGGNCAGGAAGTGGCGTCCGCCAAACCAGTACTGCGCGCTTGGGTGNGNGACTTGCAGCCNGCANCNGTAATGGCGNACNTCTCCCAGCTGCCACGCCAGCANGCNGTGCGGCTNCTGGGCTACCTGCACCTGCAATTACGGCGNAANAAGCGCACNGTATCGCCGACNCCGNTGGAACAGGCNCTCACGCTCGGTCCGGGNGCAGAGGGGCTGCGCTACCTGNCTTCGGTCGCCGAACAGGATGAGCTGNANCTACTGACNGNTGCATCCCGAGAGCGCCCACNAGATGAGGCNGCACGGTTGCTTGGNACNCTCGCCGGCACAGNNCACCGACTGGGCAATCGCACNCTAGCGCAGGANTGGCTGNNNGAGGGNNGTNAACTGGCTGGAGAATATCANNGATGANACNNCACGNCAAAAAGTNCTTGAGACTCTNGCACGCGGTCAGGAACGACTGAGCAGCAAGGCTGCAAAAGCTACNCCCGCAGNNGTCGCNGAACTGCCANNCNCGGCGGGAAAGCATGCACTNGGCCTCTGGAATGGCTACCGTGGAGGGTTGAAGGGACCGCACTTGCGGGCGCTGGCGCGTGCTGGAGCCCTCTGCGCTGGATTCGGGTTCGAGCTGGCGCTGGTCGATTTTCCCGAAATGGATTTGCCCATACTGGCACGCAGGGTTGCGCAGGAATCGCACGCTGATGGTGGTAGCTGGTTTGCCGCGCTTGTTGCGGAGAAACGGGTACGGCAGTTCAGCGGCGTCCCAGGGAAATGGGTTGGCACGTTGGTCGCAACGACCCCGCAACCGGCCAAGCCAGAACCGCCTGATTCGTTCGAAGGACGGCTCTGCCTACTGATGGGGGTCGGTCCGCAAGGATTACCGGGAAAGCTGCTCAAAGCGTCTAAATTCCACCTCGAACTGACCGGCCACAGCGTTGAATTGGAGACCGCAACTGCGATGGGTGTGATTGCCGAACGGCTATCACGCCTCTAAAATCCGCTTCTCTTGAATTTTTTG
>PCBV01000027.1 GCA_002731905.1 Methanobacteriota archaeon
AAATTGACCGGAGACATACCGGCAGAGACGCCACGCAGCCCGTAAGTTGCGAGCGCCTGAGTCAGGATTGCCGCAGTGCAGGTACCGTCGCCGGCGTTGTCCTGTGTCTTGCTCGCGACCTCCTTAACCAGCTGCGCACCCATGTTTTCGTACGGGTCGGGTAGCTCAATATCCTTGGCAATCGTCACACCATCATTGATGATGGTAGGGCTGCCGAATGACTTGTCGAGCACTACTGTGCGCGCCTTCGGTCCCAGCGTAACCTTGATTGCGTCTGTAGCGGTGTTGATACCGCTCAGTAGCTTGCGTCGTGCATCTTCTCCATATACCATCTGTTTTGCCATTTTTCCCTCCTAAAGCACCGTCGCCTGCAAGTCTTTCGACTTGAGGAGCAGGTAATCCTTGTCCTGCCAGGTAATCTCCGTCCCGGCATATTTCTTGTAGACCACGCGGTCGCCTGCCTTGACGTGTTCTGCGTCAGGGCCGACGCCTGCCACGAGGCCGACGTTCATCTTTTCGCGCGCTGCTTCGGGCAGCAGAAAACCGCTATCTGTCTTCTCCGCGGCTTCCTCCAGCTCGAGCAGGACCATCTTGCCCAAGGGCTCAATTCCGACTGACATCTTTTTCACCATTTTTGCTGGGTCACCCTCGGGAGCTATAATGAGGTCCGGTAGGCAACCGGCGGTTGTCAACCAGCTCTATATTAATAGTTTATCACAGCCCCTGGACCAGCTCTTCTAGTACTATCCGGGGCTTCGGAGCCTTCACAACGCCCGATGCCAGCAAGATGCCCGCAGCGCCCAACTCCATTGCCTTCGTTACATCCACCTGAGTCTTTACGCCGGCGCCACAAAGTAACGGGACGTTGCTACCGGCAACAGCTGCGACCGAATCGCTGATGACCTCCGGGCGAGCGGTCGAGACTGAAATATTACCGCCAATAAGTTCAGGAGGCTCGACAGCGACATAATCTGGCCGCAGCGCTGCGCCACGCGCGGTCGCCTCGACATCCGCGGTGCAGAGCACAGTCGCCAGCCCTGCCTTACGGGCATGACCCAACGTCGCCTCGATAGCAGGCCACTCCAGTTGCCGCTCGGCATGGTTAATCAGTGTGCCGACCGCACCTGCAGCGGCAGCCGCCTCCGGCAACACTGCACCAGTGTGTGCGCCGGCCGGTATGGCGTCGATGTGCTGCGCCAGTACTGGAATGCCACTCTTGTGCGCATAGCGTCGCAGGTCCAACGCGCTGGTAGCGGCTGCAAGGCAGGCGCCCGAGTCCTCCGCAACGGCTGCCATATCACGGCAAAGCGCGATGCCCGCGTCACCGTGTCCTTGCGGGTAGGTCTTCAGGTTGACAATAATCAGCGGCGTGCGCAGCGCCATACGAGGCGAGACGCGGCCGCTAAAAGGGAGTTGCGCCGTCCAGTCTAAAATAGTGCGCCATAATAGCGAGCGCATGTCCACCCGCGAACAGAAGCGGATACTAGTGACTGGCGCCGCGGGGCAAATCGGAACTGAACTGGTGCTCGCCTTGCGCGAGCGCTTCCCCGCCGAGGATGTGGTGGCAATGTATCGCTCTAGTCCACTGGCGCCTGAAGTCGCGGCTGGCGGACCATCTGCAGTGGGTGACGTGACCGACGCCGATGGCTATGCACAAGTCGTTGCCGAGCACAACATCGACACAGTCTACCACCTCGCTGCAATCCTCTCCGTTGGCGGAGAGCAGAATCCCGCCCTGTGCTATGACGTCAACCTAAACGGCCTGCGCAACGTNCTCGAGGTGGCGCGGGAGCGAGAGCAACGGCTCTTCTGCCCCAGTTCGATTGCGGTCTTCGGTCCCGACACCCCGGCAGTGGCGCCGCAGGATGCACCTCTCCACCCGACTACTATGTACGGTGTCACTAAGGTCGCCGGCGAAATCCTCTGCGACTATTACTTCCAGCGCTACGGTGTTGATGCGCGCGGATTACGCTATCCCGGGCTGATTTCGTGGCAGGCACCGCCGGGTGGTGGGACAACCGACTACGCAATCGCCATCTTCCACGGCGCGCTACAGGACGGCAGCTACGAGTGCTTCGTTGGTCCTGAAACACGGCTGCCAATGATGTACATGCAGGACGCCCTTGCAGGCACGCTGGACCTGATGAACGCGCCGCTCAAGGCTTTGAAACACCACGCTGACTTCAACCTCGGTGCAATGTCCTTCTCGGCACAGGAACTGGCGGACGCCATCGCCGCGCGCGTCACTGGCTTCGAATGCCGCTACGCACCCGATGCGCGGCAGGCGATTGCCGACTCATGGCCCGACGCAGTCGACGACTCCGCGGCGCGCGATGAGTGGGGTTGGTCGCCTCGCTTCGGGCTGGATGAGATGGTCGACGACATGCTTGAAAACCTGCGTCACGGTCTAGGTAGGGAATGAGCAAGCCCACCGCCTGGATGCGCGATGAGTACAAGGCACTCGTTGAGGCGAATCTGGACTGGCGGCCACCAGTACTAGAAGGTCCTTCAGCACCCCGCTGCAAGGTTAACGGACGCGAGATGCTGATGCTCTGCTCGAACAACTACCTGAACCTGAGCAACCACCCGCGACTCAAAGAAGCCGCCATCGCTGCTGTACGCAGCCATGGTGCAGGTTCCGGCTCAGTACGCCCGATCGCTGGAAACATGGATTTGCATGTCAAGCTAGAACAGCGCATTGCCGAGTTCAAACGTCGTGACGCAGCCATCTACTACCAAACCGGTTTTGCCGCCAACGCTGGACTGATTCCGCAGCTGGTGGGCAAAGGGGACCACCTTTTCACTGACGAGCTGAACCACGGCTCGATTATAGACGGTGTGCGCCTTACAAAGGCGGAACGGAACATCTACCCCCACAATGACATGGGAGGGCTGGAAGATCTGCTACGCAAGGCTCCCAGCGCGGGCCGACGGCTCATTATCACCGACGGAGTTTTCTCGATGGATGGCGACACAGCTCCGCTAGACAAGATCTGCGCGCTTGCCGGAGAGTATGGCGCCATGACCTACACCGATGACGCCCACGGCGAAGGGGTTTTGGGTGATGGTCGCGGAATTGGGGTCCACTATAATGTGGAGGATAGTGTGGATATTGAAATGGGGACCTTCTCCAAGGCGTTCGGCGTTGTTGGTGGACTCGCCGCCGGCAGTGAGCAGCTCGCAAAATACGCCTTCAACAAGTCGCGCACCTTCCTACTGTCGGGATCGGCACCGCCCGCGACAGTGGCTGCCTGCACCGCTGCACTAGACGTAATCGACGAAGAACCACAGCACGTTAAACGCCTGTGGGAAAACACCGAATATTTCCGTAGTGGGCTGCAGCAGCTGGGATACGATACCGGGAATTCCACTACCCCCATCATCCCCGCCATGTGCGGTTCCGCCAAACGGGCGCAAGCGTTGAGCACCGAGCTTCTGAAGCGCGACATCTTTGCATTGCCCATAGTATTCCCAATGGTTGCTCGAGATAAGGCCAGAATTAGAGTTATGATGAGCGCTGGACTAGAGAAAGAAGATCTGGATATTGCACTGAATGCATTTGAAAAAGGCGGGAAATCTGCAGGCATCCTGTAAGAATATGAGTGAAGACGAATGGAAAGAAAAGTTAACACCAGAGCAATACCAAGTATGTCGTTGTAGTGCTACAGAACCTCCATTTGACAACAAATATTGGGATTGTCATGATAGTGGAAAATATCATTGTGTTTGCTGTGATGAAATATTGTTTGATTCAGAACATAAATTCGATTCTGGAACTGGATGGCCTAGTTTTTTCAAACCTGCAACTGAGGAAATAATTGGTGAAAAAGAAGATGTCTCATATGGAATGAAACGTATTGAAGTTGTTTGTTCAAAATGTCAATCTCATCTAGGTCATTTATTCGATGATGGACCGAAACCGACAGGGCTCCGCTTTTGTATCAACTCGGCGGCATTGATGTTAGAGCGACGCTAATCGGCCAGCTCGCTGAGCCAAGCACCGCCTGCCAAGAACGCTAAGTCGTATAGGAGTAGTAGTGTTACAGCCGTTACAACACCAGCATCGTCCAGCAGCAGCGCCTGCAACGCACGCAGCGACGCTTCGACCACCGTGAAGAGCAATAGCGGGATTGCGAGCAGCGTTCCAAGCATCCACGCACCAGGCAGCGGCGCCGCTGCCTGCGTAGTCAGCGTTCCAGCGGCAGAGACTCCAACTACCGAGAGCAGCAGGACAGTCAGTGCAGGTGCCCAGTTCGCACCGAAACCGTTGCCGAAGAGCAGTATATAAAATCCGAACGCAAGCAAAGTCAACCCTGATAGGAGAACTAAGTTACCGGCCCAAACGCCTAGAAACAGTGTTGCGCGCGGGAGCGGTGCCAGTCGCAACATCTCACCCGTGCCGCGGTCGCCCTCGCGCAAAGCCGTGTGGGTCAGCAACCCCAGTCCAGCAAAGAGCAGCACACTCCAGATAATGGCGGGCGCCAGTCGCGCTTGTGCTATTTCATCGTTANTAAGCGTGAATCGCAGCAGNAGNAGCANNGCCANCATCANCATCCCTGCCGCAACCGTACCCTGTAGCGACCGTAATTCGACACGCAGCTCCTTGCGCACTAGCGCCATCAGCGGGCTCACGCCACTACCCCATCAGCGAGCACCAGCGTGCGGTCCGCCGTTAGCCCACTGCCATGCGCTACGACCAGTACTGCGCGATTATCGGCGCGCCACTCTGCGATGAGNGTGCACAGCAGCTCGCGTCCGTCTCCGTCAAGAGCAGCGAACGGCTCGTCAAGCAGCAATGTTGTCGGTCGGTGCAGTGCGGTGCGCGCCAGTGCCAGCCGCTGCAGCATTCCGCGCGAGTAGATTCCAGTGTGATCGTTGGAGAATGATTTCAGNCCAACACGCTCCAGTGTTGCATCAATGTTGGTTTCATGCTCCGGCAGCTGGTGCAGCTGCGCCCAGAGCTCCAGATTTTCGCGGCCGCTCAACTCTCCNTAAAAGCCAGGNCGGTGACCNGTGAAACCTATGCGCGACCGCACTTCAACNCCGTCACNCAGAGGAAAGGCGTCCACTTCCGCTTCCCCGCTGTCAGCGCGNTCCAGNGTCGCCAGTATGTGNAAGAGGGTGGACTTGCCNGCTCCGTTCTCTCCCTGTAGCAGTACCACTTCGCCATCCTTAACAGCGAGGTCGACCCCGCGCAGCACCCGTCGCGCGCCGAAACTCTTCTGCAGCCCTCTGGCAGTAAGCATCAATCGCCTAGGGCTCTAGCGAAATCGCGCGCCGCCGAGCCCGGGTCATCTGCTTGGTAGATTGCACGTCCCACGATGACCANGTCGGCGCCTGCTGCAATGGCCGCACGTGGGTCGCCTCCCTGCGCACCGACACCAGGGGAAATAATTGTCAGGTCGCCGACGGCTGCACGCACAGCGGCAATGTCCTCTGGTCGTGTTGCGGGGGCAACCACCCCGGTCGCGCCACCCTCCCGGGCAACTGCCACGAGCCCAGGGATATCGAAGAACTCGCCGCCACCAGGGTGTGACATGGTGATGACAGCATACAGGTCGCGCTCTGGCGCCACGTTGCGAATCGCTTGCAGCGGACCGGCGCCGGGGAATGCATGCGCGATGATGCCAGCGGCACCAGCGCCATANGCAGCCTCNGCGATGAGTCGGGCCGTGTTAGGNATGTCAGCTACCTTCAGGTCGCAGATAACGGATGCNAATTCTGCCAGTCGCCCNANCATCTCGAGGCCGCCGTGCATCAGCAGCGGCCAGTTGACCTTGATTCCGGCCAAATAAGGGGCTGCTGCCTCGGCCACAGAAAAAACACGCTGCGGGTCAGTTTCATCCAGCGCCAGTAGCAGCCGGGACGCCATCAGATTTCCAGCTTGCCGGTTAGGATTGAAAGCGCGTACCTCAGCTCGGCCACAGCCGCGACTGCTTCGCGCTTAATCTGAAACAGGTCCTTGGGTTCCATGCTGTTAGTCATGTTCGCCTCGACAAACATCATCTTCTCGAGGCTACGCTCGATGGTGTCCACAATTATCTGGCTGCGTGCAGAACGACGCAGGCCCTCCTCGTCAATACTAGTGTCATCCGCCATGCTGCTCGCCAACTAGCGACGGCTGCTGCCGGATTTAACCATTTGCCAAGGCAGCTACGAGCCGCCTCAGCTCAGGTCCTTTCGAGTGTAGAGCTTAATGGCAACAGGCTTGCGCGGGAGGGGTCCCTTCTTCTCTGCCACGACGGTCGAGATGCCTGCATCAGGGACTAGATCGACCAGTCGCTGAGTTATGATGCCATCCATCACCAGCGCGTTGACGCCGTTATTGCCCTTCTTCTGCAACTGCTCTTGCAGCTTGGTTATCGGTAGTTCGACGCTCACCTTATCATCGGCGAGCAGCCGCGCGTTCTTGCTCCCCTTGAGCGCGTCAAGGTGCTCAAGCAGTGCGTCGGCTTCTGTGGGTCGGGAACTGGCCACTTCCGGCGCAGCTTCCGTCGCTTCGAGCTGCGCAGCCTCCTCTGCAGGCGGTTCGGACACGTCAGCGGACTCACTGGCTGACGGCTCTTCAGACGCCTTGGCAACATCATCAGCCTTCTTGGCTTTCGATTTACGACCACCGCGACGCGAGCGCTTCTTCTTGCCGTCGGCGCGCGCCCACTTGTGCTTGTCCTGGAACACATCAGTAGTCGACTTGTCGCGCAGGCACTTCATCACCTGTTTGTGTGCCAGATGCTCCACCTCGGTGTTGGTGGGTGCGCGCGCGACGAAATCAATTTCGGCTACCTGGAACAACTCGCGCAAAATCATCTCGCCGCCGCGATCGCCATCGACAAAAGCAGTGACGGTGCGTGCCTTGCTCAGCTCGACAATTTCGGCTGGGATATTGGTTCCCTCAACCGATATACAGTTCTTGATACCATGTCGCAGCATATTTAAGACGTCAGCGCGGCCCTCGACCAAGATAATGGCGTCGCTCTGCTCCACGTTCGGTCCCGCGGGGAGTTTGCCTCCGAACAGAATAATCTCCTCGGTCTGGACCAACTGCCTGACAGAATCTGTGATGTCGCCTCCAGTGCTGCGAGACTCGGACACTATGTTGACCAGAAGCTCGCGTGCGCGCTCGACAATCTGGTCATGTTTGCCGGCACGAGTGTCCTCTAGGGCGATCACCTTGAGGGTCGCCTTACAGGGGCCGACACGCTCGACTGTCTCAAGCGCAGCTGCGAAAACTGATGTTTCCACTTGGTCCATACTCGAGGAGATTGTTATGTCTCCCTTTGACTTACCTTTACTACTCTTGATATCAACCTCAATTCGGCCCATACGACCTGACTTCTGCAGGTCGCGCAGGTCCAGCTCGTCGCCGAGCAGCCCTTCGGTCTGCCCAAAGATGGCGCCGACGACGTCGGACCGGTCCACTACCCCGTTAGCGGTGATAGTTGCACTAATCATGTACTTGCTACTGTTAGGATCTTTGCTCATTGTTACTCCTTTTGCATGTGCGGCCCGGGCCTCCCCCCGGTGGGTACAGCTGTGCTGAACCCATTGAGTGCGGTCGGTGAAATGAATTACCGTAATGGCCCTCGGGCCGACTCGCCCGCCGCTGTGGGTTAATTAAGGCTGCCGGTCGTCTGGCGGAGCCGTTTTATCCAGCCGCACGCTGCCAGCATAATGCACGTCGTGACTCTACTGGCACAGCCACGCGACAAACACCCACTGGCGAGAGCCAGACCGCTTCGAAAAGGGCAACTGAAGACCATTGGCAGGGGGACCTTTGGACTGGTCTGGCTGACCGACTTCTTCGCCGCTTTCTGGGATTGCGTACAGGATATCGACGCAGGCGCGAAACTGCGGCTACGTGAAAGCGGATTCGATGAGATGAACTGGGCTGTAGCATTTCGCTTCGCTGGTTTCAAAGCGCGGTTAACCGCACGCAAGTACAAGGGGTTCTACGGAGTGCCGCGCAACTGCTACCTGGAACTGAAGCTCGCCTCCGCGAATCCTAACGACCTGCGCATGTTCCTGCGACTACTTGCTGAAAAATTCGAAAAGCCTCCTTGGGTATTCAACAACTGGAACAAACTGGAAGCTGAGTGTGGCTACGACCAGGAAGCTGTTATTGGAGCCTGGTCACAGGCGATGGACCGTGAAATCGACGCTGAAGATACATCGAGCGGGTGGAGCTTGCCGTTCTTGGGTGGCGCGAAAACCGAGGATGACTCGNCACCGGAGNCGGACACGAGCGACATCGAGGTGCTGACAGANTCTGAAGGGCAGGTGCACCGCTTCCGGCACTATGGCATACTCGAGGTTGAGGGCGAGGAATATGCAGTAATGGCGCCCGTCGACGGAGACGACGACGTTCTGGATGTTGATATCCTGCATGTCGCACCGGATGGCGGCTACGAAGCGATTGAAGATGAAGAGCTTTTTAGCGCGTTGGCCGAAGCAGCGCAGGAACACCTCGCAGCATAGCTGCGAGTGAACCCTTATTTCCGGCGGGAACTGCCGGCGCGGGAGTGGGCCGGTAGATCAGCCCGGAAGATCGCCGCCTTCGCAAGGCGGAGGCCGCGGGTTCAAATCCCGCCCGGTCCACCAAGAGCATAACATGCCACTCGAACTCGATTTACATTCGCTGCGACACGGCCAGGAACTGGTGAAACGTGGCTTCGCCCGCATGCAGAAAGGCGGCGTCATCATGGATGTCACCAACGCTGCGCAGGCCTCAATTGCCGAGGACGCCGGGGCTGTTGCAGTCATGGCACTAGAGCGTGTGCCAGCCGATATTCGTGCCGATGGCGGCGTTGCCCGCATGTCAGAGCCACAGAAGATTCGTGAGATTATCGACTGTACATCTATCCCGGTGATGGCAAAGTGCCGTATCGGCCACACCGCCGAGGCGCGAGTGCTCGAAGCCCTCGGTGTCGATATGATTGACGAGTCGGAAGTGCTGACACCGGCCGACCCCTACTATCATGTCGTTAAACGCGACTTCTCCGTGCCATTCGTCTGCGGTGCAACCTCGCTTGGAGAGGGTCTGCGCCGAGTCTGGGAAGGTTCAGCAATGATTCGTACCAAGGGAGAGGCGGGTACAGGCAACGTTGTCGCAGCGATGCGCCATGCGCGTCTGCTCGACGCCGAAATCGCAGCAGTGCAGCAGTCAGATGACCGTGCCGCAATGGCAAGCCGGGTAGTCGAGAAGTACTTCGAACTGGATCGCGAGGTTGCATCAAACCTCGGCTTATCGGCTGGAACTAACCCTTTCAACCTGTCTCGCACTCAGATTGAGACCGAAATAACCGAGCTGATGGATGAGGTCGCCAAACTGGGGAGACTGCCAGTCGTCACTTTCACTGCGGGCGGTATCGCGACGCCAGCCGACGCGGCGCTGATGATGCAGTTCGGGATGGACGGGCTCTTTGTTGGCTCGGGAATTTTCAAGTCCGATAACCCTGCCGAGCGCGCACGCGCGGTTGTTGAGGCGACTGCACACTTCGACGACCCTAATATCGTGGCGGAGGTCTCAGGAGACCTGGGTAGCGCCATGGACGGGCTCGAGGAATCCGCGCTTGAAACCAAGATGGCCACCCGAGGACACTAGGGTCGAAATATTCACGCCTGGTTACGGCCACCACTCCTGGTTGTCGTCGTAGCGCTCGCTGTTGTTCCAGACGCGGGGTGCAGTATGTGCTAAGTTTCAGCTGCCGAAAATACGTTCGCGGTAGATGTAGCCCAACGCCACAAAGACCGACGCCACTACTGCCACAATAAGTGCGATTGACACCCAGTCGCGTCCATCGCCACTCACGGCTACGGTCAGCGGCTTGACTTGCTG
>PCBV01000028.1 GCA_002731905.1 Methanobacteriota archaeon
CCCCACCAAACGACGCACCTGCTACGAGCGAGCACCTGCTACAGCAGTGGCAGGAGGCTGTGCGGCTCCATGGCACGCCAGGACGAACGCTGTTAGTTGCTTCGCAAGAAATAGAGCGACTAGCCGACGTGATGCGGCTGCCACTTCACGTACGCGAAGGCGCGCTTGAGCTCTTTTCCGAGGCATTGCGACGCAAACTAGTGCGCGGCAGACAAACCGAGAGCGTTGCGACGGCACTGCTCTATGCTTCAGTAAGATTGGAAAAGATGCCGTTAACGCTGGACGAGATTGCCGCTGAGTCACGACTGGGAAGGCTAGAACTGGGGCGGCTCTACCGAGGACTGGTGCGTGAGCTGCAGCTGGAAATTGAACCGCAGGTAGCCACAGACTTTCTCCAACGGTTCGCCCGGAAACTAATGCTTAGTGACAAGACTGTTGTGCATGCGCGCCAGTTATTGCGCCGGGCGACAGAAGCGGGCTACGGCCAAGGGCTGGGACCAGGAACACTCGCAGGCGCAGCACTCTACCTGGCGTGCCGCGAGGCGGGAGAGCCACGTAGCCAGAAGCAAGTGGCTGGGGTCGCCGGTATTACGGAGATAACGGTGCGAACCCGCTACCAAGAGCTAGCACGTCTGGCGTCAGATGGCGGCCTCGAACTCTAGAAATAACTTTCTGGAAGTTCGAGCTCGATGGCGAACATTGGGTCGGTGTTATCATCAGTACTGTCGTGGTACGCTACCACAACACCACCGTCGGGGAGAAGCGCCATTGAAGAGAAGTCGAAACGCACGTCATTGCCCGCTCCCGAAGTAGCGTCTAGATCGCCTAGACCGATAAGAGTTATGGTATCTGCTTCCATACTTTCCCTGTAATCCCTTATATGGAATACTAAATCAGCATCACTTGAAATTCCACTATTCTCAGTCTGCACCCTCATGGAAATAACAGCTAAGTCCAAATTGCCATCAGCCTGGAAATCCCATTCAAAAGTATTATCTGAAATCGATAAAGATTCTGGCCATTTGTGAGTGAAATTTGTCCAATTATACCCACCATCATAACTAATTTGATGCGTTAAATTGAAAGTCCCATCACACCCTTTAGCTCCAGGATTCTCTTCGTTACAAGAAACACTGTGTAGCGCGCCCGAACTGTCAATTACTAAATTACGGGAAGGAAGTAGTTTGCCGTCGGGTAGCGTATGCTTATGCCAATCTAAATTAGTATCCATGAACAAATTGCTACCATCACTGTACCAGCGTGGAAACAATAAACCTCCGGACGGGATAGGAGATGCTCGCATTTCCCTATGTGGTTGCATATAATCCCATTCAGGTCCCAGATTCTCAAAATATAAGTCGAATTCTATGTCTGCTGGTCCTCCAGCATTACTATCAGGTATCTGTATAGGGCGATAATTCAAGCCATCCACACTAATCTGGTAACCCTGTTCATTGTAACTCCAGAAATTTGAGACTACCATACTAGCCCATGGACAATTCGAAGAGCATTTGTTGGTAGCATATTCAGGAGGAGGGTCGATTGGTCCAACAACAGGTACTTGCCAAGAACGATCATAAAATGGCTCTTTATCAACTGAATTCCAGCACCATTCCCATTCAATGCTGGTAGAACTTGTCTTCTTGCCCAAGATTGCATAGAATTGGTCAACACCATCTATGCTAGGATACGGGAACCAGGTCATGGCTAGAATATCACCATTGGGTGCTTGGATAATTGAGCCCTCACCAAGCCCGGGCTCGATAGTAGGGTCTAACTGGCCTTCTTCACATCCTAAATCCGTGTTGACTGCAGGAGGCACCCACTCCTCCCAAGTCAATCCGCGGTCAGTCGACCACCAGGGCCACTCACCACCCAAGTTGTAGATTATACCATCCTGATCGGTGGTTAGGTAATGTTCGCAGCAATTGCCACCATAATTGTGCTCATCCGACTGGCCGATATTGACAGTTCCGTAGACTGACCAAAAACGTTCGTCGACCTCCTCCATCGCGCTGGGATCGATAACACTGAAATTGCGCACATCATAGGGAAAATCACTGAAGTTCTCCTCCGGAATCACTAGTCGTACTGATTCGTTGAAGCCGCCGTCGTCTGGCTGGCTGCGAAAATCCTCGGGACCGAGGCAGCCGCCCAGAGAGGTAGCCAGCAGCAACAATACCAGCAAGGGTACGCGCAGCATTATTGCACCACCCTGTCACACCTAAATTAAGGTTGGGCGCGGGAGCAGTAAATACACCCCTCCGCTTCGTGGCGCGATGGCTCCCGAGACTGCTGGAGGGGAGGTCCCACCCTGCGTCATTCCCGGTGATGANGGACTCTTCCCAACAGCACGCAGCGACTGGTGGTGGGCGCAGCCACTGGCAGTCTTCCTNGGGCTGGCNNCAGCGATNNCCTACATGACCTGGGCGGCGTTNCAGGGCACCTCCTACCATTATGACGGNGGNGGTGCCAACTACCTTTCACCACTCTATTCGCCCGAACTGTTCGGCGAGACAAAACACGCGATTTTTGGGGAAAAACCATCGTTTTGGCCAGAAGATTTCATGGGATTCGCAGTACCATGGTCACCGGCGTTCCTGATACTCTGGGCGCCGGCCGGCTTCCGACTTACCTGCTACTACTACCGCGGTGCCTATTACAAGTCATTCTGGGCTGACCCGCCAGCATGTGCAGTCGGCGAGCCACGCNGCTCCTATTGGGGCGAGAATGCGATGCCTCTGCTACTACAGAATCTGCACCGCTACATGCTCTATTTTGCGCTCATATTCTGCGTTATCCTGACTTGGGACGCCTGGGAGGCGCTTTGGTTTACAACCCCCAATGGTGGGAGGGAATTCGGTGTCGGCGTCGGAACACTGGTACTAGCACTCAACGCCTTCCTGCTCGGTGGCTACACTCTCGGCTGCCACTCGTTACGCCATCTAATTGGAGGTTATGCCGACCGCATCTCGTTGCGATCGAAGCCGCAGCAGAAAGCCTACGATTGCGTCTCCTGCCTCAATCGCAGCCACATGAAATGGGCGTGGTTTTCGCTGGCGTGGGTCTGCTTCACTGACCTCTACGTGCGACTCTGCGCAATGGGTGAAATTATTGACTGGAGGCTCTTCTGATGGAGCGGGTCGAGTGCGATGTACTGGTGGTCGGTGCGGGTGGTGCAGGACTGCGCGCCGCCATCTCAGCTGCCGAAGCAGGAGCACAGGTAGCACTAGTCTCGAAATCGCTGCTTGGCAAAGCACACACTGTGATGGCTGAAGGTGGCATAGCTGCAGCACTCGGAAACGTAGATGGACGCGACAGCTGGAAGATACACTTCCGCGACACTATCAAGGGAGGCAAGGGAATCAACAACTGGGAGATGGCGAAGCTACACGCCGAACAGGCGCCGGAGCGAGTACGTGAACTCGAACGCTGGGGCGCGGTCTTCGACCGAACGCCTGACGGCCGCATCAGCCAGCGCAACTTCGGAGGACACCGCTACCCACGGCTGGCGCATGTTGGTGACCGCACAGGGCTGGAGATTATCCGCACGCTGCAAGACCACGTCGTGCATATTGATGGAGTTGATGTGCAGATGGAAACTACAGTAACTCGACTACTGAAGAGCGGCGAACGCGTTACTGGTGCGCTCGCCTACCGGCGCACTGATGGTGAACTGCTGCTCTTCACCGCCAGCGCCATCATCCTTGCCACCGGTGGCATCGGTAAGGCGTATCGCGTGACCTCCAACTCGTGGGAATATACGGGTGATGGCCACGCGCTCGCCTACCTGGCTGGAGCAGACCTGGTTGACATGGAGTTCGTTCAGTTCCACCCCACGGGAATGGTGTGGCCAGCCAGCGTCAAGGGTACGCTCGTCACCGAGGGCGTACGCGGTGAAGGGGGTATCCTGCTCAACTCCGAGGGCGAGAGGTTCATGTTCAACTACATTCCCAAGGCATTTGCCGCCGAGACTGCCAAGGACGAAGCAGAGGCCGAGGCGTGGCTGCGCGGCGAGGAGGGCGCGATGCGGCCTCCCGAGCTGCTCACCCGTGACGTCGTGGCACGTGCTATCATGGACGAGGTCAAGGCGGGTCGTGGTTCACCGCAAGGTGGTGCATTCCTCGATATCGCCAACCGCCGCGATGCAGACTACATCCGGCGCAAGCTGCCGTCGATGTACCATCAGTTCAAGGAGCTGGCGGGCCTCGATATCACGAAAGAACCTATGCAGGTTGGACCCACGACACACTACATGATGGGGGGAGTACGCGTCGACCCCGCGACTGGTGCCTCGAGCGTTACCGGACTGTACACTGCCGGTGAGGCCGCCGCCGGGATGCACGGAGCCAACCGACTCGGTGGAAACTCTCTGAGCGACCTGCTGGTATTCGGCAACCTGGCTGGGCAGGCGGCCGCTACTTACGCCGCTTCCAGCGACCGACTACCGCCGGTGGGCGAGGAAGTCGAGGCTGCACGCAATGCAGCGCTAGCGCCTTTTGAGGAAGGTAGCGAGAACCCCTACCACCTGCATCAGGAACTGCAGGAAATCATGGAGGCACACGTTGGTATAGTGCGAGAAGGCGCTGTGCTGGAGGCAGGCATCGCAAAACTTGAAGCGCTGCAAGCGCGACTGGCACAACTGCACGCAAGTGGAGGCCGCGACTACAACCCAGGCTGGCACCTCTGCCTCGACCTGCACAATATGATTCTCACCTCACTGGCAGTCNCGCGTGCCGGGCTNGAGCGTACGGAGAGTCGTGGCGCGCATACNCGCATCGACTATCCNGATTACGATGANGANCTGGGNNAGGTNAACCTGGTCATCCGNCNGTCCGNCGGAGAGATGGTGGTCGTGCGGNCNCCGTTGCCTGATATGCCNGCAGAGCTGGCNAAATTTGTTGCGCAGGAGNCTGTATGAAGCTTCNCGTCCAACGCGGCAGTGGAGATGACCTCACACTGGANGAATTCGACGTTGAAATCGAGCCGGGGATGGTCGTGCTCGACGCTCTGCACCGTATACAGGCGCAGGATGCGCCCGACCTTGCCGTACGCTGGAACTGTAAGGCAGGCAAATGCGGCTCCTGCTCTGCTGAGGTGAACGGCCAGCCGAAGCTGACCTGTATGACGCGAATCTCAGACTACCCGGATGATGAACCAATGCTAGTGCAGCCGATGAAAGCATTCCCACTTGTACGCGACCTCGCTTGCGATGTGTCCTGGAACTACGAGGTCAACAGGCGCATCCAGCCCTATCAGCACCCCGCCGGGGAAGACTTGCGCATGGCGCAGGAAGATGTAGACCGCGTGCAGGAGTTCCGCAAGTGCATCGAGTGCTTTCTGTGCCAGGATACCTGCCATGTCCTGCGCGAACACGACCTGCAACCCGAGTTCGCCGGGCCTCGCTTCCTGATTCGCCTTGCGGGGCTGGAAATGCATCCCCTCGATGAGGGTGATCGGCTCGCCGCGACACACGACGATTTTGCCATCGGCTACTGCAACATCACAAAGTGCTGTACCGAGGTCTGCCCAGAGCACATCAAGATTACCGACAACGGCATCATCCCGCTCAAGGAACGCGTTGTCGACGAGTACTACGACCCGTTGCGCTGGCTTTGGCGCAACACGGTCGGCAAAGTATTCGAGGTTTAGCGGCGCCTGCGGGCTGCAGCGAGCAGTACGGTGGCTGCAGCTAGAATTCCAGGTGCTGGAATCAGACCACCGTCATCCTCCAGCTCCGGTTCCGCCTCGAACGTCAGCTTTTCGCTGCGTACGTTGTTACCCTCGTCCCGTTCGGCAACAGAATCGTCGCTGTCGATCTGCAGCTCCAATGTCAGCTCGCCGCCTGTCGCGGGGGTAAGGGTGAAGCGCACTGTAGCCTCCTCGCCATTTCGCAGGCTGGTGACGAAGTTAGTCTGCTCGTCGAGGCTATCGCCCGAGGCGCGGACCGCGATGGACTCGGCGAAGTTTCCGTTGCTATCGACGTTGCCGCCCGTGTTGGCAACTATGACCTCGAACGAGAACGGCTCGTCATGCTTCAGTTCATTAACGCTGGTAATCTTGAAGGAGCCAGTGACGAAGTGCAGCTCCGGTTCCGGGGCAGTAAGCGCCATCTGGGCGCTGGCGGTCACGCCGCTGTCAAACGACACCTCGATCGCCAGAGTGTAGTCGCCCGGCAGCAGGTTCCGGTCCGGGCTCACGGTGATGGTGCCGGCAATCTCACGGTCCTGCTTGGAGATTGCATCGTAACTTCCCTTCAGTCGTCCGCTGGCGGGAGTGAAAGCAACCGCCTCGGCGGGCAGTGTACTACCGTTGCCAACGGCGAGAGTGAAGTCGTCCGAGTAGGCTCCGGTCGAGCGGAGCGTGAAGCTGAAGCTGGTCTGCTGCTCCTGGTAAATGACACCTACAGAAGCATCCAGCTCCAGTGTTGCGCCGTACGGCTCCACCGCACTCACGGTGAGTAAGAGCGGCGCGCCAGAGGGACGCATGGTCTGGTTCCGTTCCTCCTCCTCAAAAAACCCTTCCAGACCGTACGCCCATAATTCGCGGCTGCGGCCTGCCGCCTCGGCAGGAGGCCGGACATAGAAATGGAATTCCTGCGTGCCATCGGCGGCGATGAGGAGGCGCGTTCCGGGTGCCAATGGCGTGTCGTCGGTCGAGGCCCACCAAGCGGACCAATTGGCTGAGTCTCCATCCATGAACTGGAACGCTGGCTCGATGCTGCGCGCCTGGTCGCTGTCAGTATTGTGGAACTCGACCACGAATCCTACCGCCTCACCGACAGGGGCATCCTTCGTGAGCGCGTCGGCACTGACCGTGACCAGCGAGCTGGTGGCGGAGCCACCCTGCGGCGACGCAATCAGCGCCAGAAGCAGGAACGAGACCGCGGCGAGCGCCGCCACGCCGGTCGCGCGCTTGCGCCGGTCACCGCTCGAGAGCGGGGTATGCGAAAGGCTGCCGGATCCAGCCGGATTCAATCCGGCCTCCGCCGCAGCGCCAGCGCACCCAGCATCGCCACCGCCCCAAGCGCAGCTGCTGCAAACAGGCTGCCGCTGGAAGCGGGAGCCACAGGCGCCGCTCCGGTCGCTACTTCGAGCGTCGTCGCTTGCGTCTCGACTACGTTGGTCCCGTCGCTCGCGATGACCGCCAGCTCAAGGCTACCCTCGGCGGGCAGCAGCACCACTTCCCAGACGCCGTTACCGGCGGGCGACATCGCCACCGTCACCGGCTCGCCGTCGCCTGCGGTGTAGCGCAGGGCGACCTGCGTCACCGCCGTCTCGTCGCTGACCTCGGCACGCACGGTAAGCGGCTCGCCCGCTATTGCCTCGGGCAGCGCG
>PCBV01000029.1 GCA_002731905.1 Methanobacteriota archaeon
GCACTGCCAGGACGAGGCTTCAGGAAGTCACGATACGGCTCCAGCGCGCCCGCGCCAAAAGGCGTCGCAGCAGATGGAACAATTTCGAGTTCGCCTGTCTCCATCGATTTGACCAGTGCCTCGAGCCCATCCTCATCAAGCTGATGGAACAACAGCCGCTCAACTGCCTCGCTGTAGAGTGGCGTATCTCCATAGGCGGCCAGCAGTCGTCGCAGTCCGAAGCGTCCTACATCAGCGCCGGGAGTAATGGCTCCCATCTTACGCGCGACATGCAGTAGCTGTGGCCCCAGTGCCGGGGAGCTTCGCACAGCGAGTCGCAACAGCTTCCCTAGCCCCGGACGCAGTGCGCTGATGGTCTCCTCTACATCCCTCGCCCGCAACCGTGCCGGTAGGTCCAGAATTATACGGTAGGGATCACTCTGGAAACCGCATGCCTCGCCTGCCCGGGAGCCTAGTAACGACGCCAGCAACATCCCCAGCGTGCGATTGAGTCGCGTTCCGCCGGCGTGCGATAGCACTAGCAGTCGCTCATGTCTCTCAAGAGTTATGCGGTCGGCTGCTGGCCCTTCACCTGCTTTAAATATAGATGTTCTGAATTCTTCGAGGCTATTACACGCCTCCGGTACGAGCGGTAGACCCTTCCAATCGCCCGCCTCCAAGCGCCGCACTACCTCGCAGGCAACCGACTGCGGCACTGGGATATCTTCGCCAATCCAGCGCGGCAACTCCCCCAGCGCTGGCGCCGGGGCCACCGCAACTTCATCCTCTATTTCCAGCACTTCCCAAGCTGCACCGCGAAAGATAATGCGCTCTCCTGGCTCCAAGTCGAGAATGAAACGCTCATCGAGTCGTCCAATGAGCCGCCGCGTGGAAATGTCGCGCACCGACATCGTCGCCTCGTCAGGGATGAGCGACAGGTTACCGTGGAAGTACTTGAGAGCGCGCGGGCCCTGGCGTACATTGCGCTCCACAGGTCGTGCCTGGTGCAGCTGGTCAAGCAGTGTAAGCAGGTCGTCCAACTGCTGGCTTTGGAGGTTGCGGAACGGCCACGCCCGCTGGGCGGCAGTGAATATCACCTTGCGATCTACCAGCTTGTCGCAGACCGTCCATGCAACGATCTGGTTGGCCAAGACGGCAAGCGGTGCTGCACGAATACGCGATGGCTCCAGCTCACCTGCCAGTGTGCGCCGTGCGACTACCGCAGCCTCGAGCAGCTCGACCGGTTCGCTGGCAACGATACGGCCGATGGCGGTTGCACGCAAGCGATGCCCGGAGCGGCCAAGTCGTTGGCTCAGCCGAGACGGGTCACGAGGAGAGTTATACTGCAATACCAACTCAGTATTGCCGACGTCGATACCCAGCTCAAGTGATGATGTGCAGATGAGTGTGCAGATGTCGCCAGTGCGGTATCCTTCTTCGGCCTCGATACGCACATCACGCGAAAGCGAGCCATGGTGCACAGCTATCGGGGCGTCAGGCTGCCACATGCGCCAGCGGACACCCAGTGCCTCAACTGTGTCGCGCGTATTGACAAAAAGCAGAGTTGGCCTTCCTTTGGCAGCCTCTGAGCAGTAACGTAGCGCCGCAATCTGCTGTGGCTCCCAGTAGAGCTCCGCCGAGAGCGCCTCATCTTCCTCGATGGGTTGCGGTGCAACTACCTGCAGGTCCATCAAACGGTCAATCTTGGGCGCGATAATTTCGACCTCCCGGTCACCGCCCAGGAAGCCAGCCACATCGTCAGGGGTACCGACAGTCGCGCTCAGACCGATGCGCTGGAATTCGCCCGCCAGCAGTGCCAACCGCTCGAGCGCCAGCGAGAGCTGCGCACCGCGCTCGCTCGATGCCAGCTCGTGTACCTCGTCCACCACGACGGCGCGCACCTGTGCAAGATGAGTACGCAGCCGCTTGCCTGAAAGCATTATCTGCAGCGTTTCAGGCGTTGTCACCAGCAACTGCGGGGGATGGTGTGACTGCCGATTGCGTTCCTTCTGTGAAGTATCACCGTGCCGCACTGCGACCGGTAGTTCCAGTTCCTCGCCGAAGCCCTGGAGCCGACGCAACATATCGCGGTTAAGTGATCGCAGCGGGGTGATGTAGAGCAATGCAATCGGCTGTGCCGGCTCGCGCAGCAAACTGTCGAGCAGCGGCACGATGGCTGCCTCGGTCTTGCCGACACCCGTCGGGGCTATCAGTAGTGTGTGCTTTCCGGCAGCGATGTGAGGCCACGCCACCACTTGCGCCGGCGTCGGCTCTGCCAGCCCGCGACTCTCCAGGGCTTTTCGCAGCCGCTGGTCAAGCTTCATCGCTCCAGCCTCAAGTCCATCAAATATCGCAACTCGCCGAAATCGAGCCCATCGAGCGACTCAACCCTCGCCGCCTCAAGATCAGCGTAGCCGTTGCGCAGCAGCGGACCTGTACCGCGCAGTGGTTCGCGGTTCATCGTGCGGCCTGCCAGTTCGCCAAAAGCAGGCATGATAACCAATTCATCGCCCACATCCTCGTAGCGTTCACCCGCTACCAGCGGCACGCGCAGCCAACAGGCAGCAGTATGCAGTTTCTCGACACGGTCTCGGAAAGCGATGACAGGGTGGTTATGTCCCATCACGACCTGCCCGCATGCCATAACATCGGGCGCGGGCCAAGCATGGCCGTGATGTAGTCCGATATTACCTACTACAACGCCCTTAACTGGGTGGAAACGGACGCTGCCAGGTGCTAGTTCGCGCAAACCGCCATCGTGATTTCCTGGGACTACCTCGACCCGTACTGCCGCCTGCAAAGCGGTGAACATCCTCTGCAAGTCGCGCTTCTGCTGGTAACTCGAATGCGGCACCTGATGCTTCACGTCACCCAACAACAACAGTCGTTCTGCGCTTACCTGTGAAACTAGCGTCAGCAATCTCTCAGTTCGCTGGCGCGCGCGGTTCGGAACCCAAACGCCGCCACGCAACAACTCCGCCTCAACTCCATAATGCAAATCTGCAACGACAAGTGCTCGTTCGTCAGGCAGGTGCAGCGCGGGCTCGCCCGGGACCGGGACCGCCGCCATGCTACAATCCCAGGCTGCCCGTCAGCAGAATAGCGGTGAACGCCCAGCCAAGAATGGCACCACCATTGAGCAGCGGTAGTCCTGCCTGCGGGCGGCCGCCAAGCACGAAATGCATCAGGATTGCGAAGCCAGCCAGTCCCCCAAGCATCGTCCCCAGGCCAACACCCCAGCCGAGAGATACCTTGGCGGAAACGGACAGCACACCAGGAATCACGATGTCACCCAGACCCATGAACATTGCCTCACGTTCTTCGCCAGCCTCAATCTGGGCCTGTAGGCTGCGCTGTTTCAGGAACGAGTACCCGCGCTGCTTAGGCATCACTAGCAAGATGGGGAGTTTCAGTTCCATCACCGTGTCAGCTAGATCGACCATATGGCCGGTGCTGTAGACGGCCCATGCATCGTATAGCGCCAGCCCGACTAGGAGCAGCAGCGCCGGTAGCAGACCAAAGGAGATGCCGAAAATAGCGGCCGCGCCGGCCGAAATCAGCACACCGCAAATGTTGATAACATACCACTCGGGAAATGTGAGCAGGAGGAAAGTAAGCTGAACCGCAATCGCTGCACCACCAAGCCAAGCACCGGCTGGCGTAAATCCAAGGACGAGGAACAACGGGTACCCGACATAGACAAACGTCATTCCTATCGCGCCCATGAAAATCAGCTGTAGCAGATTCTGCAACCCTTTCCGTGCAAGCCAGAGAACAAAGGCAGTGAAGGCTAGAATCAGCACGAAATAGATGCCAGAATTGACCGGGTCTTCGGGGTCCTCGAAGGCCTGCATCTCAGCTGCATCGAAACTCGGCACCAGAGCCATTGCCAGCAGCTGAGCCACGATGAAACAGCCTGCCAGCCCAAGCAACGGCCAGTGGTGGCTACTCCAGCTCCCGGCAGGCGGACCGGTAGCGTCATTATCTGCCTCTCCAGCGACGGCTGCAACCTCTTCTTCCGACGAGGACATCGCCGCGCCACCAAGCCCCGGACTAAAGCGGCTTGGGCAGCCTTTTTATCCCGGTGGGTGTGGCGCGGGCCGTGCGGGCGTGGTGTAGCCTGGTATCACTTCAGCTTGCCAAGCTGAGAACTCGGATTCAAATTCCGGCGCCCGCACCAATTTACCTGATTTAATCGTCTAGTTCCTTCAATTTAGCGAGCAGGTCATCCATCAAATCAGACTCATCATCATCATTGCTGCCGGACTTTTCTTGCTTCTTCTTGGGCTCTGGTTTTGTCTCTGGAATTTTGTCTTCTGGCTTTTTATATGTATCTTCGGAAGAATCAACAGCAGTAGGNTCCTCTACAGGTTCAGGACCAAGTTCACGGAGTTTAGCAAGGAGGTCATCCATTCCTGATTCTCCGAGATCGACTGGCTCTGCTTCTGGTTCCGGCTCTGCTTCTGGTTCTGACTCTGCTTCAAGTTCTGCTTCAGGTTCTGGCTCTGGTTCAGACTCTAGCTCTGGTTCTGGTTCTGGTTCCGCGATTACTTCCGGCTCAACCACAACCTCAACTTCGGCAACCGGAACTTGCTCTGTTTGTGTCACTTCAACCACCTCCTCTACTGGCGCAGTTGCAATCGCTTCGATAGCTTCCTCTACCTCTTCCTCTTTATCACCGGGAGATTCAGCCGCTGGAGGTTTTGCAGAAGGCCGCTGGACACTATCTTTCAAGAATTTCTGCAACGTCTTTCCATCCGGCTGGTCATGCTCACGGAATACCTCGGCACCGGCGAATACCGTTGTCGTCACGCCGGCCATACGGCCCTCACTATCACGATAGTCAAGTCGAAGTGCCAGTGATACAGGATCTGCTCTTTTAGGCTTGAAGTATAGCGTCAATTCACGACTGCCGTGCGCATCTATTTCACCAAGACGCACTCCACTGCCAGTCTGCTCGGCTTCGGGTTGCGTGGCAACCAGTTCAAGAACTGATGCTGTGCACTCTATCTTGAGATGAACTTGACTGAGGGGGTGTGAATCGTAGTTACGCACAGCGACCTGGGCACGCACGTGACCCGCAACATGGTCCCAGCTGGCACGCAGGCCAACTTTCTGTAGCGAAAGGTAATCATCAATCATTTCGCGGCTGACTTCGCGGGTCCCATCGAGCAAGGGCTGCAGGATTTCGTTAGTTCCCGAGAGCAGGTCAACGTCACCGTCCCAACTTGCAATCTCGCTGCTGAAGCGGGTCTCCACCTGCCGCAGAGCGTTAGCCACCTGCGAGCGCAGGTCACGAGTCTCCTCGCCGTAGATTACTACAGCCAGCACTGTATGCTGGCCACGCTCAAGCAAAATGCAGTTATCGCCGTAGTCGATTGAACCCAGTTCCCCCGCAGCCTGGAACGAATCCTGGACGAAGTCGTTGATGGCAGTAAGCATACTACCCATGATATCCTTGTCAATAGACGACTCCTCAAGGGATTGCCCAGCGATGAGCCTCCCATCGTTGTAAAGCAAGTAAAGTTCTTCAATCCGGTAAGGTGGATGGCCGCCACCTGCCGGGGAAACAGAGTCCTGTATGTTGATTATCTTGGTTACCTGCTGTGGTTCGGCCGACTGGATACGCGAAACTAGAGAAGCTGCGGTCGGCAGGTGTGAATATGTGGAAGCCACCTCTCGAATCAGTTCGATGTCAACCTCCAACTCCTTCAGTTCGCTCACTTGGAAATTGCGGAGCAGAGTGTCTGCCAGAGCTAGGAAAGATGTCTTCTGTCGCGACGGGCTGCGGTGGTAGCGCCTAGCAATAGTCTTCCATACTTCGGGAACTACTTCGCGCTTGACTTTTTCGAACAGTCCACTGTCGACAAATTGCCGGAAAATAGCACGCAATTCGGTACGGAAGGGGTTCAGCTCTCCGTGGCCCAGGATAACGTCGACCCAAGTGTCGTGCGGGAACTGAATGACGTTGCCGTCACCTGGTAAGTATGCCAGTGCGCGGGTGAAGGTCCCCCGGTCGAGTGAATCATTCAACTGTTCCTGCGTATGGGTGGAGAGGCTCTCGACCGCCGCATCGTAAAACAGGTCGTGGCAGAAACGCTCTTCCATGGTCTCAGCGAGGAAAACCAGTGAAGTCAATGCGTGCAATCCACCTGGTCGGTACTCCTCACCATCCTTGAGCAATCTCTGAAGCAGTAACGAAACATAATTAGTCATTCCACGGATGGCGTTTTCCTGAATATAGCTGGCAGTGAGCGCGCGCATTCCGCGGTGCAGCATCTCACGAATCATCGACCAGACATAGATTGGAGAACCTTCGGCATACTGGACCAGNGCCTCAATCGCCTCCTCGTCNTAACCTAAACCCGAGAAGCCGAGCATCTTGCGNCTGAGCAGCTTCATCTCGCTCTCTGAAAAGAGTGGAACCGTCAGNCGGTCAAACTTCCTCTGGAATTCGGCCGGCAGCGAGNCCCAGTCTGCCTCACGTGCNCTCAAGATTACTCCGCCAATCTGCCGGTCTGTCAGCGCCTGTACCAGCTCGGCATTTTCCTGAATATCATCGTAGAACAGGCGCACACCAAATTTCTCGTGCGCCGTGCCGAGCTTCGTAGTCGAGATTCGGCCGACCGGAATCCGGTCCATCAATCGGTCAAACAACTCGAACAGTAGCACCGTCTTGCCTACNCCGGGCTCGCCGATAATGACGTAATTACGGTCGGGTGGTCCTCCCAGAACTCGCTCCACAATTTCACTGCGGACGGCATCGTGGTGTACATTGCCGCGCAAGTTCTCCGGCAACGCCCAGTCNCGCAACAGGTGTGCTGGATCGACAGGGACCTCGAAATAAGATGAAATCGCAAATCGCTCTCGATTGTTGTGCAGATAGTCCAGCTGTTTTTCGTTGGTTGGCGCGGCCAGATAAGCCTCGCGTCGGCGCGCCATGTATTCAGCAACCAGCTGCTCGTATCCTTCGAGTCCTTCGGGTGGCAACCAGTTTTCGACAATGCGCTGCGGCTGCTCCTCCTCTGTCTCGTCGCTGGCTATTGGGATTACCTTTGGTTCGCGCGAGCGGAACATTAACCCGCCACCAATGAACAGCGCCCCAAGGAGCAGCGCTGCGGCGATAATCAGAAAACTGGGATCGTTGGTGATGGCGCTGAAGAATGGTTCATCTATTGCTGCAGTGGGCTGCACCTCAACCGTGAATGATGTTTCGCTCCAGGTGCCGTCGTTGTCCTGAACGCTTAGTGTGATAGTGTGGTTGCCCGCACTGAGACTGCTGGAGCTTATCGAGAAGTTGGCATCATTCGATAGTACACCGTCAATACTGGATGACCACTCGACCTGCTGCACAGTGCCGTCGGTGTCGTCAAANAATGCNCCAAACTCGAGCATACCANCGTCGGCACTTACTACTGCATCAGGAACCAGTGTAGTACTTACTTCTGGTGGAATGTTGACTATNTCAACATTTACAGGGAACANNATCCAGTCCGAGCGGCCACTATGGCTGTCCTCGGCTTCGACACGNAATTCGTACTGGCCAAGTGAAGCGTTGAAATCGGGATCGAAGCTGAAGCTGACTTGTCCGGAATCCCAGACCGCANCAGAAAGGTAGGANGTTTCCCAGACAANGTCACCTGATAGACGGTAANNTGCATCGAAGGACAGGGCTTCNCCCGAATCTGAATCGTCCATTACGGATGCGCTGAGGGATATGCTGCCACCACGCACAACTAATGACGAACTAATAGATGGATCTGAGATCCTTGGCCGTCCGTTTACATAGAGACTTATTGTATTATTCTCGCTCCAGAGACCATTGGAAGCCTGTAGTCGCAACGTGATGTTGTGAGTGCCATTTACCAGGGAAGAAATCTCGATTGTTGAATCGCTACCGAGCATCCCATTCTTGTCGGACCACCACTCCCATGAAGTGATAAGCATCTCACCAGTCGCCTCNCCNTGCAACGTAANGANNTCNCCCTCNTGNACCAGCAAAGGNGGATCGATAATCAGTGCCCCNGGNCGCCGCATNACAACTAGGTTAGTACTNGACTGGGAGGCACTACCGTTATCATCTACAACCTGGAGAATGATTGAGTGACTGCCCTGGCTAAGACTGTCAACTCCAATCTCAATTTGCTCACCATATCCTAGGACGCCATCTTCAGATGAAAGCCAGGTCCAGTTAGAAATCGTGCCATCAGGGTCGCTCCCAGTACCCGAAAGAATTACCGTNCCGCCACCAATCAGGAAATCNTCGGGGTGCCGGGCGACCCCGGAGATGCGGATGCTGTCAAGCAGTCCGGCGTAGGCGTTGCTCCCATCAGGCGCCATACCAAGCCAAGTGTTACGTGCTGAAGGGTCTGCACCCTCTGATAGTTTAGAGTCCAGCATCTCTCCGTCAACCCACAGGCTCAGCTCTTCAGANGAACGGACCACTGCAATATGGTGCCAATATCCATCGTTGAACTGGCTGCCCGCTGCCAAAGTGAGGGGGATGCCGCCTCTGATGGAGGGGGCTCCGTANCCTAGGATATCNTGTGTCTGCTCGAAGCGGGGCTCGCCATNCACCANNTATAGGTGGTGATTCCAATTGCTATCTGCGCTNTGGTAATCGGANATTAGCGTNCCAATACCGCTGTCGGTTGTGTTNAACCATAATTCAATCGTCATCTCGGTCGGCTTGATTACNGGACCGGCAAGNNAGATNAANTGGCCATCAAACAGGACTGCNCTTCCAGAAAGGCCTGGTGCCCAAGACTGGGTTGGTTCAAGAGTCAGGTTGTTACCACTACCGCTTGCATCAATTACAGACGTACCGGTGCCTTCGTCCAAAGGCCACCACGCAAGAGTTTCATTATCAAGTGGTGATCGAATATCACTCTGGATAACGGGGGTTGGATCTACAGATTCGATTACTGGAACAGGAGGCAGGTTGAGCCAGATTTCTTTCGTTAAATCTCCAGTGATATTGAAGTCGGATTCCTGGATGCCATTGAACTGAACCTGCACATACGTAACAGCCGGACCAGGGGTTGAACTCCCATTGTAAACCAACCCGGCTATCAGTAGCTCCGGCAGCAATCCCTCTTCATCCGTGAGAGGCTCGCCGCCGCCAAAGAAGGAAGTGGAGTAGACCACCTGGTCATACCAACCTGTACTGTCCTCGGTGACCTCTATCTCCAACCAACTTCCAGCACCTTGCACTGTGCGAAGTTCAATCACCATACGATATTCGATTGCCAGAGTACTGCCGGATTCACAGGAAATACTTCCAAATGTGGTGTCCAGCGCNCGGTTGNCANNACTGTTACCGTCCAGCGACAGGAGAGTAGCGAAATTGCTNTCCCTCAGCAGGATGTCGCNGCCTCCGGAGATAGTAAGGGAGTTGGCNGAGACGTTTTCCAGATACGCTCCTTCCTGGCTACTCAGGCTAANCTCGTCAAAAGNNGTGTCCTCCNTCANCAGCGAAGCGCTATCCTGGAAGCTTGCCTGACCGGANAAGCTCGAAGCGATNATNGAGTGNCCGGANCCTTCCANCAGGAGNGATTCTGAGNCCGTCTGAGANACNTGAACNCGTTCCANGATGAAGTCAGATGCGGNGNANNGGGTGGCNANGCCGTGGGATGTGGTGTTCCTGACGCTAACGTCCCGCACTTGCAGTCCGCTGACTTCAGCGGCTACCACGGTAGATATGGCTATCCCAGTAATATCCGAAATAGTGAGATTAGCCAGGATTACATCGTCCGC
>PCBV01000030.1 GCA_002731905.1 Methanobacteriota archaeon
GGGAGCAAAAGAGAAAAAGAACGAGGCCATCGTCACTGGCTGCCACTCCCGCTACTCCCGCCACTCCCCCCGCCCCTTTCCCGCCACCGCCGCCCTCCGCCTCACCGCGCCCGCACGCCACAGGCGGCAGCGGCCTTGCCTTTACGCTCGGCGGCGGCAACGAGACCGTCGCCACGGCCATCAAAGTCCTTGCTCAGCCGCTGATCGGCCTCGACATTGAGACGGTCATGGCCGACTTTGGCGCGCGCTGGCGCGCCATGGCCAACCACCCCACGTGGCGCTGGCTGGGGCCCGAGAAGGGCAACGTGCACCTCGCGCTTGCGGCCATCAGCAACGCCTGCTTTGACCTGTGGGCCAAGGCGAGGGGCATGCCGCTGTGGCAGCTGCTGCTCTCGCTCACGCCCGAGGAGGTGAGGGGGTGGGGGGACTCGGGGGAACGGTGTCATGTCGCTGCTGGTCGGTTCCAGCCGTGACGTGGGTGAACTTCTGATTCATGA
Organism: Methanobacteriota archaeon; assembly: GCA_002731905.1. GTDB lineage: Archaea > Thermoplasmatota > Poseidoniia > MGIII > CG-Epi1 > UBA8886. The sequence goes on from PCBV01000030.1 coordinate 498, forward strand.
CCGGCGCGTGCCACTAGTCTCCGCGACCGGCTCGTGCCACATGGGGCGCAAGGTCGGCGAAGCCGTAGCTAAACGCCTCGGCCGCTCGCTGCTCGAACTGGGTGGCAACAACGGCATAATCGCCATGGACGACGCAGACCCGGGGATGGTGCTGCGTGCCGTCCTGTTCGGCGCAGTCGGCACTACCGGCCAGCGCTGTACTAGCACGCGGCGGCTGTTCCTGCACCGTGACATAGCTTCTGACATTACCGGCCGACTAGTGAAAGCGTATGGACAGGTAAAGGTTGGAAACCCACTCGACCCTGACACGCTGATGGGACCTATGGTCGACGGGAGTGCAGTCGAGACCTATAGTGCGGCGCTGGAAACCATCAGGGAACAGGGTGGTGAGGTGCTGTGTGGAGGCAACGTACTCGACCAAACTGGACACTACGTCGAACCTACAATCGTCAAGGCGAAGCCAGGTATGGAAATCGTGGGTGACGAAACCTTCGCGCCCATCCTCTACCTATTCGAATTTGACTCACTCGAGGATGCAATCGCAATGCACAATTCGGTCGACCAAGGACTCTCGTCCTCAATCTTCACCCGTGACATGCAGTCGGTCGAGCGCTTCCTGTCGGCCGTCGGCAGCGATTGCGGCATTGCTAATGTCAATATTGGGACGAGCGGCGCCGAAATCGGCGGCGCGTTCGGCGGAGAGAAAGACACCGGCGGCGGCCGCGAAGCCGGCAGCGACTCGTGGAAGGCATACATGCGCCGGCAGACCAACACGCTCAACTGGAGCGACGAGCTGCCGCTAGCACAGGGCATCCAGTTCGGAGACTAGAGTTCGTAGCACTCCGTTTCGGGTATCAGCTCGAACAGTTCAATCCAGTTCTGCGGGTTGTGCGTATCCGATGAGTCAGGGAATACTTCCCGCACGATTTCCTCGCCCTGGTCCAGCAGCTCCTGCATTTCTTCCGGGAGCGGTACCGGGTCGGGAATCTGGTCGTTGACTGTCTCGCCTTGGACCATGGCGATGCCCATGGCAACAACTAACAAGTTCAGCTCCGGTACCTTCCACGCCTCGCCAATATAGCGTGATTCTGCTCCCTGTGTGAGGTTGTAGTTCAAGGCGCCGGCACCTTCGTTCCACGCTTCTGCAGTGCCGTTGTAGATTATGTACTGTGTCTGGTATCCCTGCGTGGTGGTGCGGCTTCCATTAAGCACCTGTGCAGTAAGGTTGACGCGTTGCTCCATGGCTTGTTCGTGAAACTGCTGGTCCAATATTGCCAGCATGTTTGCCTCCTCCAAGTCGAATGGCATCTTGATGGCGACGAGAACCAGAAACGCCGGATACCCATCTTCCTCACCATTTTCGTCTTCAGCGTCATCAAAATAGAACGAGATGCGAATGTCTGCCAGTCCAAGCCCCATCGTCTCAGTTTGCTGGAATGCTTTCACCCAGCCGTTGCCGCCGTCGCCTTGAATAGCGTTCCTTGGTAGTGACGCGCTGGCTCCGTCATAAAGCGGCGCTAGGGCCAGTGCAGGTAGTACAAGCACCACCCCGATGAGTACTGCTGCTACTGAGCGCAACGCTATGCGCCAACGCGGCCCTGGCAATCCTGCTAGAACTTTCCCTATAAGGGCAATAGTGACGGCCAGCGCGAACAGATACAGGAATGGCTTCAGATTCTGTATCCAGAGTGCCCACAGGAACCCAACCATTAACAGGAAGGACGCAGCCCAGCCACTGACTTCAGCGACGCGCCACTTGTGGCCGATTGCCCAGAATTCCCATCGAGCCGGAATGACGGGCATTTTCAGTGGTGTCAGTATTACCCAGTACCAGAATCTCTCAGAAATACCTGGCTTTGGTTCACGGCCAGCAAGCCGGTTGCGGGTGCGGCGGTTCCACCAGCGCCAGTAACTGCCGGCGGCTGAGAGCAGTGACAGTAGTATCCAGAATCCAGCTGACTGGCCGAAAGTCCCAGCATACCATGCTACCCACGCAATCACGAGCGAGAAATGGCCACTACGCCGTGGTCCGGATTCGTTCTCGCCCCACTCAGCAGCATCCCCTTTGGGCCCGAGCAGTAAATCTCGCTTCTTCTTCTCCACCTCTGCGTCAACAATGGCGCGCTCGCCTTCCGGAGTCAGCGACATCACCGTGTTGAGCCGCAGGTTATCAACCAGATCATCCAGTTCACCCGGCTCAGCGAACAGCAGCCAGCGCCTTGACGATGTTCCGATAACAAGCGCTTCAGTACGGATGAAGTACCAGAGCGCAATCAGGAACGGCGAGGCCAGCCACCCCAAGTAGGGGAAGAGGCAGAGCAGCAGCCACGCTGGCGAGAAGCGAGGCCGCAGGCNGCGTGAAAGGTAATCGATACGGCTGGTATCAATGTCCCACAGCTCATCCCATGTTCCAATGAAAAGTCGGTGATTGGTCAGGTATGCTTTCCAACCACTGCGCCGGTCGACTTTCAGCACCGGATATTCCTTCAGGAACTTCTCGCCCGGCAGAAATCGCTCCTCAATATCCACGCTGATTGAGAGGATAGTGCTATATTTAATCCCCGACAGGCTCCGAAGCCGTGGAATCGCTCGATGCTATCCGACTCGTAATTGGCGCCGTGGCTCTGGGATACGGTGCCTGGAGTGACTGGCAGACACGGCGCGTGCCGGACCGAACCTGGCAGCTCGCCGGCGGTGCCGGACTAGCTTTGCTCGCGGCCGAATTGTGGCAAACACAGGCAAGCGCCGGTACGTGGGGGCTGGCAATTGCCCTCGGAGCACTGTTCTGGTACTCGCAGATTGACGACGAGGCCATCCACGGCCGAGAGCTTACGGCATGGCGCGCGATACAGGTGGCTGGCGTGGTCGGGATAGCGCATTTCGCACTATTCGAGGGATGGGGAGCACTGCTCACCGGAGGCTATGCAGTAGATCTGCTCGCGGCGCTGGCGCTGATGGTGATGATGTACGGCTGGTATTACTTCGGCCCAACCATCGGTGGCGCCGACGTCAAGGCGCTGCTGACGGTGGCGGTGCTGGTGCCGTTTTCCCCCAATACAGGCGCGACACTGCAGGCCTTCGGAGACCAGGGCTTTCCGTTCCCGTGGGTTGTGTTCATGAATTCGCTCTTGCTCTATCTTGCTATTCCCATTGGATTACTGGTATGGAATATTGCGCATGGCAATCTGGAAAAACCGTGGCTACAGGCATTACTTGGAGTGCGTATGGACCTCACAAAAGCGCGTGAAAGCTTTGTCTGGCCCATGACACGTGTCGTTGGAAATAGGACTGTGCTGGCACCAATGGTCAAACGCGACCTTGACCTTCCATCAGAGTGGGACGCTCTTGCTACTGCAGGAGTTATGCACCCATGGGTGAGCCTGAAANTTCCCTACATAATNCCACTCTTCGGCGCGTTTTTGCTGAGCGCCTTCGTTGGAGACCTCTTCTCGGAGCTTCTCGTCGCGCCTCTCGGTAAGCTATTCCAGTAGCGCAGCTATCTCCGCCAGAACCATCGCAGTCGCTCCCCAAACCTTCTTGCCGCCAAGGGCGAGGTAGGGAATGGTCACTGTCTGTTCCCCGAATTGCCTTTCCTCACTGCGCCACCGGCTTTCATCACTCAATGCGTTTAGGGAAACAGTGAATAGTGATTCTACCTCCTGTTCGCTAAGTTTCCATTCAGGCTCTATGGCAAGCGTTCCAATCACTGGTGTGACCCGGAAACGGGAGACCGGAATCGGAAGCGTACTCAGCCTNCCCAGAAGTGTAACTATTCCTGGTGGAAGACCAACCTCCTCGTGCGCTTCCCTGAGCGCAGCACCCTCGATTGTTTCATCCTCCAAGAGGGCGCCACCTGGCAGAGCCACCTGCCTGGCATGGATACCTCCGTCATCCGTGCGCACGATTAGCGGTAGCCGCCATTCACCCTCTTTTGGGAAGAGTGCTACCAATACCGATGCATCGCNGTAGTCATCGATATCTATCGGAAACGCACGTTTCCCCGGAGCCATGTTGCGCCAGGCTGCAATGCCTGGCAGTGAACCACCCAGACGCTTCTGTAGGTCCGCTGGATTCACGCCTCGGCCAGCTCTGCCAGCAGTTCCAACAGCAGGTCCCAGAACTTCTCGACACTTGAAATCTCGACCCGCTCATCGGGCGAGTGAGCGCCGGTAATCGTTGGCCCGAACGAGACCATGTCCATCCCAGGGGCACGCTCACCGATAACGCCACACTCGAGTCCGGCGTGGATAGCACCCACCTCCGGCTCCTCGCCCAACTGCGCTGCGTAGATGCGTTTCAATCGCTTCAGTATAGGGGAATCTGGATTTGGCTGCCAGCCCGGGTAGGTGCCCGTTCTTGTTGTAATGGCACCACACATTGCTGCCATCGACGCAATGCGTAATCTGATGTCCTCCAGCGCTTCCATNATGGATGAACGCGAGGAACAGACGACCAGGTAGTTACCGTCAACCGACGCGACTGAAGCCAGGTTGTTGGAAGTTTCAACCAGTCCAGGGATTGTGTGCGAATACTTCAATGCACCGTGCGGCAGTGTCCGCAGAAGCCCCATCAGGTTGCCTTGCGCTTCAGCAGACAGACACTCGGTCGGTGCATCTTCCAGTCCTACGAGGGAGACGCGCATGCCTTTCTCGAGCGAGCCATACTCGCACCTCAGTGATTCCGTCCGTTCGGCCACGGCAATCTGGGCATCCGCCATTGCCTCCGGCGGCAGAAGCAGCGTCGCAAACGCCTCGCGCGGGATGGCGTTGGTCTTGTCACCGCCCTGCACGGAAACTATCCGCGTTCCCATTTCAGCCAGTGGNACCAGTACCGACGNCAGCAACACAATCGCGTTCGCACGATACTCGTGGATATCGACTCCTGAGTGGCCTCCCTTCAGCCCTTCAACAGCCAGCTGGAAACTGAGGAAGTTGCCAGGAGCTCCTTCGTAGGATACTGGCAGTGAAATCTGGCTGTCACCACCACCGGCGCAGCCGATGCAGATAGCGCCCCACTCCTCGGTGTCCAGATTCAGCATCGTGCGTCCCTGCAGCAGTGCACCGTCAAGCGCGAACGCACCAGTCAGGCCCGTTTCTTCATCAACCGTAAAAAGGCACTCAAGCGGAGGCAGCTTAGCGNCCNCTTTCATTTCCAGCAGCGCAAGGGCAGTCGCGACGCCGATGCCGTTGTCCGCTCCGAGCGTCGTGCCGTCAGCGGTGAGCCACTCCCCGTCGCGCAGCAGGCTGATGGGGTCACTCGTGAAGTCGTGTTCCACGTCGGAATTCTTCTCGCAGACCATGTCAACGTGCGACTGGATGACAACCACCGGCGCGGATTCGCCGCCGCCGCTGCCGGGCCGTTGGATGATGATGTTACCGGTTTCATCCTGCTGCCATTCGAGACCGTGCGAGTCAGCGAACTCCTGCAGCCAGGCCAGCACCTGCTCTTCCTGCTTCGAGGGCCGCGGAATGCGGCTCAGCGCTGCAAAATTATTCCACAGCGTACTGGGCTCGAGACCGGAAACGGCGGACGCCATGTTCCGCCACGGTGCACCGACTTTAAGCCAGCGCGCCCGTCAGGCGAGCTGCGCCAGCTCGTCCCAAAGCGCACCACTGGTGCGAATGCCGCCGTAGANGCATTCTAGTCGGAATCGTTCGTTGGGTGAGTGCGGCATATCCTCGGCAAGGCCGAAGCCAATGAGTAACGGCTCCGCTCCCAGCACAGTTTGGAAGTCGGCCACAACAGGAATCGTGCCCCCCTCGCGAGTGAAGGCAGGTTCGGCGCCGAAACCCGCCTTGAGTGCACGTATAGCAGCCTGCACTCCGGGCGAGTCAGTCGATGTTAGCACGGCGGGCGCGCCAGCGAACACCTGCAGCTCCCTGCGCACGCTGTCAGGCAACCGCTCAGAGCATGCCTGCCGTAGAGCAGCTTCGATTGCGTTCGGATCCTGCCTTGGTACCAGCCTGCAGGAGAGTTTGGCCGATGCACGGGCCGGCAGCACAGTTTTTGCTCCTTCACCAGTATAGCCACCCCAGATTCCGTTGACTTCCAATGTCGGCCGTACCCATCGCCGCTCGAGGGTTGTGTACCCCTCTTCACCAATGAGGCCGGGAGCGCCCAAATCATTTAAATATTTATCGTCAGAGAAATTAAGTTCGGCCAGTGCTTCACGCTCTGCCGCCTCCAGCGGCACCACATTGTCGTAGAATTCTGGCAAGTTCACGCTGCCGTCCGAATTGTGCAGCGTGGCAATGAATTCGGCCAGTGCAGTGGCGGGATTCGGCACCGCTCCGCCATGCGTGCCGGAGTGGAGGTCGACACTGGCGGCCGAGATATCAAGCTGGAAGTATGCCAGCCCACGCAATCCATAGGAGATGGCTGGCACTTCCGGTGACAGCATTGGTCCGTCGCTTACCACTGCCCACTTGGCACGCAGTTCGTCGGCATGTGCCTCCACGAACTCGCCGAGATTTGGTGATCCTATCTCTTCCTCACCCTCTATCAGCAGCCGCAGGTTGACTGGAGGGCCACCAGCGACCTCGAACCAGGCACGTAGTGCAGCCAGATGCGCNAAAATCTGGCCCTTGTTGTCGCTCGCACCGCGCCCGAAAAGCATTCCGTCACGCACTGGCTCTGCGTTGCCGCCAACGGCTTNGCCACTNCCCCAATTGTCAACAAAAGGGGGCGATTCCCACAGTTCCATTGGTTCGGGAGGCTGGACGTCATAATGGCCGTAGAGCAGCACCGTCGTTGCATCAGAACCGGCATCGTGGCGTGCGATNATGGCAGGATGCCCCGCCGTNGGATGCACCTCNGTCTCCATTCCCATTGCCCGGCAGTANTTAGCAGCCCAGTCGCAGGCGCGCTGGATGTCCGGAACGTGCTGCGATTGCGCCGAGATAGAGGGAATTGAGGTCCACTCCACTAGCTCGGCAAGGTGCTGCTTATGTCGCTGTTCTAGCAGCTTGATTACAGCCTCGCGCCCCATGTACCCCCAGTCTGGTGGGGCCTTAAGCTGCTTCGTAGAAGATTTCGATTACCAGATATGGCCCAAGTTCCTGTGCTTCCCACACCTGTGAATCGGTGCCGTCAACAGTCATCCTCAGCGTGTGTGTGTCGTCTACGGTATAGTCGAGTACCTCCTCACTCGAGAAAGGTTGCTCCCAGATNGCAAAGAAGTCTCCTAGNGTTACCGTCGCATTAGCGATGGTTTCGACGTGGACCTGTCCAGAATTATCGTATGTGTGGATTGGATGGATGAACTGAACACTGCTATCGTCATTGTATTCGAAGCCAACGTTTGCTGGTATTTCGACCCGGTCGCCGTTTGCAGTTATGTTAAGCCAGNAGTGGTAGTGGTAATCACTCACGATACCCTGCAATGCATAGATGCAGATAGCCGATTTCAGCAAGTCGTCGTAATTCTCCTCTGATTCCGGCTCGGGCAGGTTGAGCCAGTAGACGCCACTCAGTATGGCAACGGTCAGCAGGCCAAGGGCGATACCGGTAACCAGTTCCTGCTGCATCAGCTCTTGGGCTGGCCCTGTAGTACCATATAGCCCAGTACAGCGGCACCAAGAGCTGAGATGCCAGCGACAGCCAGTAACCAGGCTGGGCGCTCTTCTTCTTCTTCTTCAGTATCGGGCTGTTCTTGAGGCTGCTGGAAACCGGGGTTCAAGTGCGTGTCTGATGTGACCACAAGTGTGGCGTTGTTTGTCGTCCCGTTCGAGAGCAGGTCCTGATAATGGTAGGTGCCGGGACCGAAGGTGTCGTTGAATCCAAGCTCGAACGAAGTCTGGCACTCATCATCCAGTTTGGTCCCGTTCTCGTCCCGTTCGCAACTGTTGCTCAAGTCGCCTGAATCCCAGTCTCCCGGTCCAGAATAGTTCCCATCACCATCGCCGTCATAGACAATTCGGTGCGTCAGGTTGTCGTCTTCACCGATATTAATCCACCAAGCAGTATCGTTGAACCTGATACTGGCATTTGCCGGCGTTATGCCGTCATCACGAATCAGGATTGTGAAGGTGCTTGCGTCGTGTGCCACGACTGGCACGCTGCTAAACGTTAGCGCCAGAACGAATAATGCCGCGGCAGTAATCTTCGATAGACTCACTGTCGCGGCAGCAGGGGACGGTATAAATTAGCGCCCTGAGCGAGGATTAATCCAGCAGCAACACCACATCATGGTGGACGTCGCGGTAGGTCCAATCTAGCCCTGGCCACGCCACCTTCAACCGCCCCTGCTGGTCAATAATGTAAAGGATAGTCGAGTGGTTGATGCCGTAGTCGCCGTAGCCACCTGCACCCTCCTTCAGCACGCACGAAAGCCTGTCTTGTCCAGGCCAGCCGTATCCTTCATCGCACATGCAGTGCATTCCAGAGCCTTCGCCCATCAGCCAGCCATGACCGTCGCAATCGCTGAACGCGCTGGGCAGTGGCAGCTGCGAGATATTGGCGTTTCCGGGCATCCAGGCGGCGTGCACAGATTCGGTGAGTGGAATATCCGTGGCGTTCGTGCCGGTCGGTTCCCAATTCCTGCTGCTGGCATTCCAGACGTGCAGCGTCCAGGACCAGTTGTTATTCGCTTCGTGGCCGGAGATGTCGGTAACGAAATCTGCTCCTGTATAGTTATAATCCAGTTGTTGCTCTCCTAGCCCCTCCTGAGTCAGGTTCCATACCGTGGCAGCGGGGTCAAACGCGCTCGGTGCAATATCCATGACATAGGTCGAGTTATCGGACAGCATGATTACCAGCGAGTGTTTTGCGTTGGTTGTCAGTTCCTGGTCTTCGACAACCTTCTCAACGTAAATGCTGTAAGGCCCCCACACAGAATTGTTCATCGCCATCTCCGCCATCATGGCGCTGGAAGTGAGGTGCGGCCAACTGGCGTTCCTCATCATGCTCCAGTTGGCGAGGTGCTCGACTGTATCGCGCTCAGGGTCAACTGTGATGGAGAGAATTTCTACCCGCTCACCGTAGTCGTCACCGAGCGCTTCCTGCAGGTTGCGGAGCTTGTGGGTCACGGGGAGGCAGATTTCGATGCAGTTGGTATAGACGAAGGTCATCACCACCACTTTGCCTGTGGTATCAACTAAGCTGAAATTGTCGCCATGTTGGTCAACCAGCGTGAAATCAGACGCCGCCTCTCCGGGCAGTTCAACGCCCCAGAAAGGCTCATCAGCCTCGTCACCCTCCAAACAGCCTGCCAGCGTTAGTGCCAGCGCCAGCAACACGGCTGGAGAGCCGGTCCTGAAACTCATTGATAACTGACCAGCCCGAGGTATAAATAGCCTATAGAAGTCCGCGCGCCATCGATGGAACAAGCGGTCCTGAGGGTCTCTGCAATCTTGCTAGTGGTGGTCGCCATGGCAGCGACCGCAGCCTATCTGTTGGAGGGTGATGATAGCGACGGTCCCGGTAGTTCCGAAACTGGTCGTCTGTTCGATGACCCGCTACTGCAAGATGAGGGGCATGACCACCGCAATGCGTCGGAACACCAGTTCTACACCCAGAACATAGAATA
>PCBV01000031.1 GCA_002731905.1 Methanobacteriota archaeon
GGTCTTTGGGGTATTATGTCTCGAAATCGCAACGTTTCTCCGCAGCGCTCTCGTCAGAGAGAGAAATGGCGCCAGGAGAGGGATTTGAACCCCCGTGGGGAGACCCCAGTGGTTTTCGAGACCACCGCCCTACCGGACTAGGCGATCCTGGCGCGTAGTCGCCAGTAAAGGTGGATGATAAGCGTTAAGCCGGAGCGACAGTGGCTGCATGTGAAGCGGCGCGTGACTGTCGGCGGTGAAGAGCGAGAGGTCAAGCTGGCGGCGGGAGCGACCGCGAGCGAGCTGATTGATGCGCTTGGACTGCATCCGGACGGCGTACTGGTGCTTGCAGAGGGAGAGCCACTACAGCCAGTGGCGCTCACTTCCGCGCTGCCAGATGGCGGTATCCGCGTCGTGCTAGTGGCGTCGGGTGGCTGAAGGGAAGGATTAAACGCCCGGAAGGACTGCGACGGCAGATGCCCGACAAGGTACAGGCGGAGACGGACAAAACGGTGGATGTACCGAAAGAAGCGGTGCGGGAGCCGGCAGATACCCCGGAATCCAAAGTGACTGAGGGGGTACAGGATTCGTTACCGGGCCTCGAACCGGGCGAGCGCCCAAAGACACGGCGACCACGCCAAGAAGAAGTGCTGGTGCGAGTGCGGCGGCGCGACCGGGACGAAATTGACTTAGTGGTCGACGCCTTCTGGGTCTTCGTCGGAAAGGTGCGCAATGCGTCGCGCCCCTACCTCGCGCTGGGAGTACTGCTAGTGCTGTTGGGGCTGAGTCTGGCAGGCTGGCCGCAGGGGTTCGTAGGCGAGAGTCAAGGTGGCTACTGGTCGCTGCGCGGCGCCGACCAGTCAAGCTTGGCGCGCTACACCACTGAAGGCGACTACGTTGAGTTCACACCTGGCGAAAAGGTGACGGTGGAAGGTGTTATCGACGGGATGGAGTACTACGGTCCACTGGAGGCGCTGCCACTACCGCTGCTCGGGCCAGAACCGCAGAGCTCCGAAGGCGAGGCGCTACGCAACGGCACTTCCGATGTGCTGTTCCCGCCATTGCAACAGATCTTTGCACAGGGCGCGGCGGCGAACTACTCCAACACACTGACGCTGGAGCGGTACCACTTCCCAGAGCTGGAGGTAGATGGCTTCCTGTTCAATGATGTGGTATTCCGCGAAGTGGTGTTCGAGGACGTTACCTTCCGCGGCGGCTTTTTCATCAACTGCCGCTTCGAGCAGGTTGCGTTCTACAATGTTACGCTGGTAGACACAGTCATCTCACATGGTGAGTTCGAGGATGTACTGTTCCAGTCCAGCTCGCTCGAGCGAGGACGACTGGAGCACAGCGAAATGCGCAGTGTATTGCTGCGTGAGAGCGAGTGGCGAGACTCGGTATTGGTGCAGTCGGAGCTGCACGGCGTGAAGTGGGACGGCTCGTGGCTAACTAACGTCACGCTGCAGAAAAGCACGATGCGAGCGGTCGTCTTCCAGGGACTCTCAACAGTGAATGTGACACTGGTCAACTCCCGCGTGGAGTATGTCGCTGACGGAGATGACTTGGACTATACCTATCTGGAATTACGCGGGGCGACGCTGCGGCTGCCGGGGGATGTTGCACTGCGCTACCCAGTCGGCGCCTCGATCTATCTGGAGGCGGTTGTGGTGATTGAGGGCAATAGTTCGGGTCAAGTGCAAGACGGGGGCTGGATGTCCGGCACCATAACAGGCGAAGGCTTCAGCACGCCGCATACCGAGCATCCTGTGACCTTCGAGCACGAGCTTCTCACCTCGCGCGTCTCCGAAATCCAGCCCACGTTCTGGTGGAGCTTGGGATTCCACATGCTGACTGGTCTAGGGTTATGGGTACTGGTCTTCGCCATTGGGGGCGAGGCGGTGCTACTGGCGCTGCTCAAGTTCTTTGCTCCCTTCTTTGCAACGCTCGCTGGCTTCCTGGTGATGTTTCTCACCATTCCCACTCGCGACTTCCTACTGGTATCACAGTTGATGTTCCTCTACTTCGTGCCGCCGTTTGGTAAAGGGACGGTTATCCCACTCGGGATTGCAGCGGGAGTCAACCCTTGGGTGCTGGCGGCTGCGACTGCCTTCGTCGACATCATGGTCGGAATCTTTCTGGCATGGAACTTCGATCTGGCACGCCGTATTCCCTTCGTCGGCGGCGCCATCCGGCGGGCACAGGCTAAGGGACACGAAATCCTGGAGCAGCGTCCCTGGGTAGGGCGCATCGCCTTCGTCGGCATTCTACTGTTCGTGATGTTTCCGTTCCAAGGCTCCGGGTCGGTCGGCGGCACGTTGCTGGGGCGTGCGATGGGGATGGAAATCTACCCCATCTTAGGGGCAGTGACCATCGGCGGAGTGCTGGGGTCAGTGATTATCGCCGCCTCAGTCGTCTTTGGACTCGGGCTTGCCGGTAAGATGGGGACCTATGGGCTACTGATTGCGCTGCTCTTGGTGATGATTTTGGTGACTATTATCTACATCTTCAGCCACTGGGATGAATTGAGCTTGGATGAGTTCCAGGATGTTCTTGGGCTGCACCGTGAGGGCTTTATTGGCGCACAGGTTGGCGCAGCCGCCGACTTGGCTGGCGCAGCGACGAGCGGTGTCTTCCGTGCTGTCGGCGAGACGGGGCAGGTGATTTCGAAGACCACCGCAACTGTGCTCGATGCATTCATGCCTGAGGGGGGGCCTGGGGAGGAGGCGCCCATCGACGAAACGAAAGGCGAAAGCGAGGACGATTTGGAAGACATAAAATGACGCGTTCGCTGGTCACAGGAGGTGCCGGCTTCATCGGTTCACACCTGGTAGATGCGCTGGTCGCGCGGGGCGACCAAGTCAGCGTGCTTGACAACCTCTCGTCGGGGAGCCTAGACTTCCTCGCTGGCTCACACGATGCTTTCGAGTTCCACCAGCTAGACCTGCTTGACAATGAATTTGACGCGCTGTTTGACGGCATTGACATCGTCTGGCACCTCTCAGCTAACCCAGAGGTGCGCACCGGAATCACCGAACCGGAGGTGATGTTTCGGCAGAATGTCGATGCGACGCGTCTCGTACTAGAGGCAATGGTACGCTGCAATGTGCGTGATATCGTCTTCACCTCGACATCGACCGTCTACGGCGAGGCGAGTGTGGTGCCGACGCCGGAAGATTACGGGCCGTTGGAGCCTATTTCCTCCTACGGGCAGAGTAAGCTCGATGCAGAACAGCTCATCGAGCGTTTCTGCAGCGAGCAGGATGGTCGCGGCATTTCGTTCCGCTTTGCTAACTGTGTAGGCCCTCGCAGCAACCACGGCGTCACTTTCGACTTCTTCCACAAGCTGCGCGCCGAACCCAAGGCGCTGGAAATCCTAGGCGACGGAAAACAGTTCAAGTCCTACTTCCACGTCGTCGACTGTATTGCAGGAATGCTCGCCATCTCGCCAGCAGAAGCGCGCCCCAACGGTGGCTTCACCGCACTCAATGTCGGCTCGGAGGACGGCATCGACGTCGTGACGGTCGCAGACGCGATTTGCGAAGCGCTCGGCCTCAGCGAAGTGGAGTACAGCTTCACTGGCGGCGTCGACGGTGGACGCGGCTGGGAGGGTGATGTGAAGCGGATGCTGCTGGCGGTGGAGCGACTGCGCGGCTGCGGCTGGGCGCCACAGTTCGGTAGTCGCGCAGCTATCCTCGATACAGCACGCTGGCTCGACGAAAACTATTAAGGTGAAAGACCACAGCCGGCCCGGCGCTCCCGTGGTGTAGTCCGGCCCATCATCTCGGCCTCTCGAGCCGAAAACCCGGGTTCAAATCCCGGCGGGAGCACCATGCACTTTTGCCGGTTAGCTGCAGCAAACTCATATGTAGCCACGATCCTTCGTGCTGCGTGGGTGAGAAGGCTCGGCTGCGGCACGTGGCAGTGGCAGTTGAATCCATCGACGCAGCACTGCCGTTGTGGAAAGCTCTGGGCCTCGAACTGCGGCATACCGAGGACGTTCCATCCGAGGGGGTGCGCACCGCACACCTGGCGGCCGGAGGGGGCGAGGTGGAGCTGCTCGAGCCGCTAGCTGGGGATACGCCCGTCGGTCGCTTCCTGAAACGGCAAGGGCCGGGATTGCACCACATTGCCCTCGAGGTCGACGACCTTGCATCGGCATTGGCACGCTGCGCTGATGCTGGCCTCAAGCCGCTGGGCAGCGATGCGCGCGGCGGTGCCGAGAACTCGCGAGTAGCGTTCTTCCACCCGCGTGATACCGGTGGGGTGCTGCTCGAACTGGTCGAACCCGCTCCCAAACCGGTATAATATCGGCGCAGCCTGCGCCACCGTTCCTGCATGACTAAGGTAAGGATATCTCCCTATCGCCAGCCGCCGACCCCCGAAGGGCTGCAAGCCATCGAGGAAGGGACACTGGAATACTTCGATCCGGAGATGTACTCCAACTTCAATACTGAGGTGCTGGAAGAGTATCTCGAGGAAAAGACGCGGGCAGAGGGGTTCGGTTCGACCACATGGAAATGGGACCAGATTATGCTAGGNCTGATCATCGGAATTATCTTNGCGGTCATCAACCAATATGTCGGACTCAAAGTCGGGATGATTGTCTCTGGGTCCTGGTACGTCGCCTACCTGGCTGCGATGGCACTGCGCTGGACNCCGGGCGAGGTGAACCTTTCCGCCTCCGCCTCGACGGGCGCTTCAATGGTCTGCACCGGCTTTGTCTTCACCTACCCTGCGATTTACNTGCTCGCCTACTCCTCAAAATATCGAAACCCCGATGGNTCGCACCTCGTTGATGCCTCNTTGCTACTGCCTGATTCGTGGGTGCTAGCCGGTGTNGCGCTCGTAGCTTCAATCCTGGGAGGAATGCTGGGGGTGCTCTACTTCATCATCTTCCGACGGGTCTGGCTGGTTGAGGATCCTCTACCACTGCCAGGTTTCGAGGCTAACGTTAAGCTCATGGACATCGCNCGGGAGACCTCGACCGGTTCGGTCGAGAGNGCNCGCCACTCNATCTGGCTGGTNGGAATCTCNACNCTNCTGGTNGGNATNTTCACNTTCCTGCGNGACTTNCCGGTNTTNNCCACCGGCNNNGTTGACNNNGCNGGCGATCCNNTNCGCACNTCGGTNCTCGACAANGGNGCGCACGANCTGGGNNTCNNNCGCTANTANGANGGNGGNGACCTGATGGTGCCGTTCGACTCGGGGATTACCAACTACACCTGGCTGGGCTTCGAGTTCACTCCGCTAATGGGAGCTATTGGCTGGTTCATGAAGTTCCGGGTCGCAATGCTGGTGAGCCTCGGGACGTTCTTCACTTGGTTCGTCATCACACCAATGGCGTATGTGTTCGACTATCCCTTCTACTATCCAATCGATGGCCTTTACCATGCAGTCTCAGCCTATCCTGCGGCATCACTCAAATCCTATTCTTATGTTGCGCGNCCAATGGCGATTGGGGCTATTCTGGGCGGTGGTATTACCGCGCTGCTGAAAATGGCACCAGTATTCCGAACTACCGCGGCGGATGTTATCGCTATCTTTGGAGGTGGTGACGATGATGTCGCACGGCGTGACTACGTTGATGGAGAGGGATGGTACGAGTGGCCGGTAACGCATATCCCAGTCATGCTGCTGGTAACGCTTGTCGGAATCACGCTCGTATTCGCGACAGAATTCGGCTTCATTCCCTCATTTATCTTCGCACTNGTACTTTGCCTGACCACTTTCGCGCTGGGTGCCATTGCGGTAAAGGTGATGGGGGAAACNAGTATCGAACCTGTGTCAGGAACCAGCTTTATCGTACTGCTAATGCTGGTACTGCTCTTCAAGAATCTACTAGGGCTGCCAGCGAGTGACGCTGCGCTGCTCTCATTGGTTGGCACCACTGTATTCGGCGGTGCTATCTCAATGTCGGGAACTGTGATTGGTGACTACAAAGCTGCACTCTACGTCGGCAACCGTCCAATGCACATCATGAAGACCGAACTTGTCGGTATCATTCCTGGCACGATTGTATCGGCGCTTTTTGCCGGNNTCCTCTCGCTGGCGCTCGCTAAAGGTGAACTGGTGCTCTACGCACCGCAGGCTAACGCTTTCGCTGCCTTTGCGCAAATTATGCTTGGTGGTGAAACTCCATGGCTGCTTCTGGCGCTTGGATTTGGAATTGGCATCTTCATGGAGCTGCTGACCGGGATGGGGACCGCCTTCGGGCTGGGAATGTACCTGCCGATGGTGGTGACGCTGCCGATGGTCGTCGGTGGGGCAATGCGTGACCTGTGGGAGCTGAAAGTGCTGGAGCCGGCGGTCGAGCGNGAAGGCCTCAGCGAGAAGGGGCGCACGCTGAAACTGCTCNANACCTANATGATTGCGACCGGACTGATTGTNGGCGAGGCNCTNATGGGGACTGTNCTCGCNATCTACTANGTNNNGCCGNTGNTGGGCGGNGGCTAATCCTCNTATAANAGCGCNGTCNTCGAGCNGACNCCGGGGCAGGANATGGCGAAGGAAGAATACGAGACACCGCTGATTGACGCCTACAACCGCACCCACCTAGACGTGCTGCACGAGGACGGTACTTGGTACCATCGCTACCTGCCACAAGGGGTATTCTTGGAAGATTTAGGGCCAGTTGTTGAGGAAGAACTTATTCAGACCTACAACCAGTGCGAACAAGAAGCGGAAACCTTTTTCGAACAGAGTGTGCGCGAAAAATTTGTCGATATCTTTGCCCGGGCCAACCCCATCGACCTACGGGGGTTGCTGCCGAAAAAACCGCCAGTCGAGTGGGCTACCCTGCCTGTCGAGGCGCAGCGGCAGCTGCAAGTCATCCATGATGAGGCGCACCAAGAAGGCATTACCGAGAGAACATTGAAAAAGCGCGTCCGCCAATACCTAGTTGACCAGTACCTGACAGAGGAATGAAAACATGGCACGCGGTACCGAACCTATGAAACCGACGGCGGTCAAGCTAGATCCCCGAGGCGGGCGGCCGCGAGAGAAATCAAAGACCTACATTGAGGGGATGGACCGTATGCTGAATGGGGGTATTCCCATCGGCAACACCAGCCTGCTCGCTGGTACTGTCGGCTCGGGTAAGACTACACTGGCGATGGAATTCCTGATTAACGGTGCTAAGAATGGGGAAACTGCCTGCTATATTTCGGTCACTGAACCCTCTTCTAAGATGTTGGAGAACCTACGCACTTACGGCTTCTTTGACGACTCGCTGGTTACTGAGGGCAAGCTGAACATCTTCGACCTAGGGATTATCAATGACCGATTGGGGGTAGAGCGATTGGATGGGTCCTACTCTCCTAAAGACATGGAGGCCCTGTTAGGAGCGTTCGAGGATATCGTAGATGAACTGCAGGCAACGCGGTTAGTGATTGACTCCATCACGGCGGTATGCTACCAACTCCCTGACCGAGGCTCGATTCGCAACTTTATCTTCCGACTAGGTCAATTCCTGTCCACTTTCGGCTGCACCACACTACTCATCTCAGAGACCGTTGTCGACGCGGCGACGCAAACCTACTCTATCTTCGGCGTTGAGGAGGCGGTTGCCGACGGAGTAATTTTGATGGGGAACGTCCAGCGTCAGGGAGACCTGCTGCGGACGATGCAGATTGTCAAGATGCGCGGCGCCAAGCATTCGCGAGCGCGCCACCTGGTCGAACTGACACCTATCGGACTGTCGGTGGTGCCACTGCTGAAGTGGGGTCAGGAAACCGGAGCGGTATACTCTTGAGTTATCAGTCTGAGGTGCGTGATAGCATCAAAGCAGGCGACTCGCTCGCGACTGTGGTAGTACCGGCCAACAACTACCGCGAACTCACACTCGACATTGTCGCCAAACTACTTGGTAGTAAACTAGGTGGTATCTATGTTACTACTTCCCGACCCTCCACGCACGTCGTAAAAGAGATGAAAGCGCGCAAGGCATCGCTAAACGACCTCTATTTTGTCGACATGATTTCACTGACTGTCGGTGGAGAGACAGGAGACCCGCGCACTGTCTTCATAGACTCACCCACCATGCTAGAGTCGGTGTTGCTGAACATTGGGCTGCTCGAGCGGCGAATAAAAGCGAAGCGTCACTTCGTGATGTTCGACTCGGTTAATGGGCTCAGCATCTACTCTGAAATGCGAGTGCTCAAAGAGTTCATGAACGTGTTGGCCAACACCATGCGGCTGCGCCGGACCTACACCATGATGCTAACTGTGGATGAACAGACTCCTCCTGAGCTGGAAGCTGTGTTAGTAACACTCTCGGACTGTATGATTCGCGGAGGAACGGGCGATGGCTGAGATTATCCCCACCGGCATCCCGCGTCTGGACGAGGCGCTGATTGAGGGTAAGGGGGTTGTCCAGGGGAGTTCAATAGTCGTCGAAGGAACCTCCGGTGCCGGCAAAGAGCTGCTCGCCAAACAATTCGCTGCCGCCGGTATCGGCACCGAGAATGTGGTTTACTTCTCGACGGACGAGACCTCAAGTGAACTAGTCGAGACATTCGAACACTACAACTGGCCTACCGATATGCGTATTGTCAATATCGGCACCCAATACTTTGAAAAGGTTCTGGCGCGTGAACTGCAAGCGTCTCGTTTCAAGCAGGAAGGACTCTCAGTCAGTGAGCTGCGCAACGTGGGCGCCTACGGCGCGACTCAAGACCAGATTAACTTCGTCTCCGACATGACATACGAAATTTCCAAGCTGCGCGCACCGTTCCGCGTCGTCATCGACTCACTCGATTTCTTCATGCAATACTATACGGTCGCTGAGGTGCTCTCAGCGATGCGTACCATTAAGGAATATGCGCAAGCTAACGGTGGTGTCATCCTCTACACCCTCTCTGAAGGCGCCCATGACGCGCGCGTACACAGCCAAATCAACGCTATCGCCGACGTCATCATCGAGCTCGAGGTTGGCCGCATGGCGGCTGAGTTCGAGAACCGTATGATTATCAAGAAGATTCGAAATCACCCGGAGAAAGCGGCGGTACTCATCTACGCCGTCACTGAGCACGGCATAACTCCAGAGATGATTACTCGCGTCGCCTGAGGTAATAGGCAGCCTGATTCCATAGGATATTGAATCTCTTTCCGAGCGATTTGGTTAGCCGCCCCGTCGCCTACGGTAGCTGCTCACCGCTGGGCTTCGCGTTGGGCGCGCTGCTAACAAGCAGTGCACCACTACCGACAATCAGCGCCGCGCCCAGCGCATCGCCCCAGACAAGCGTTTGATGGAATAGTAACCAGCCATAAATCCCCCCCACTAACACCGTCGCGTAGGAGAAAGCACCGATATAGGCGGCACGCGCCGCCTGATAAGCGCGCGTCATCCCGGTCTGTCCCACAGCAGCGCAGATGCCAACGCCGATAATTGCGAGCGATTCCGACAACGCAAGCTGCGGCAGCTCGCTCGCCGCCAGCGGCAAGGTCACCAGTGTGCAGAATAGCGCGAACCAGAAAACGACTCCGTCTGGCGACGCGCTAGTGCGCAGCCCGCGCACCGCCAAGTAGGCGAAGGCCGAGAGCACGCCCGAAATGAGCGCGACCAATGCGTCGATGTCGACTGAGCGCAGCGACGGCGAGACTATCGACACGGTACCGACAAAGGAGAGCGCAATGCAGCCGTAGACTAGCGGCGAAACGCGCTCGCGCAGCATCGCCCCGGAGAAGAGTGCAACGAAGAGTGGGGCGGTGTACTGTAGTGTCACTGCATTCGAGAGTGGAATCTGCTGCACCGCGTAGAAGTAACATGCCATCGCCGAGAGTCCTACTGTACTGCGCCAGAGCATACGACGACGATTGCCCACGTACAGCGACGCGCCGCGCAGTTGTGACCACGTCAACAATATCAGTGTAATTACCAAGCTGCGGCCGAAAATTACCGTCGCAACCCCTGCCTGACCAGCAGTCCACTTGACCAGTGCGCTGCCTGATCCAAACGCGACACTGGCGAGCAGCATCCAGGCGACTGCGCGGTGGGCCGCGTCCATTTACTGACGCAGCACCGCGATAGCGTCTATCTCCACCAGCGCATCCAACGGCAGCCGCGACACCTCGATTGTGGAACGTGCCGGTGCCGCATCTTCTCCGAACATCTCTATATAAACTGTATTCATCGCACCAAAGTCTTCCATGTCAACCAAGAAGACCGTGGTTTTGACTACGTCCGCCAGCGAAAGATCGCGCTCTGCCAGTACAGCCTGAAGGTTGTGGATTGCCTGACGAGTCTGCTCGGCGATGCCGTCTTCGAGTGCAGTGATGTCGTGCTTTCGGCCAACCTGCCCGCTCATGAACAAAAGACCTGCGTCGGCAATAGCCTGCGAGTAAGGGCCAATAGGTGCTGGTGCCCGAGACGATTCAACGGTTTCCTTCATACCTCCCTATAGATGGCATAAAGAGCCTTTTTGCCCCGGTGGTGTGGGGCCCCTTATTGTTCCCGTTCCCGGAGCTCCGCAAAGGGCAAGATGCTATGCTGGACGACTGCCGCGCGGCGTTTGCCGCCGGTAAGCACCTGCTAGCGCATGCACCTACTGGGCTGGGCAAGACCGCCGCCGCACTGACTGCTGCGATTGAGGTCGCACGCGAGCAGGGATTGCTGGTAGTCGCGCTAACCTCACGGCAAACGCAGCACGCTATCTTTGTCGAGACGCTCAAGCGTATCCATGCGCAACAACCGCTGAAAATTGTGGACGTGATTTCCAAGCAGGACATGTGCCCGCGCGAAGACCTAGACGAAAGCCGCTATGGGGTGTTCCAAGCTGTTTGCACCGCACTGGTACGCAACGACGACTGTCGCTACCATAGCGGTTTCCATCCCGACTTTCTGCCGCAGGTCTTCGAGGATCCACTGGCTGCCGCTGAGCTGAAGGCGTTGTGTCGCGATGAAGTGCAATGCCCACATCGCGTCGCGCTCGAGGCTGCTCAGGAATGCGACGTGCTGGTGTGCGACTACAACTATCTCTTCACGCCGTGGTCTGATGTAGTGTGGGAGCGCATCCAGCGACCGCTAGATGAGGTGCTGCTCATCGTCGACGAAGCACATAATCTCCCCGATCGCATCCGACTGGCGGCGTCGCCAACACTCTCACTGCAACGCGTCCATGAGGCGCAGCGCGAGGCTGACCGTGCCCTGCGAGCGCAGCTCTCAATCCTGGAGCGACTGGTTGATAATCTGACTGGACACGAAGGTGAGAAAGAAATCGACGGCGGCAGCGTCAGCCGCATGCTCGATGCGGCGCTGAAGCAAAAACTGACCGACCTAGATGGCTTTCTACGCAAGCTTGAGCGGTCAGCACAGCAGCGGCTGCAGCGCGGAAAACCGACTCGCATGGGCGATGTGGCGGAATTCCTGAATCACTGGCGCTTCCTGAAGGAAGGAGGTGACTTGCGGCTGGCGCATGGCGGTGACAAGCCGTGGCAGCGCAAACTTTCGCTGCGACTGCTCGACCCGTCAGTAGTCAGCGCGCCTGTCTTTCACGCCGTACGGGCGTCGGTGCTGATGTCGGGGACGCTGCGGCCACGCAGCTTCTACCGTGACCTGCTCGGGCTCGAGGCCGAAAAGTCCCACAAGACGACTTACAGTTCACCCTTCCCACCCGAAAACCGACTGCTGCTCTGCGTCGACGATGTCTCAACGCTCTACCGCAACCGCGGTGACCACCTTTACCACAAACTAGCGGCGTCGTTGACCGCTGTAGCGCAGGCGACACCAGGCAATGTTGCGGTATTCTTCCCTAGCTACGCGTTGCGTGACGACGTTGCCAGTCGGCTCGGCGATCATGGTAAGGTGTTGCTGCTTGAGGAGCAAGGTGCATCCCCAGCGAAGCGAACGGCGTTGCTCGAGAAACTACAACAGCGTGACGCAATGCTGCTGGCGGTGATGGGAGGGATCTTTGGCGAGGGTGTCGACTATCCCGGGAACCTGCTTTCCACGGTAGCTGTAGTCGGAGTACCGGTACCACCGCCATCACTAGAACAGAAAAAGCTCGAAGAGTATTTCGAGCGAAAATTTGGTGACGGGAAGGGACGCCAGTATGCGCTGACCTTCCCGTCGGTCAACCGCGTACTACAGGCTGCGGGGCGCTGCATCCGTAGTGAGACCGACCGCGGTATAGTGCTACTCTACGACAAACGGCTTGGCCATCGCCCTTACCGTCGCTTCCTGCCCAAGGAAATGCGGCACTGCACCAGCAGCGCAGTGCCGGCACTGGTCCGTGGCTTCAACGTCCCCAGAAAGGAGAATCTCCCTTCTTGAGGCGCTGTAGCTCGCCGATAACATCCTCTTCGTCCGGAGTCAGTTTCACGTTTTCCTCGCGCAGACGCAAGACATCGCGCTCGTCCATCTCTATATAAAGGATATCGCCCTCGTCTACCTGCCGGCCGACCGTGACTTCGGTCACGGCAATAGCAACTTCGTCACCCTGTGTTGCCTCCTTCAAACCCTGCTCCCCTGAGCGCATCGAGCGTATGCGACCGATGACGCTGTTGTCAGAGCGCAGTACTTTCTGACCGACCATGATGCGTCCTGCCAGCACGCGCACGCCAAAAACAGCGGGATCACGTGTGCGGAAGGTATGGCCTTCGAGGAATTCAAACTTGCCGGGGTGCGGGAACTCCTCGCGCAAAGTCCGGGCCTGCTCGCGCTTCAGTTCCTCCAGCCACTCATTATACTCATCAACCAACTGGTAAACCACCTTAGCCTCGAAGAGCTTCACCTCGCTCTTAATCAGCGCTTCGCGAGCGTCAGGCAACACATTGACACCGAAAGCCAGGATGGCACGTTGCTCGACTGGTGCAGTCTCGGCAATCCGCACATCGCGACGCGAGACATCCCCTACCATGGCGCGCATGATTGGTGCGCTGACTGCCTGCAATTCGAAGGCGAGCGCCTCGAGTGAGCCGATAGCGTCGGCGCGCACTATCAACCCGCGATCTGCGAGCGTGACATTGGACTCCATTTCCTCCGCAAGCTGCTCTAGAACCGGGGCGACGTCGTCGCCTTGCGGAACCCCGTAGAAAGGCGCGCCGGCAATCACGCCCTCCAAATCAGGTGCGACTACCTTGAGGCCGGCAGCAGCCCTGACCTCACTGACTGTATCAAACTGCTGACGCGGGTCGCGTATTTCATCCAGCGGCCGCGGTTGCAACAGGCTGCGCACGTGCGTCACCACTGGTTCGGGTATCGCACCAACCACCAGTGTGTCACTGTCACGCAGGATACCATTGTAGATTATGACGCCTAGCGTCTTTCCAAGACCGCGTTCCTCCTTGACTTCCAGCACAGTGCCCTCGGCGGGGCCAGGATGCAATGTAAGCCTGCCTTCAAGATAGCGTTGCGCTAGCCCCAGCAGCAGCATGAAGAGCTCCGGGACACCCTCGCCACTCTGCTTCACCGATGTAGGCACCAGCGCAATCGTCTTCTGGAAATCTTGCACCTCCGTAAAGAGTGCCGAGTCGAAGCCATGCTCACCTAGAGTGCGTACGACTTCCCAGATACGCTCCTGGAACGTCGTCTGTGCCGTCGTTGACTGCCGGGCGTGACTAGCGAGGAACGGTCCTTTGCGAGTGCGCCAGCCGGGGAGTCGGTCCAGTTTGTTGAGCGCCACTATGAATGGTGTTTTCGACCGCCGCAGAATTTGTAGCGACTCTACAGTCTGCGGCTTGAATCCCTCACGGATATCAACTACTAGCACTGCCATATCTGCCAGCTGCCCTCCTCGTGCGCGCAGCGTGCTGAAGGAATGATGGCCCGGCGTGTCGATGAAGAGCAGACCTGGGAGTCGTATGTTTTCTTCCGGCAACAATGCTCCGCATATGTTGGTAATAGTTTCGAATGGGACCTCAGTCGCGCCAATGTGCTGCGTAATTGCCCCCGCCTCGCGGCTGACAACCGTGGTACCGCGCACCCAATCTAGCAGCGAAGTTTTTCCGTGGTCAACATGCCCTAGCACCGCCACTATCGGCTGGCGCAGTGGCCCCGTTTCAGGTTGCTGCTCCTCGTCCGGGGAAACTGCGATGTCTGCCTCCTCCTCGCCTGCCATCGGAACCGGCCGCATATAGGCCGGTAAAAAAGCTCACCTCATTACGGCAAACCGATTCAGGATGCTTAGCAGCTTCTCTTTTTTCTCCGGGTCGAGAAAGCCCTCCTCGATTTTCTCATCTATGAAATCGAATGCATCTCCCACTGTCTCGCGCGTCGCACGCGCCACCACCGACGCTATGAAAGGCTCGATTTCCTTCTCGCCCAGTCCGGCATCCTGTAGCACTTCGTTCAGGAAATAGATAGTCTCGGTACGCCGTGCCGGATTGAGCATGCGCTGCCGCCTCTGCTTCTTATGTATCTTTTTCTCCTTACGCCGTGGAGGCTGCGCTTTCTTGGGGCCGCGTCTGCGATGCCGTCCGCGCCGCGCCAGTTCAGCTCCCCCGCTCGGGGCAGTCCTTAGAAATATGACCTGGCTTGCCGCAATTGAAACACTTACCGCCACCTCTACCGCCGCCACCATCGGGGCAGTCGCGGGAGAAGTGGCCCGGCTTGCCGCAATTGAAACACTTACCGCCGCCCTTACCGCCGCCACCATCGGGGCAGTCGCGGGAGATGTGGCCCGGCTTGCCGCAGTTGAAACACTTACCGCCGCCACCAGCACCACGGCCACCACCGCGGCCACCTCGGTCTGGCCTCGGCATCGCGTAGGCCAGATCGGAGATGTTCAAATCCTCGCGTACGTGTTCAACTTCACGGNCACCCTCACCTAATGAACCATACTTGCCGAGGCTGAGCCGGAGCGAGCCGCGCACAAGGCTTGCACGCGCGTCACTAAGCCAGATGGTCTCACCTAGTTTTACCTGGTCGCACTCCTCATTCCAGAAACTCATTATGACTGTACCAGTTTCATCGCCTACTAACCCCTCGCAAACCTTACCACCACTCTCGATATCGCGCGGTTCATCCAGCGTAAGTACCTTGACTGGCATATTTACGCGGCTGCTGCGCGGGGTCAATTCGTCTACTTTCATTGACTGCGCCGATGCTGCTTACCATATAACGCTTGACTCACCTCTGCAAAGTTAGTTTTTTACCCCAAATAAACATAACCCAAAAAGGTGATTTAGTTTAATTGGAGTTAAGTTTATATACCCTAGCAGGGGTAGGAGACTGTCCTGAGATGGAGTCCGGGACGAAACTCAAGGAGACACTCCAATGCAAGCAAACGAAACCGATTTTGGGCCGCATGTCAAAGACATTGCCACGGCCCTAGAAGACAAGCTAGACCACGCTACTATTATCGAGGAACTACGGCAATATGTAGAGAACTACGGCATAGACCTGCCAACCGCCAAGGAAGCTATTGTCAGAAAGCACTACGGCGATCCCGGAGCGTTGCAAGCTAGCCCACACAAACAGCTAGCCGACATCGCACCAGACGAACAGGCCGTCAGCTTCCGCGCCAAGGTCATCTCCGTATTTCCGAAGGAAATTACCCTAAAGGATGGTGAACAACGTACCATCTTCGAAGGGAACTTGACCGACGGCAGTGCTACACTACGCTACACTGTTTGGCGTGAAGAATTCACAGTCAAACCAGGAGCCGTAATCGAAGTAGCTAATGCCTACAGCAAGGGCTGGAACGATCGGGTTGATCTTAACTTAGGTGACCGCTGCCGCCTGCGCGAAGTCGAAGACGCCACGCTGGATGCACTTGAAATCCCTACAGCGAGAACCAACGAGGGAGATACGACTGCGTCCGATGTGGCGGGACTGCGCAGCGGTATGGGATCTGTTTCGCTTACAGTCCGTATCCTCGATGTCGAGGAGCGCGAGGTAACCGTGCGGGACGAGTCAAAAACGCTCTGGAGTGGGACATTGGCCGACGCTAGCGGCAGCTGCCGCTTCACCGCCTGGCACGACCACAATCTACAGGCCGGGGAGGTCTATTCCATCGATAACACTTACGTGCGCGACTGGCGCGGAATCCCCGAACTGCAAATTAACGAAAACAGCGCTGTAGCACGCAGCGATGCCGAGCTGCCGGCGCTAAACGAGCTAGAGGGGGGAACCCACTACACAGTCGAAACACTCGACGAGCGAGGAGGCGCCAGCGACGCCGTCCTAGAAGGTCATGTGCTGGCAATACGCGAGGGAAGCGGGCTCATTTTCCGCTGTCCTGAATGCAACCGAGTGCTACGCAGCGGCCAGTGCATGGTGCACGGTAAGCAGCAAGGCACGCCCGACCTGCGCACCAAACTACTGTTCGACGATGGTACTGGTGCACTGCAGCTATTCCTGAACCGCGAGCTTACGGAACAAGTGCTAGGGCGTGACATGGAATCGTGCCTAGAACTAGTGCGCGAAAGTTATACCCCCGAAACCATCATTGATGATTTAGAACAGGCTCTGTTGCTTAAGCCACTCAAGGTTGAGGGGTTCACCCGCTCAGATGACTACGGGCTAATGTTCTTCGCCCGCAAATGCGAACCGGCTCACAGCTTGGACGTGCCGTCAGTTGCCAGGCAATTCCTAGCGGCACTGGAGGCCTAATGGCGCGCCGCAGGGAACCGGCACTCCCGGTACTAGCGCAGGAGCTCTCACGAGCGCGCAAAACCCACGTTGAGGACCGTGAATATTCACCTACCTACCTCATCTCTGAAATGGGGGCTAAAATCTCACGGGTACTCATCGGTGGAGTGCTGACTGACATCGAGAATCGCGGCAGCGAGGATGATCCGTTCTACATGGCGCGTATGATCGACCCCAACGGCGACACCTATTACTTACGCGCTGGGCAGTACAATCCAGAAGGTGCTGCGGCGCTATCGCGTATAGAGGCTCCCTGCCACGTAATCGCTGTTGGGCGTGTCCGTTCCTACTCACCAGATGACAGTGACGCCGTCTATGTCAGCGTCCAACCAGAGAACCTCCGCAAGGTGAGTGAACAAGAGGTCTCGGTCTGGGCGGTCAAGGCATGTAATTCACTGATGCGTCGCCTGAAAGGCGCACAGGCGCTGTCCGACGCGAGTGACCCAGAGCTGGGCATGCGTGAGCAAGAAGGGCTAGCGCTAGCACAGGAAAAGTACGAGACCGTCTCAACCGAATCATACGCCGGACTGCTCTATGACTGCCTGAAATACCTGAGCGGGGAAACACCCGCCACCACCCTAACCGAAAAACCACCCTTTACTGGCGAATTCGAGACCGCTGAAGCTATGGAAACGCCTCCTGCTACACCGGCTGAAACAGAAGCAGACGCCCCGCCAGAAGCGGCTACCGCTGCTGAAGAATCATCTGACGAGGAGCAAGCGAGCGACGCGGACGCCGAGGCTGCAGTACTGGATCTAGTCACAAAACTGGACGATCAAGGTGAAGGAGTACTCTACGACAAACTCCGCGACAACGCTGTCGCAGCGGGCATCGATACGACTAGGCTTGACGAACTGCTCGATTCTCTTAACGACCAGGGGCTGACCTACCAGCCGGCTTTCAACCGCTTCCGGGTGGCCTAATGCTGAGTGAGTCTGTGCGCGAGTTTTTGGCCTCGCTCGAGCCACGTTGGGAAGATCCCCATGAATTTGACTGGCTACGCAAACGGATGGTTGAAAATGACTGAAGCCACCATCGAGGACATCCCCGGTGTCGGCCCTGCCATCGGCGATAAACTACGAAGTGCAGGATACCGTACCCTCGAATCAATTGCGACTCAGTCTCCCTCACGCCTAGGCGAGGCTGCAGGAGTTGGTAATTCTAAGTCCACTGATATTATCTATGCCGCACTCGGCATGGTCGATATTGGCGGAATCCTGACAGGGGCAGAACTGCTCGAAAAACGACAAACCGTAGGCAAACTAACCAGCTGCTCTAGCGAGCTGGACGCACTGCTCGGCGGCGGTGTCGAAACGCAGCTAATCACCGAATTCTATGGTCAATACGGCTCGGGTAAAACACAGATTATCCACCAGTTAGCAGTGGCGGTGCAGCTGCCAGAGGAGCAAGGCGGTCTGAATGCAGAAGCTGCAATTATCGATACCGAGAATACCTTCCGCCCCGAACGCATTATCTCAATGGCAAAAGCACTCGACTTGGACCCCGAAGAAACGCTGGCGCGCATCCACGTCGGTCGCGCTTACAACTCACATCAGCAAATGCTAATGGTCGATAAAGTCAAGCAACTGGCTGAGGAGCGACCAATCCGGCTACTGGCAGTCGACTCACTGACCGGCGCGTTCCGATCGGAGTATATTGGCCGTGGCGTGCTAGCCGAACGGCAGGGCAAAATCGGTAGTCATATGGAGGCATTAACTAAATTCGCAGATGAACATAACGCTGCGGTGGCAGTCACTAATCAAGTGCTCTCCAATCCAGGTGGTTTCGCTTTCGGAGACCCGACCAAGCCAATTGGTGGCCATATTGTTGGCCACACCTCGAAATTCCGAATCTACATTCGGCGCGGCAAAGCAGGTAAACGCATCTTTCGCCTAGTTGATTCACCACACCTGCCAGATGGGGAAGCTGTAGTACAAATCCTAGAAGATGGAATTCGTGATTAGCGTCCTAGCCCGCGCAGTACCTTCAACCCGAACCAATTACGCTTTGCCAACTCCCATATTCCAGTAGAGTCGCGGTCAAGGGTAGCTTGCTCAAGGTCGCCGTCGCCCGTCATAAAGCACTCGATTGAGCAATAACCGCGACTGGCGCCGTTGTCAACCGCGTGCGCAACGCCGTCCGGTACCGAATGGGTCATCGCGTTGCCCACTTTGAAAGCCCAGTTGAACTGCTGGCCGCAGCCGCGACAAGTGCGCGACTTCACGTTGCCGACCGTTGATTCACCGTACCGCGCACCTTCACCAACGGCTTCCTTGTCGTAGACATAGTGTGTCTCGTCGGCAGGAGGGTAACGTATATCAGAATTCATCGTCATCGTCCCATTCCATATCATCACTCCGGGAGGAGCGGCGCAGCGCCATCAGAACCCCCAAAACAACCAGCACGGCGAAGCTGGCGATGCCGAGTGTTAACGTGTCCTCCTCCCTGAGGCGGTCAAGCCAACCGCCAGTCAGCGATTGCTCCTGTTCCTGCCCAACCGTGAGCGAGTATTCAATTACATTGTTGGTCTCGTCGGTCTCGACAGTATGGTCGTCGTCGTCCAGCACTACGCGCAGCGTGTAACTACCAACCTGGTCGAAGGTGAAGGTGAAGGTGAACTCCTCACTTTGGCCAGGCGAGAGCCAAGTAAAGTCATCTTCCAGCAAGAGTAGCTCACCTCCCTCGAAACTATAGTAAACATCCACTGTGAGCGGGTAACCATTGATGGCGGAGTCGCCGCTAGTGCGTGCCATTACTGTAAGGGTGAAATCACTGCCTTCAACAACGCTGCTGGAGTTGGCCAGGCCATTCACCGTCACATCCTCCCAACTGAGACTGTTGTCCAGCTGATGCTGCTGCACCACTAAGTGCAGCTTCTCGTCGCCAGTGCTCTCCCACTGGTTGCCCTGGATGTCGCCACAACTAACTGTCAGTAGGTAAGTATCGCTCGGCGCGCCGCTATCGCCGTAAGCCCACTCCCACCCCACGCGCAAGCCTTCTCCGTCGTCCTCCAGCAAGACACCGTCGCCAACCGTGGCGGAAGTCCCGGTGCTAACTCCCCCGACTTCCAGCCCCCACATTTCAGACTGCAAATCATCGCTGCCAAAGGCAGAGAGCAGCCAAGTTTCCACCTTCACTACGCTGCGAGAGTGGTCTACCTCAATTCTAGGGAACTCGCTCCGGAAGTGGTCTATTTCCATTGCAATACCAGCTGGGTGATTGGGGCTGGAGGTAAGTACAACAATCTGGTTGTTATCCTGATTTCCGAAGGGATCCGAAATATCGAAGTCATCTCCACCAGAGTATTCCANGTCGACNCGGATAGTCTCGTTACGGTCAANCTGGTACTCGCTGTCGAGCGAAAAATTGGTTGCGAAGCGAGCTGCGTTGTCATTGACCGTGCGCGCCTCGGTTTCGCTCTGTAGGAAAACCCCAGGTACTGCTAGGGTAACNCGGAACTGCACATCCTTNACNGAGCCGGANGTGGCNTTNGCCCATATTTCGAAGGGGACCTCACCACGTACAGTGACATTAGTCACCAGTTCCGAGCTGTACCAACTGCCAACATCCTCCCACTGCCGACTGTTTCCAGGTGGTGCCCCACGCCGGTTCCCGTCTTGCGGACAGTCGCTTTCAGTGCCGTTACCACTTACTGGCGCAGTGGTGTTGAAACTGCCACTACCGTCATCCAAGTCACCATAGAAGTACAAATTGAGNTCGTGGAACTCACCNCTGCCGTAGTCCGGCTCGGCTGCGCGNGCCGTGTCACCGTGCAGCAGCGATAGCAAGAGCAAGATAGTCGTGAGAGCTGCGCGCGCACGCATGTGGCTTTGCGACCTAAACCGCTCCTTTAAAGGTTCCCTCAGNCAAGNGCTTTCTGTGCNGCCTCAAGGTTCGAAACGTGTGCTACTAGGACTGAGTTNCGACCCGCAGCNGAGCCGTAGATGTAGTGTATGTTGANGTCTNCGCTCGCCAGTTTTGCGGACGCTGCTGCCAGCGCGCCTTTTTCGTGCGGGAGCTCGATAGCCAGTACCTTGTTCATGACGGTGCTGTGACCCAACGCTTCGATTGCCTTGCGAGTCGCCGTCCAGTCGCTGGTCACTAGCCGCATCACAGCGTGATCACTAGCGTCGACGACTGAGAGCGCGATGAGGTTCACGCCAGCGTCAGTCAGCGCATCACCTACAGCNGCCAGTTGCCCGGGCCGGTTCTTCAACATTACNGATATCTGTNTTTCAATACCCATTTTTACACTTCCCGTATTGGTCGGGTCTCGCAAAGCNGTCTGATTTATTTATATGCTTTTCGGCAGCGGCCAAACTCAGGTGCCGAGCGCCAGTCGCAGGATGTCGCGCGTCCCGGGTGCCAACCCCAGTGTCATCAAGAATAGCAGCAACAAGTAGCGTGTGTGGTGGTCAATTTCCTCGTGCTCCGCCTCGAGCGCCCATATTACTGCGCTCACGACTGCGAACTTGAGCGGCAGCATCACCGCCGCAGTCCCAAAGTAGTCGATAGCGCCTGATGGCAGCACGTGTTTCTCAACGTAGCCGTAGCGGTCGATGCCAAGCCACGTTGCTGAGCCATCTAGAAAATGTGCGAAGTAAAGCCCCAGGTATTCCGGGCGCTGCACCACCTGTAGTGCGCGTAACTTGCGCAGTGGGAAGCGTAGTGCTGCTCCAAGGCAGCCAAACGCCGCCAGCACTAACCAGAAGGCATGGCCGCCGTCCGCAGTCAGCGCCAGCCAACCCAAAAACAGGGTGCAAAGCATGAAGCCGGGATGCGGCACGCCGCGCTCGGCCTTGAGCCACGCCGCGCCAGCGACCGCCAACGTCAGCCCTAACGCGAGCAAGGGCACCTCGAACAGCACCTCGCCGTGTGGGGCGTCGAATTGCGCCAGCTGCAGCAGCACTAGTAGCAGCGCCAGCCCACTACCCAAACCGAACAGTTCAACTGGGTTGTGCAGTGGACGGCTACTGCGAAACTCCGCTACCGCCGCAGTGACGGCTAGCACGACCAGTGCCCATACAGCTGGATGCACCCAGCCTGGTGGCGCGAAGAGCCACCAAGCACCGTAGCCACCAATGGCCAACGCAACCAGCGCCAGCCCGGCCGGCAGCGAGGGTAGTGTGGAATCACGCAGCGTGGCACCTCCCCACAGTAGCAGAAAGGCAACAGCACCCAATAACAAGTAGATAATGGGCGAGATGAAGAGATACTGCACTGGCGGGGCGAAGAGGCCCGCATCCTCAAGCGCACGCGCCGCGCCGCCAAGCAACACTAGTGGTGTCGCCGCTAGCAGGAAGCGCCCGTCGACCACAATATCCAACTCGCGCAGTTTCCGCTCGACGCCGATGAAACCGAGGTAAAAGAGCACGCCATAAGCCGCGGTATTGTAGATGTTATAGCGCGCTCCGGCTGTGCCGGTCGGCCCGATGGCGTCAGCCACAATAGGGGCGACGAAATAGTCGAACCAGAACTGCCTCCCATCCGGCAGGAACAGCGAGGCGCCTAGGATTGCCGCTACGGCCAGCAGGATGCGCCGGTCCACGCTGCGCCACCAGCACCCCGTTTTAGGGGTATCGGGCGGCGTAGCCGTCAAAGTGCCCCAACCGCGCAATACACTCACCAGAAAGTCAAAGCAGTACTAAATCTCTGAAAATTTGTTTTTTCGTCGAGGGAATCGATTTTTATACTCTATCCTGCGTGCGGCGGCCATGACGGAAGCCTACTGCGTCAAATGCAAAGCCAAGAGGGACATGAACAACCCTAATAAGGTCACTATGAAGAACGGCCGGAATGCAATGAAGGGCACCTGCCCCAANTGCAGCACCGGGATGTACCGAATTCTCGGTAACAGTTAGTCTTCAAAGACCGATTTCGGCTANCTTCTCCGGCAAGTATGTGTCGGTCACGAAGTCGAGGCCGTACTTGGCTAGTGCCTGCTGCTCGGCCTTGAGCCCCAGTTCCAGCTGTAGCTCGATTTCGGAGCTCCAGTAGTCATCAGCGAAGCGGGGGTCGCTGCGCATCGATTTCAGCGCCTGCCGATCGCGCTCGTTCAGGTCGTCGTGCGGTANATCATANTTCGAGATNTCTGANGGNGTTACNCCTAGATANCGGGCTGAAGGNGTGGCTAGCACATGTGAAATGTGCGCAGTCTTGATTGCGCCGTAAGCAATCGATCCGTAGATGCGGTATGACCAAGGATCTGCGTCGGTAAAAACTAGCAACGGCAGTTCGGATTCCTGTTGTAACCGCTGCAAGAACTGCCGCGTTGAACGTGCGGGCTGGCCTTTGATATGGACCAAGATGGCGCCATGGCTCTCGTCAAACCCATTCTCGATCAGCCGGTCGAACATGCCGCCNGTCTCNATAGCTATGATACAGCGTGCGTCGCCGAAATTGTCGAAGGTGATTTTCTCCGGCTCGACATTGTAGGGAATACCATAGCCGGTGTCGCCTACGTCGTCACGACAGTTGATGCGCATTTGCTTTCCCTTGCGATTGATTTCCGTAAGCGTTAGGTTTCCTAGCACCTTGGCACCATCCTCTTCGGGACGAATCTTGAAGTCCTCGCGCTGGAAACTAGTCACAATTTCCAAATCCTCGATTAGTTTGTTCGACTCGTCCTGCGAATGGAACTTGCCCAATTCCCACCCCTCGGAAATGTAGTAAAGCTCCCTGAGGGTCGATGATTTTTGCTGTCCAACCATATCACGGATGAAGTCCAGTAAGTAGGTGGTGCGCAGTAGCATGTATGCTCCGTCCAGCTTTTTAGCCGTGCGAGTGGTTTTGGCACTGCCGTATTTCCAAACCTGCTGACTCTCATCGAAGATTATGTTAGACTTACTGCGGGTTGGAATCTGCATCTCGGGGACCTGTCCCCCAACAAGCTGCCTGTGGATACGATTCGCAATCTGTTCCAACTGGCCGATGGCTGCCTGGCTCATAGAGCGTCACAGGACGCCCGGTTATTGGCTTGGTGGTCCTTAGCTGGAACGTCTTGGTAATAAACCCACCAAAATAATCTTATTGTCCCTGACTGGGGCGCTGTGGACAGAATTCCGAAAGACCACCCACGCTACCAGTCACTAATCGCGCGAGAGAAGCTGGTTGCTGCCGGTGAGCTCGTTGCCAGTGCTGGCTTAATTGCGCATGGTCGAGGTGAGGCTTTCGACTACCTGCTAGGTGAAAAGACGACCGAACCGGCGCACTATGCCATCAACGCCGCTGCGGGATTGCTTTGCAATGCCCGCCAGCCAGTTATCTCGGCAAACGGAAACACCGTTGCACTGGCAGGTCCTGCTATTGCTGAGCTAGCGACTACACTCCCTGCGCGAGTGGAAGTGAACCTATTCCATCGCTCCTCTGCGCGAGTGGAGGGGCTCGTGGCGCTATTGCGTCAAACAGGTATCGAACCATTAGGAGAAAGACCGGACTTCCGTATCCCCGGCCTTGCTTCGGAACGGGCTAAATGCTGCCGCGCCGGGATTGGCAATGCAGATGTTGTGCTTGTGCCNCTTGAAGACGGCGACCGCTGCCAAGCGCTAGTCAACCTAGGCAAGAAAGTCATTGCAATTGACCTTAATCCGCTTTCGCGCACGGCACGTACAGCGCATGTAACNATTGTTGATGAATTAACGCGGTGTCTGCCATTGCTTATTGCGGCCGTGAATAGGAAANTACCAATGNATAATGAATTTGATAATGAAAAGAATTTANCCGAAGTCATGGAATTGATNTGTGCGGTCTTGAGGAACGGNCAACCAATCACCAAAAACGAGTGACACGCACCCCATGATTTCGTATGGAGATATATTTTTTATCTCTGTATTTATTTAATTTAGATTTAGTAGAAAATATATTAATAAAAAAAGAATAATCTCCACACGAAATAGAGGGGTCCCCCCCAAAAANCNGTGTTGTTTTTAGTGAGAAATTGTAAAATTTACAAAAGACCCTTAGAAAATAGANTCNGCTTCGGTGCGCNGTTGCTCGGTTGAATCTCTGTCGCGTATAGTCACAGTCCCGTCTTCTAAGGTTTGATAATCTATGGTGCAGGCTCTGGAAATCCCGATTTCATCAGCTCTGGCGTAGCGTCTACCAATAGACCCGTTTTCGTCGTAGAANACATCTATTCCGCCAGACACNGCTGNCGTGTGGATTTCACGNGCCTTTTNATCCAGACCGTCACGCGCCATGAGTGGGGCNATCAACATATCGTACGGTGAAACCACTTCAGGCAGTGCTAGCCAACTCCTATCCCCTTCGCTGCGCCAAGTTGTTTCCAAAATACAGTAAAGCAACCGATCCAGCCCGAATGAAGGCTCAACAACATGAGGATAGATCATCTCTGGTTCAGTGGTNGAAACACGCCTGAAATATTCTTTGCCCAATTTGTGCNCCNCACNACCAACCACCACNTCGATTCCAGGGGTCANATCATCNACCAGCTGCTCCAGCACATTCGCAGCCTCAGACTTGAATTNCCGTCCAATTGCNCCNTTGTCCGGCAACCACGCTTCAATTTTCTTTCTGGTACCAGACACAGGCGCGCGGAATTCACGACCACTGGCTTNGCCATGTGCTTTCAAGTCGTAGTCNGAGCGGTGCGCAACACCGACAACCTCGACCCACCCGGTNGAAGTCTCAACCTCTCCATCCCAACATTCANTGGAGTAATGCGCCATCTCATGCTTTCCGTGTTGTCGAAAGCGCAATTTNCTGACNGGCACGCCACAAGCAGTGATGAACTTCCAGGCGCACGCGATGTGGCTAGCGACCAGCGGNGAACCAATTACCTTTTCTTTAACCAACTCACTGATTGTTTCCGTGCTGGCATTACCATTCGCTGGAACTAGTTGCACTTCCACCTTTGCCAGCCGTTCCGGTATTCCCGGNTCTACACCAGGCAAGAAGAAATGTTCCAGCTCGAGTTGTGTGAACTCACGCAGCCGCAATGGNCCCTGTCGCGGTGCGATTTCATTGCGGAAGGCGCGCCCGACCTGTGCTGCGGCCAGTGGCAGTTTGCCTCGATTCTGCCGTAGCANCCACGGGAAAGCCTGGAANATGCCCTGTGCAGTTTCGGGCCGCAGGTAGCTAGGNGTGCCNCGNCCGGCACCAACACTTGTGGAGAACATTAAGTTGAATGGCCGGGGCACGTCGAAGTTACCACCGCAACTTTCACATTTCTTCCCGGCTAAAGCGGTGGCCACTCCATCACGGTCAAGGACATCTCCCCCCTCGACAAGCAAGTCTGCACGATGGAGTTTGTTGCACTCGAGACACTCGACAAGCAGATCGTCAAACTCTGAGAGGTGCCCAGACGCTTTGAATAGAGATTCAGGCCCGATAAGTGCACTATCGATTTCAAGCGCGCCGAAACCCAGTACGAAATGCTGCCGCCACAGCTCGATAATTTTGCGGCGTAGCCGTACCCCAACTGGCCCATAGTCGAAAAAGCCGGCAACGCCACCATAGGGCTCGTATGCTGGCTGCAGGATCCCACGCCGCTTGGCGAGTGCCATAACCTCCCGAAAATTCATTCTGGCAGCACCCGCTTCACTCGCATGTGAACCTCGTTGCGAGCACTTTGGTGCGCGGGTCAAAGACAGCTTCCAGCGGGTCGGCCTGGAGCTGTGAAAGCAGAATTCTACCGCCCGGGAGGCCCACGATGCGGTTGCACTCTATTGCCTTCTTAAGGGTTTCATCCAGCCCCTGGCAGGCAAGCTGTAGCAGCACCTCAGGAGCCACGTCAGGAAAGGTCTCACGGCAGAAGCGCAGCTCCGCTAGCATGTCGAGTGTGCAGAGCATGCCGTTATCAGTCCCCAACCCCACATCTACTCCCAGCGCCAGCAGCTCCTCCAGCGGTGGCCGCAGTCCAAAGCGCGCGTTGCTGCGCGGGCAGATGACTACCCCGAGTCTCATTTCGGCGATGGCGCGCAAATCTTTGTCGCTGCAGTTACAGAGGTGTATCAAGAAATCTGGTTCGTGCTCCAGCATAAGCTCAATCGGTTCACGCTCAACCTCGGAAAAATGGAGTGCCACGAGGCCGCCGAGAACGCGCGCTTCGATTGCCATGCGCTGTCCTGCACCAGGAGCTAAATCCTTGAGCCCGGGCAGCCCCGCATTGCGGCCCGGCAACGGCCATCCGCCGTTCGCGCGGCCGAACGGAATTACCAGCGGCGCGCCTTGCTCAACACACCATCCCGCATTGGTGGCGCCCCGCGACAGCTGCTCCAATCCCGGTTCGCCTCCTTCGCGGAAGTCGAGTATCAGTGCGGTGCCGCAGCCGGCAGCCTCGCGCAGCCCGGCTGTAATCGAGGCTGCAACGTCAGCCCCAGAGAGCCAGCGGTGCTTGAAGCCGTTTGGACCAACTAGCTCCGCCAGCGACTCGTCGGGCGCTTCGTCGCGCGCCAGAGTGTCACCCAAATGTGTATGGCAGTTGCGAAACGACGGCAGGATAACACCCTCCATTGCCGGCCCCGGGGGCTTCCCATCTCCTTTTTTTCCACTCTCAGGGTCGAACCACCCATCTACGAACCCGTTCGCAGTCAGGACCGGACCGGTCCAGAGCATCAGAGCGCCGCAGCAATAGCGGGCGCAATTGAGTAGCGAGTATAGACTCCTTCGAGGGTATCGGAGCTGAGGATATCATCGCAAACGCGGAGCCGGTTGGCAGCGTCCTCGATGAACAACCCATGGGTGCACGCGGCGAGCACCTGCCCCGCACCAGCATTCTTGAGCAGCCGCGCCGCTGAGGCAATGGTACCGCCAGTGGAGATAATATCATCCAGAATTACCACCGTTAGCCTCTTGACCTTCACCTTACCCGAGTCGGTCTCAACTGTGCGGTCGTCCACACGAATCTTGGACATGACGTGTAGCGGCGCCTTCAATTCCTTAGCGGCACGTGCACACCACTCGCGTGCCCCCTCGTCGGGAGCTACAACCAGTCCCGGCTTGAATCCCT
This sequence comes from Methanobacteriota archaeon, assembly GCA_002731905.1. Lineage (GTDB taxonomy): Archaea > Thermoplasmatota > Poseidoniia > MGIII > CG-Epi1 > UBA8886. Next base: position 27,537 of record PCBV01000031.1, read on the forward strand.
TCAGGTAGCGCACAGCTTCCTGTAGCCCGTCGATGTCCTGCGTAGGACAACCAAAGAAAGAAAGCACTTCGTCGGTGTGGACCGAAACGGTGAAGACCCTGTCACTCAGCGCCCCAACAGGTCTCGCTATAGCGCGCGCCGAAATAGCTTCACCTCTCTGGAAAGTGCGTTCCTGTCGCGCGTATCCCATGTAGGGAATTATGGTCGTAATGCTCTTTGCACCAGACTCGCGCAACGCCTCGAGAATCAACAGCAACTCGACGATACTATCATCGGGGAAGGTATTCTGCACCACAGTAACGTCATGACCGGCAACATTCCGCAGAACACGCACGTAGCGCTCCCCGTCGGGGAAACGTTTGTTAATCACGCCGCAGAACTCGGCGCCAGTCTCCTGCGCTAGCGCCACGCCGAGCCGTTGGTGAGTCGAACCACTAACAACGAACATTGCGCCGCGATTCAGGGCCGGCTATTACCGCTTGCGGGGTCTGAATTCGCTGGTAGCTGTAGCGGAACGCGTGTACCCCCCCGTCTATCGCGCACGTCGGCAAACGGGAACTAAGCGGTGTGATATGTTTTACAAGGTGCTCCTTGCCGTAGCCATGGCAGACGCCCCTGAAGCGGCAGCCTCCAACAACGTTGCGGTGATCTTTTGCGGTGGCACCGGCAGGTGCGGCACCAACGTGCTCAAGCGCGTATTCGCACGCCATCCAGATGTTTACGCGCTACCCTTCGAGGTTCGCTTCCTGCTCGACCCCGGAGGCATTATTGATTTCTACACTAGCTTCTCTACTTCTTGGTCTCCCTTCCTCGCTGATGACCGTATCCAACGTCTGCAGACGCTACTGACCGACGTGGAACGCGAGCAGCTGGTGCATCGTCTTCCTGATTGGCTCGCACTACGCTGCGGACGAGGCCGATGGGTCGCGCCGCGCCGCTATGCAGGGTGGGAGCTAGCACGTCACCTGCCCCATTTCCGCGCACACAACCGCCGTCTGCTGCGCGCACTGGTGGAGTTCAACTACGATGGAGCTTGGCCTGGCACCGCCAGCTACACAGTTGCTCCCGAGGTAGCGTTTGCACCACCACAGGCGCCGAATGAGTTGCGCGAGCTGCTCAGCAACTACCTAACTACACTCTTCAAAGAACTGCTGCGCAATACCAACCACAGGGTGCTTTTCCTAGATGAGACCTGGGCTTTACTTTTCATGCGCGAGCTGCACGAGTTGCTTCCCCGCGCACGTTTCATCCACATGCTGCGAGATCCGCGCGACGTAATCGCCTCGTTCAGCCAGCAGCGGTGGTGCCCTCGAGACCGCGTAGAGGCGACGCACTTCTATCTGGAACTTATGGATCGCATCCTCGCCCACCGTCAGGACTTGGGGTCACGCTACTACGAAGTTCGGCTCGAAGCTCTGGTAGCTGACCCTCATCTGACCATCACTAACATCTGCGAGTTCCTCGGTCTGACATTTACTAAGGAGCTACTGGAGGTCGACTTGAGCCGGCCACACAGTGGCCGCTGGCGTAGTGAATTCAACGCCCACGAGCAGCAAACAATCAATGCACTAGTGAAAGAGAAGCTTCTGCTCCTAGGCTACCTATCTGAGAATGAGTCTGTGGAGAACTAGTTTACTTGGAGCGATGCCGCGTCGGGCCCAGCGCATCGATTAGCGCTAGCAGTTTCGGCTCCTGTCGCTCCCAACATAGTTGCTCCGTGAAGGCGCGTCGTGCCCGGCGCCGCAGCCGCGGTAGCGCTTTCGACGTCTCTAACGCCAGCAACGCCTTACCCACCTGGCGCGGCTCACCACCTTTGAAAACGAGCCCGGCGCCGGAAGCCCGTACTAGTCGCGCTCGCTCGCGGAAGTTACGTGTCAGCACCGGCACTCCGCAGGCGAGGTAATCGATGATTTTCTGGGGGATTGCCAAGTGCGCCCAGAGCACCCTGTTGTATTGAATGATGCCGATATCAAGAGCCTGCAAATAGTGGTGCACTTGGCGGTAGTCGACCATCGGATGGAACACGAACCTTGCCGCCACGCCGGAGGCGGCAGCATGCGTAGCAAGCGCCTCGCGCACCTTGGTAGGCCCACCTAGAATCAGCACCTTCAGCCGCGAGTCGGAGTCATGTTGANGTACAAACANGACCGCCTCGATCAGCATCTCGAGGCGCTTGTGCTGTAGATTTCCCACAAAGCCCACCACGACATCATCGGGGCTGAAGCCGAGTTCGCGACGCACTTCGGCACGGGGTCGGAAGATGAGGGATTCGACCTCACGACGTGTCCGTGCAGTGAGCAGCACGCGGCACTTTTTGCCGCTCTGCCGAAACCGGTGAGCCAGCGTCTCACAGACCGTAATCACCGCGTCCACTGCCGGCAGCAATATTCGCTCGAGTAACTTGGTGGCGAAGCCAAGCGCGGGGCTCGCCTGGGCTTCCATGGCAGGCCAGTCCTCATGGGAGTCGTAGATCAACCCATACCCCTGGAATAGTCGGCCAGCTACCGCAGCAGGGAGCATTTCTAAATCGGCCGCGATTACCACATCGGGTTCGAAAGCGGTCAGCCGCCGGAGCATCTGTCGCACCAGCGCCAGATAGCTAGGCACCTTGAGCGGAAACGGGCGCGATTCTGCACCAAGTTCCTGATAGAGGCGGTGGAACACCACTCCCTCATAGCTCCCTGTCGATTCACGGTAAGGTTGTCGTCGGGCCCAACATAGCACTTCTACCGTGTGCCCTCGCGCAACGCACGATTGTGCTTCGAGCAGGACTCGCCGGTCGAGTTTAGGCTCGAGCAGGTCATATCCCAGCAGGAAAGCGATACGACTCACAACATACCGTCCAGCCGGACTTTAAGCGTTTCAAATCCCTCAGCATACGCCGCGGCGAGGCGGATTCCGCGCATGCGCACAACCGAGCGGAAGAATTTAGCGTCAAAGTAGGGATTATGCTTCTGGCTGACGTAGCATTCCAACGCCTCAATTTTCTTTCGCACGTGCCGCTCATCGAGCGAGACGAAGCAGTTCAGTTTGATTTCGAGATTATTCCATGGCAGTTCGTAACCGAGCAGTGTACAGTCACGGAAGGCACGTAATGCTTCGGCGGTCACGACACCGTGGTCCTGATGGATGTCGGTCGTGGCAGGAGTGAAGATTAGCTCATACTGGTTCTGGCGCGAATGGTCACAGAGCGACTGCAGGATTTCCTGCCGGTCGCGCGGAAAATGGCGGGTATAGAAATCAAGGATTTCGTGGGTAGTGCCCAGGATCCCACTGGAGCGCGCTGCTTCATCGACCAAGCCGGGATATCGCTCGGCGACAGCGCTGAAGCAGAGAATATGCACCAACCAGCCCCGTTCAACCAATTTAGCGATGGTCCCACCGCACCCGAGTTCAGCATCATCGGTGTGTGGACTTAGTACCAGCGCGCGCCGGGGTTGACCTGAGTCGACCTTTTCGGAAACGGCTTCGCGCACCAGTTCACTGACCGGCCTCCTCTGCTCTGCGGCGAGTTCCTTCAGTGATGCCCACTTCTCGCGGTGTGAGTTGGTAATCGAGAGCAGGAACTGCTCCGGCTTGTTCTCCTTCTTCCAGACCATTACTATATCCCTGTACAATTGGTTATATAACTGTACCGCTGCCGCTGCATGGGTTATCAGGTAGACCGACGTGTCTATGAGCCGGCGGAGGACAGCCGGTTGCTCTGCGCAACACTGGAGAAGGCGGTAGTACGCTTTCCCGAGCTACGTGGTTGCGTTCTGGAGCTGGGCACCGGCAGCGGTATTGTCGCACTAATGCTTGCGTCTTTGGGAGCGACTGTTACGGCAACTGACCTGAATCCGCATGCGGTCGCATTGGCACGTAGCAACGCCCGGGAACAGGACCTCACGATTGAGTTTTTGCAAGGTGATCTGTTCGAGCCGGTCGGTGACCGCAGGTTTGACGCGATTGTCTGTAACCCTCCCTACTTGCCGCCGGGTGGCGACTACGATGACCGCTGGCTGGCGCTGGCAGTCGAAGGCGGCCCTAGCGGCATCGAATTTACGCAGCGATTGCTCGTTGATGCACCGCGTAATTTGCATCCGAAAGGGGGAGTATGGCTGGTATTTTCGAGCCTGGCGGGGAGACTGCCAGCTGGGTGGGAACGTGAGCGGTTCGACACACAGGATTTCGAAGACGAAAACCTGTGCGTAGAACGACTGTCACACCCGACGATAAATATTTAAATAAAAACCGGTGCGCTTTTCCTAGTCGTGGTCTGGGAAACGGTGGACATGGCGCAGCTGCGGCAGCGCGCTCGCTAGCTTAAGACCGCGCAGCAGGATTTGTCCGAAAGGGAGTGCCATAACAGAATAAATCATAATCCAGTGCGGCAGGAACCAGAGCCGCTCCTGTAGCCCCCAGTGCGGTTCCCACGGCAGCGAGAGTGCCTGCACTGGGAGTCCCGCTACAAAGTTGTAGAGCCACATGATGATGGGAATTGCAATCAGCATCGTGAAGACCATTGGTTTCATCTGGTTGGCCATCATTCCTGACTGTAGCATCAGCACCTCCGGTTGCATCTTCATCAGTTTCTGCACTCGTGCTTGCTGGCCCTCCTTGCGTGCGTCGCTCAAGGCTTTGTTGTATGCCTGCATCTTCAGTTGCACGTCAGCCATCTGCTCCCAGTCAACCAGCAGGTGTCGAATAACAGTCGTCCCGGCAATCATCACCATCCCTGCCAGTAGGATCGTCAGTGCCGGGTAGTTGCCATCGAACCCAATGCGCGGCTCGAGGGTTGACTCCGCAACTTCACCCATCACCACCCGCAGCCCAGGATTAACGATGATGTAGAGCATCAAGAACATGGTCAGGAACATCCCTCCCATTGCTGGTGGTTGTTGCGAAGTGTCGCTCATGAGAGTAGGCCCTGGAATTGCGCCACGGCTTCGTCAATTCGACCGTTGTGATTCTCTACTACGACAACGGTGGCGCCAACCATGACTGCGCCGGCTGCGGCGAAGGCGCGGTTCACCTCTTGATGCGCTGCCACGTCATCGGCGTCGCGCAGGCGAGTTATGTCCTTCGCACGGCGACCGGCAATTTCGGTGGGTGTGGCTTCGACCAACACGATAATTGTTGGTGACATGGCGCGCAGTGTCCACTCTGGCAAACCCGGCAGGTAACCGTGCTTAGTGAGGATAGAAGCATGCGTGTCAACTACTACGTCACCCATGGAGGTGATTTTCTCGCCAGCTAGACGTTGCAGCCGCTGTTGTTCGGCCACCGGTAACTTGCGCATCTGGTCGCGGTCTGGTACACCTTCGGTCTGTGCGACTTCAAACATAATGTCGCCGAAATTGACAATGGCATAACCAGCCTCTGACGCTCCGTCCATGACAGTGGACTTGCCCACCCCCGGCACTCCCGTAACAACAACAATCCCCATCAATCACCGAGTCGGTTGGGCTTCTTCAGGTTTTCCGGCAGCTCCATAATCTGTGCTGGCACACCCATTGCCATTTTCCAGGCGGGTACGTCGCGTGTAACGATTGCACCGCCAGCGATGAAGGCCCCCTCACCAATCGTGATGCCCGGCATCAGTGTTGCGTTGGCCCCGATAGTAACATCATTCTCCAGCGTAACAGCCTCAAGCAGGTAGTCGGTCCGCAGAGGGGTCCGATCATTCGTAAGCGTCGCATTCGGACCGAGGAAGCAGCGATTGCCTAAGCGTGAACCAGTCGGGATATAGACTCCAGTTTGCAAGCTGCAGTGATCGCCGATGCGGCAATCGTTGTCGATGGTCACCCCGGTGCCAATAAGGCTGCCATCGCCGACAGTGGAATCCTCGCGCACCAACCAGCCGTGGCCGCTGCGTACAGAATTGCCGAGTCGCGCGCGGGAGTAGAGAGTCCCGGCACGCAGTGTGCAGTTGTCACCGACTGTCGCGCCAGAAATTTCAGCCTCGCGGTCGCTGCCGAGCAGTGGCAGCTCGTTGCCATCGGGATAACCAATGACGACGCCAGGGTCGAGTAAGCAGTCCTTGCCAACTGTCGAGCCGCCGATAACGCGCGCCATTACTCCTCGCCGAAGAACTGCCGCAGGACCGGATGCATTTCCATCATTTGCTCCTTACCAATCTGCTCGTACATTCGTATCATAATACCAACTGTTAGCAGCACCCCCGTGCCGGAGGATTGCCCGGTGGTGCCAATCATGTCGGCTCCGGCGGCGAGCAGCCCCACAATGGCGCCGCTGAACAGGGTCACCGTAGGGATGTAACGCTCGAGCACTTTCTCAACGATACGCGGGTCGCGTCGGAAGCCAGGAATTTGCATTCCCGAGCCTTGGATTTGCTTTGCGACTGCCTGTGGCCCCATGTTAGTAGTCTCAATCCAGAACTTCGCAAACATCATTGAACCGAGAATCATAACACCCATGTAGATGATGATGTGCAGCACTAGCTGGTACGGCTCGTGGGTAACGCCACCAATAGTTGTGTAGCTTTCGTACTTGGCGCTCGCCAGCGGCAGGAACCAGTCCTGCATGCCGTTAATTCGGTTGAGGTAGTAGGCAGCACCCATAGTCGGGACTGGATTACCATCGCTAGTGTCAAAGGCCCCAATCATCCAGTTGTGGCCAATTATTGGCCACTTTGACATCGTGGGGTGCGACCAGAAGAGCATCGCGAACATGTTGACGTTAGCGAGCAGTGCCGCCATCAGGATGACTGGAATGTTGCTGGCGTAAATAAGTCGGATAGGGTAGCGCCCGCGTGCGCCACGGACTCGGCCGTGCGCCAGCGGCAACTCGATACGCGATGACTCTACGTATACTACGACAAAGAATACCACCAATGTCCCCACCAGCGCCACGACTGGATTGGGCGGCGCCAGCAGCATTGCCTCGTAGCCGCCTTGCATCAGCTCACGTGATGAGGAATTCTTGATGTACCAGATAACCATCGGGATAGTTCCGGTCGGCGGCACGTTAGGGCCGGTCGAGCCGGGCGCCGGCTCCCAGTTGAGGGTGCCGGTGAAGAGTGCCTGACTAACGCCAGCGGCGATGAAGAGTGAGATTCCACTGCCAATGCCCCACTTGGAGACCACCTCATCCATTAGGAATACTATGTAGGAGCCAATAATCAGCTGGGTGATGATGGCCATGCGCGCCCAGGTAAGGCCAATATCACCAATAACCGCGACACTCGGCTCGAGGTAGCCAAAAACCTGCGGGATAGACTCGACAAAAATCATCACCACTACTAGCACTTTCTGGGTGCCCTGGTAGATTGCCTTGTCCTTGGCGTCCTGCAAGTTGAGGTTGATGATCTTGGCGCCGGTGAAGAGCTGCATGATAATGCTCCCGGTGACGATAGGACCGATACCAAGGTGCATCAGGCTGCCACTGGCACCGGCGAGGATGGCGCGGTACTGGACGAACAAGTCAACGGTGTCGCTCCCGAGCCCATACATCGTGACGTTTGTCAGCGCGAAGTAGAGCACCAGAATTCCCAGCGTCCAGCTCATCTTAGTGCGGAAGTGGACGTGACCATCCGGCTTGCGGATGGTCGGCATGCGCTCAATGATTGGCGCTAGCCCGTGCAGTTTCGACCCCTCGCCCGAATACGAGGAAGCCATGTAGGTAATCCAGGTCAGGAGGATAACGCCGGTCCCCATCAGGAGTGTTGCCTCGATTCCGGGCTCTTTCCAGCGGTACCACAGGAAGAAGAGGAGTATCAGTGCGGTGCATGGCCCCAGTGCCTGCGCTGGGTTGCGCGGGATGTTTTCAGCCAAGCCGCACCTCTCCGCCGGCGGCTTCCACCTTCTGGATGGCGCGGGCGGAGGCGGCGCTTACGGTAATTGTGCAGGGACAGGTCAGTTCCCCAGTCGCAAGCAGTTTATCGAAGCCCAGAGCGTTCAGGTCAATCGAGACTTGCTTCCCTTTCTTTGTCGCGCTGCCATTGGCTACCCAGCGATCGAGAGATTCTTCGAGCAGTTTCAGGTTTAGGATTGTACTGGCAGAGACGACGGATGGCGGTCGTGTAAAGCCGGAACGGCCCCACACGCGACCCACACGCTCATACATCACTCGTTTGGTTTTGTGTGAGCCAGCGTTGCCACGCCCGCCGCGCAGTCCTGCCCCACGCCCTTTCTTGTGGCCACGGCCCCGTGTGCGGCCGCTCCGCATCGACTTACGCGTCGCCACGTGTCATCCTCCTCAATAGGGTGTTGATGGCGTCGCCACGGTAGCCTAGGGCGCCGCCTTCGCTAAAAGCGCGCTTAACACCCTCCCAGCCTTTGCGGGGTGGATGCAACCGCAGCACCGGTTTCAGGCCGGGGACGTCCCGGAGTCGGGCCTTGCCGGCAGCCACTTTCTTCGCGAATGCCTTTACCGTTGTAAAGCCGCCTTCCTTGAGTGCAGTCTTGTCGAGTGGCTTGCGCCCGGCCAGCATTCCGGCATCGTCCAGAAGCAGCTCGGCCGTCTCGGCGTCCGCTTCGCCCCAGGTAACATAATCCTTTACTTGCCGCAGCATCCCGAGATGCGTGGCGTCCTCCGGGACCATTACGCAGTGGTTGACTCGATTGAGCCGCAGCAGCCGCATTGTATCGCGAATCTTAGGCTTGACATTTACCTCGCCGCGTACGCGAATAACTGCCCAGGTCATTCGGTCGCAGCCCCTAGTAGCATGTTATGTGTTTTTTCCTGATCCGGCAGCAGCTTAGTGGAAGCTGTTAGCTCCAATGCCTTGAACATCGCGCTGGCGTAGTTGTAGATAGTCTGCGTCTGCCCCTTGCTGAACGACCAAATATCCTGGACACCCGCCAGCCTGAGCATAATCCTGCCAACGTCGTTAGTTACCAGACCCACGCCGGGCGGCGCCGGTTTGAGCGTTACGCGCGTTGAGCCGGTTCGTCCTGAGACGGTGAATGGTAGTGAGTTTGGTGTCACGGTCGAGCATTCCCAGGAGCCGCTGCCACGCCGGATTTCAATTAGGTTCTGCTTGGCGCGGTCGAGCGACTTTTGGATAGTCGGCCGCACTAGTTTGCCGGAGACGCGCCCTAGACCTATACAGCCATTACCGTTACCGACCATGGTAGTCACGGCGAAGCGCACTCTGCGTCCGGAATCGGACATGCGCTGTACCATGTGGATATCGATAACTTCTTCTTTAAGGTCGGGCAGTAGTATGTCGACGATTTCGGGCTCGCGCAGTGGCAGCCCCGTTGTGAGAGCCTCGTGAATGGTAGTAATATCGCCTGCCACAACCCTGCGCCCCAGCTCCGTCTTCGGGCTCCAGGCGTCGGCGCGCTCGGAAGCGGCCTTACGGCGCTGCTGCGCTGGTGTTAGCCGCGGTCCGCGGTCGCGCGGCGGTCCGCCCCGCTTGGGACCGCCCCGCTTGGGACCGCCACGTGTAGGAGGGCCACCACTCTTCCTCTCGGGTGGCGGGCTCATGCTTTTGCCTCCTGGATAGTAGCCGACACCTTCTCCACTTGCTTGGCAGTTGCCTTTGAGATGTGTTCGCCGCAGATACGTTCCTCGCCTGGATAGAGAGCATCGGAGTGCGGTACTTCCATACCGCCGTCAATCAGTCCCTTCAGCACTGCAAATACGCGGCCGCCCGGGGTCGGCGTTACGCGCCCGATGTCAAGGACGGCGTGCGCCTCACCAGCCGCCTGCGCTTCACGCGCTGCGAGCAGTCCGGATAGGTAGGCGGCGGGAATACTCGTGCCCGAGCCTTTCCATCCCAGACCGGCTAGTTGCTGCGAACTGACCGCGGCGACGACTTGGTCGCCCTCCTTCGTGAAACGGGTCAGTTGGATAAGCACCTGTCGGTTGGTAACACGCACGACCGCGCGCGGCAGTCCCGACTTGAGCAGCGCCAGCCGCTTGCGGTAATCCGTTGTGCCTTCACGCCGGCGGCGGAACTGCCTCATTGTTCCACCTCGATGCCGTCGGTCTGTATATGGGCGCGCAGATGCGCCCTCGAGTTGTACATGCCACCCTTGGCGCGGCGGTAGTAATGGCGATACTGCGATGCAGTGAGGATACCAGTTCCGCGCAGCTGGTGCAGCTCGTCGCGCAGTGCACGAATGCGCGTCATCCATGCCTCTTTTTTTGGCGTGCGTGCTTTGCCGTGGCCGCGGCGCGAACCGTGGCCACGCTGCCTTCCCTTGGCGCGCTGCGCGTCACGGTGGCGCGCCCGCCCACGGGAAACGCCTCGTTTTTGGTGCTTACGGATGAACTTCTGGACAATCAGCTGGCGCACGTCGTCGCGCGTGACCGCCTCGTCGATGCGCTCTTGGTATTCGGGCCGGTCATCGACCCAGACCCGGTCCAGCCCGCACTTGAGCAGCCGCGCCGCGACACGGCGCTGGTAGGCCAGATTCATTCTTCCTCCTCCGAATCGTCCTCGTAGCTGCGGCTGTTCAGCACGCGGATTTTCAGTTCCGTTGCGCGCGCCTCGATGATCTCGCGCTTGCGGTCGCCGACGGTAGCGGCAATTCGTGCCGCCTCGCGCTGGGGATCCATCACTTCCAAATCTACGGGCCGATGCACGGCCACCTCGGCGAAGCCGGACGGGTGCAGCCCGCGTGCAGCGGCAGGGCCGCGGTAGCTGATTGATGCCATAGGCGGGCGATATTTGCGGCGAGCGCGCATCTTGCTGTGCATCCCGCGCGGTTTGCGCCATTTTTGGCCAAGCCGCTTGTAGCGGAACCAGTTTTGCCGCTTGAAGGCCGGGCGTTTGCGGTTGGCAGCGTTGCGCTTTGACAGTGCCTTTTGCGCCTCATCATCGAGTTGTGGTTTTGCCTTTGGCTTATGCATCATGCATCACTTCCTTCGAGACGAGATAGATGCCGTCCTGAAAGACGCGGATGTCGCGTCCTTTAACGATGGTGGCGCGCTCCAGATTGGCCGCAGTCTGGCCAACCCCTTCGCGGTCGTTGCCTTCAATGGTAACGGAGCTGCCCTTGGTGATTACTTTGCTGTCACCAACGACAGTGGCGTGGCGGCTCGCCTTCTCCCCTAGAAAATTATCGATAACGACGTAGTCGCCTTTGACAGAAATTTTCATCGGGAAGTGCGCGAAGACCACCTTCATTTGGTAGCGGAACCCAAACGCAACGCCGTTGACCATGTTAGCCAGATGCGCGCGCCACGTTCCGAGCAGTGCCTTCTGCCGCTTCCGCAGCTTCTTCCCCGAAACGACCACTGCACTGTCACTCGGCTGGATTCCGAGCTGCGGATGGCTGAAGCTGCGCTTCAGCTGTCCGCGTGGNCCATCGATCACCAGCGTNTNCCCATCGTAGCTGGCGCTGACACCNTCCGGCAGNGGGACTGTGTGCGTCAGCTCTTCAATAAGCATATGCGAGCAGCCTCCCTCCGGTGTGGCCAGCCTTAGCTTGGTCGTTGTTGATGACGCCCTGAGGCGTCGTGAGAATCAGGATGCCGAAATCTTTGGCCGGCAGNTAGCGCGCCTCNTGGCGGTCCATCTCGCTCACTTTGACCGAGAACCGGGGNCGGATTGCCCCGCAGCCGTTGATGCGGCCGTTAAGCTGNACTTGGAACTCTCCNCCGCGACCGTTTTCCTGNCGCTCGAAACCGCTGATATAGCCTTTTTCCTGTAATAGCTGTAGCACTTCGCCAATCAGGCGTGACGCCGGAACGCACGCGCNAACCTTGCCGATATGGTCGGCGTTCTTGATGGTCACTAGAGCATCGGATAACGCATCGTGTCTCATGAGTATTTCTTGAACCCCAGGATAGTNGCCTTGTCGCGGAAGCACTGGCGGCAGATGTGCAGCTTGTAGCGCCGNACGATGCCGCGCTTGCGCCCACAGCGGCGGCAGCCTTCAATGCGTCCGCGGAACACNTTGCGCTCTTTGATTTTCATGCGACAACCTCNAGTTTGAAGTTCTGGCGCATGTACTCTTGGCACTCNTCGCGNGTGAGCCGATGGCGCGGGCCAACCTTGCGGCTGGCNACCTTGCGTCGCGCGACGCGGTAGCCGGGGCGCTCGAAAGCCACAGCAACGTCCAGCCCGAAGATGCCAATATCAGGATNGTATTTCTCNTCGGCAAANCCNGTATANTCAGGAATGCCAAAGTTCAGTCCACCAGTGGCGGAGAAGCAGTAGGCGGGGAGCCGGCTCTCACGCACCCAGAGCGCGTTCTTCAGGACGCGGTGTGCATTCTCACCGCGCAGCGTCACTTTGCAGCCGATGGGCATTCCCTTGCGCAGCCCCAGATCACGGTTGGTCGTGCGAGAGAGCGTGCGCACTGGNTGGCNGTCGGTCAGCTTTTGCAGCACCGTTTCCGCATTGGAGAGCCGGTCGCCCGCCTCGCCAACACCAATGTTCAGGACGACTTTGGCAATTCGTAGCTCGCGCATCGTGTTCATACTGCCACCTCTGTTACCAGCGCTTTCTTAGCACCAACGACGAACGCGTACTGTTTCAGCGTTTCAAACTCCGCGAAGCGAACGATGTTGGGTCGCGGGCTCCGNGTCTCCACCGCCTCTTCCAGCGGCGCAATCGTACCGACGTGCGCNCCACCAGTCACCAGCGCCGGAGCACCTTTGCTGAACTTGAGTATTTTCTTCACATCGAGCCCCGGCAACGTCAGCTGCAGCACGTCGCNCGTGCNCACATCCTCGTCAGAGAGCAGGTTGCTGCCGTCGTGCAGGTTGAGCTGCGTCTTCCCCCCACGCAGCGTCGTCTTGCCTTCGACGCGCAGCAGTTTCCACTTCGCCGCGGTGGCCTTGATTTCAGAGAAGTGCAGTCGACCGTGATGATCGAGCAGACAACGGAAATTAGTCTTGACAGCNGGAAGCGANATTACATCCATTAGCCCCACTCCNCGTTTGGGGTCGCGCACGACGCGCTGGTCGAGTAGCACCTTGCCGNCGCCTAGAATGCGGCGTGCTTCTCGCGCAGTATCACAGACATGCANGTAGTCGCGCAGCACTATCNCTAGCGGGACGCTGCCTTCAAGCGAGTGNGGTCCTGGCTCCGGCTTAGTAGCCCAGAAATGCGCCTTGCGGCCGATGTTCCACGAACGCGGGACGGTGATGCGTTTCAGGTGGTCGCTCACTCGCCTTCCTCCAGCCGCGCTACCAACTCTGCCTTTCTGCCCGAGACCGACAGGCCNCGCTCCTTCAATTCCACCTTCAGCTCAGAGACGGTGAGCGCACTCCAGTCGTGCGTACCATCCTTGCCAGAATCATCATCCACGTCGGCTTCCGCATCTGCACCAACTTCACGTGGGTCGACGCCGGTAACTTCNGNTTCGTACTCATCTTCGGTTGCTTCCAGTTCNGCCACAGTTTCATCAGTCCACTCGACCCCTTCGTTGGCACGGTCCAGAATGCGCCTGCGGCGCACGTCGGACCAGTCAGGGTTGATGACGACTAGGTTGGACGGGTCAATCGGGCGCTGTAGTTCGGTCCCGTCAGATTTGTGATAGGTGAAGCCNTCGACGTAAACCTTGCGCGCACGACGGTCTACCTGCGAGATGCGGTGCCCCTCGTTACCACGTCCCTCACCGCGCACNATNAGCACGCGATCGCCGGTGCGCACCGGGATTGAACGGGGATAGATGTAGCCGCGCTCTTCCTGCCGGTGGCGCAGCCCGCGGTCGAGCGGTGCAGCCATTTCGCGGTGCCGCCGNTGGAGCGGCGCCGTGTGGCGGGCGAGTCTCTGCTTGCGNGGTTGCTTACTCATACTATTGTGGATGCTGTAGCAGCAATGCGTGGCCACCTCTCGGCCGCCTCGCGGGCGACAGGCCCCTTGATTCCGGAGCCTCGCGTCTCGCCTAACTCGTTGGTCAGNACNACGGCATTATCCTCGAATTTCACCATAGTCCCGTCAGCGCGGCGGTGTGGCCGCCGACTGCGCACAATGACTGCGCGCACCAGCTGCCGTCGCATTTCGGGTGNGCCCTTCTTGACCGATGCGATGACCATATCACCGACGCCAGCAGCGGGTGACCGGCGGTGAACGCCCTTGTAGTTCAGGACCGTCACAATCTCGACTACCTTGGCACCGCTGTTGTCGACGCACTCAATCCGCGCCCCCTGCGGAAGTCCGCGCATCTGCCGACCGGCGACCGCCCTCATGCANCCCTCCGCTCGATAATCACGAATGACTTGGTCTTCGAGAGTGGGCGGCATTCCATGATTGTAACGGCGTCNCCCTCCTGCGCGCCGACGCTTGCCGGCGAATGCGCCTGNATACGCGACGAACGGCGCTGGTAACGCTCGTATTTTGAATCATATNTCATGCGTTCAATTTTGACCACTGCAGTGCGTTGCGCCCGAGCGCGAACGACAATACCCTGTAGCAGTTGCCCTCGCACGGGGAGCGTGCCGTAGAACGGGTCATGGGGGTCGCCGTCCCATTTGTGTGCAGGTGGCTGTANCTCGACACCAATATCCCGAGGCTTTGTCATGCGCACCTCCGGGTACGGTCCTGCGCCCGGAATGCAACCCGGTCGCCCACAACGATTTCGCCGTCAAAGCTGAAGCTGCCGCTGCGCTTGGNNACTCGCTTTCGGCCGCTTCCAGTNTCAATGAAGAGCGTCTCACGCGTCTCATCGACAATCTTTCCCGCAAGACCACGCAGCGACGGGTCACTGTGCTCTNCAACGATGATGCGCTGGCCGATGAATTCCTGTTGCGCCAAGCTCATGCATCACCTACTGGAAAGCCCATATCACCTAGAATAANCTTCACCTTACGAGTGTGGTTTCCCTGTANTTCAATGGCNCCGTCNTTGTAAGTGCCGCCAGTGGCGCATTTTGTCTTGAGCGTTTTGAGCAGGTCGGGGATGTCAATATCGCTGTCAAGCCCCTCGAGCACAGTCATCAGCTTGCCGTAGCGNCGCTTCTCGATGCGCACTCGAATTTCCTGTTGTTCGCGCGCGATGTCCTCGCAAACGCAAATTTCAACTGGCAGTGCGCAGGTGGAACAGATNTCAGCCATGGTGTTCCCCCAGTTCGCGCATAATCGTCTGTAGTCGCGCCACCTGCCTGCGTAGCGAGCGCATCCTGCCCGGCGACGCCGGCTGGCCGCCCATCGATGCGATGCCCCGCTCGTGCATCAGCTCACTGCGCAGTTCACCCAGACGGGCAATCCGTTCTTCCGGCGCTAGCTCGCGCAGAGCCTTTGNCTTNTGACTCATCCAGAATCCTCCGCCTTAGCTTCAGGNNGCGTCACTTCTTCGGGCGCTTCAGCCGCGTCCGCTTTTTTGCCCCCATCCGATGCTTTCGCAGCCTCTTTACTCGCATCAGCATCCGGCTGTGCCCCTTCCTCAGGNGGGGCTTCAGCCACGCTCGCCTGCTTATCATNAGCGGGAGCAGTTTCCTCGCCCTCCGGGGTAGCCTCTTCTTCTTTGGCTATCGGTATCGGCTCTACAACAGCCGGCATAACCTCGATTTCGTCGGGCAGCTTGGCATCGGGCGGCATGATAACAACTTTGACGCCGATAGTGCCCGGCTTCAGCTTGGCTTGCGAATATCCGACCTGCATTAGCTNCAGCGCGGGCTCGCCGCAGTGCTTGATGTGACCCTCGATGAACTTNTCGGTGCGGTGACGCAGTCCAGTTAGCTTGCCTGCAATCGTAATCTGGCAGCCGCGCGCGCCGGCGCCCATGATGCGTTGCAGCATCGAGTTGCCAGCGCGGCGGTAGTTCCAGCCCCGCTCCAGCGCGTTGGCGACCTTAGACGCCATCACATCGGGATTAAGTGCCCAGTTTTCGACGTCGCCCGCCTCGACTTGCAGGTTCTCGTAGCCGAAAGTGCGCTCCAGTTCCTCGGTCAGGCGGTTGATGTCGACGCCCTTGCGGCCGATGACGATGCCAGGCCGTTCAGCCAATATGCGCACGTGCGTCCCAAGCGGGGTGCGCTGGATACTCAGCCCGCCGAAGCCAGCACGGTCGACCTCTTTGCGGACGAAATCGTGGACTAGCATACGGCGTACGCGNTCCTCAACCATCTCGCGCGCGATGGTCGTCACTCGATGCCCTCCAGCACTACTTCAACGTTGGCGGTCTCACGCATCTTGGGNGTAGCGCGGCCGCGAGCACGAGGGAAACGGGCTTCGAAGGCCGGTCCGCGCGAAGTGGCGACATGCACGATGCGCCACTCATCAATGTCAAGGTGCATTGTCTCGCCGTTGCTCTGCGCCGACTCGATAACTTTCAGGATGGCGGCGGCCGCCTTNCGCGGGTAGCGCCCTGCGGCGCGGCCCTTGCCTTTGCGGTGGCCCACCTTACCGGCGTGTCGCGTGAACGGCACTGGCTCTCGCATCTCGATTACGCGCCCCAAGTAGCCCCGGGCGCGCTCGAGCTCCATCCCGCGAATAGCGCGACAGATTTCGCGNGCGTGNCGGGGGGAGATTGACATCTCCTTCCCGCGCGCNGCGGCGTGGACTTCTGGATCGTAGGGGAACGAGTAGCCTTTCATTTGAGCGGCATGAACTTGGATGAACGNGTCGCCCCAACGCCGGGTCCCGTATGTGTAGGCGGNTTGCGTGTCTGCGCAAACTCGCCNAAGTAGTGGCCTACCATTTCCGGCTGCACTTCCACCTCGATGAATGCGTGTCCGTCGTAGATAGCAAACTTGCGGCCGATGAACTGGGGAATTACAATCATTTCNCGACGATGGGTTCGGATTACAGCGTCGGGGTTTNCCTTGGCATCCTGAATNATCTTCGCCTGCCCATGCGTCAATCCACGACGAAATGTGCGGCGCTGGCGCGATGGCACCAGANCCAGGAACTCNTCCANCGAGAGTGCTTTGAGCTCGTCAACGGTCAGCCCTCGGTAGGTAAATTCCTTCTTGCGACGTACNTGTACGCCTNCGCGCCGCTTGCGCTCGCGCCTTCGCGCGGCCTTTGGCGTTGCCAATTTGCGCCGGGCCATTAGCGCTTCGCCCCCGTGCGCTTNGGCGCGATGTGGCCGACCTTACGTCCGGGCGGCGTGTGGCGCGAGACCGACGANGGGATGCCGATGGTCTGCTTGCGGCCAGAGCCGTGNGGGTGGTCAACCGCGTTCATCGCCACGCCGCGGACCTTGGGCCAGATGCGGGCGCGCGAGCGGTTGCGGTGGAAATTCTTGCCAGCCTTGCCAATCGGCTTCTCGCCGCGNCCCGAGCCGGCGACCGCACCAATCGTGGCACGGCACATGTTATCGAGTGTTTTGTGCTTGCGCGACGGGAGTCGCACAGTCGTTTGCTTGCCGTGCGAGACGACAATCGCGCGCTGCCCCGCAGCGCGCGCCAGCCGCCCACCGTCACCCGGCTGCAGCTCGACGTTGTAGACGCGTGTCCCTTCGGGGATTGAGCCAATATAGACGGTGTTGCCATGCGCGACTTCGGCACCGTGGCCTGCCGTTACAGACTGCCCCACGCGCATGCCATCGTGCGCTAACATCACGTATTCACCATCACCATCACGCACCTGTGCTATGGGGGCAGAGCGCCCCGGGTCGTGCAGCAGTTTCTCGACCACACCGCTCGATTCCTTCGAGCGCGGGTGACGCACCTTCCCCTTGAAGCGGTGGTCAGTCGCGCGATAGCGGAAACCCCGCCCGCGCCGCCGGTTCATGATGCGCTTGCCCATCAGAGAATCCCCAGTCTGTTGCTCAGGTCTTCCGCCGAATGGTCGGCCGTCAGTGTGACGATGGCGAGTTTGCCTTCTTTCGTGATGCGAGTGTTGACTTTCAGTGCCTCGACTTGAAACAGGTCCTGCACTGCAGCGCGGATGTCCGGTTTGCTCGAAGTGCGAGAAACGTAGAACTCGAGCTTGTTGTCGTCGAGCATGTAGAGCGCACGCTCCTTCGAACGGGGGCTCAGGATAACGCGGTGCGAACTCATAGTCGCGCCTCCAGCGCTTTGAGGGCAGGCTGTGAAATCACCATCAGCCGCCCCGGGTCGCCGCCCGGTGCGAGCATCTCGGTGTTGAGCTGCGCTGCAGTGGTCACGTCAACTCCGGCTAGATTGCGGAACGCGCGTTCGGCGCCATTGAATTCAGAGAGCACAACCAGCACGCTCTTCGGCCGGCGATAGCGGCGTCCACGCCGTTTACCTTTACCAGCGCGCACCTTACGCGCCGCGCCACGTGCGAGCTCGGCGTCCAGCCCAAGCGATGCGAACAGTTTCTGTGCACGGCGCGTCAGCGATTCACCTTCGTGCTTTGCTACAAGAGATTCGAGATCCTTGCTGATGACGAAAGGCGTTGTTGCCTTTTCCGACAGCTGGTGCCCGCGTCCCGCGACGAGTGTCGCGTCAGCCGTGGCTGCCAGCGCCGAACAGAATGCAACGCGGCGTTCACGCGCGTTGATTTTCTGCGGCCACTGCTTTGATGTTTTGGGCGGATGCGCTCTGCGTCCTCCGACAGTATTGGGCGCCTCTGCTCCACGCCCGTTGCCCTGGATTCGTGGCGTGCGCGCCATCCCGCGGCCCTTGCCGGGCCACTCGACTGAGTGCTGCATCCCGGCGCGGCGCGACGGCCCGTAGGGCTGTCGCCGGTTCGCCTGTGCGGCCCGTACGGCGCGACGCACCAGATCCTTACGCACCGGCCCGTCGAAGGCGGCCGGCAGCGCAGCCTTTGATTTCCCGGTCTTGCCACTGATGCTGTAGACCGGGACTTTCATTTCAGACCCCCTGCGCAGATTCCTGCGACAGCATCGTGATTTCCGGGACGACCTTCGTATCGGCCGCCGTACCATGGAAACGAATGGCCTTGCGGAAGCGAATCAGTCGTTTGCTTGGCCCTGGCAGTGAGCCGTGGAAAAGAGCATAAGGCCCTCGCACCAACCCATAGTGCAGGAAACCACCTTTGGGGTTGATATCGTCGGGATTGTCGCCGACTCGCAGCAACCGCTTATTGAATTCAGTGCGTTGATGGTAGCCGGTCTGCCCCGCCTGCGGAACGGTCGGCTTGACGTAGCCGGGGTTGAACGGTCCCAGATTGCCAATCATGCGGCGGTGCTTGGAGTTCTTGTGCGTCAGCAGTTTGACGCCCCAGCGCTTGATGTGACCCTGAAAGCCTTTCCCGGTCGTAATCGCAATCGCGTCCAGTATCTCGCCATCATCGGCGAAGTCGGTCATTATGACCTCCTTGCCAAGCTTCTCTTTGGCGAAGGCGAGCTGCGCCGGCAGGTCGCCACCGCGAATCGCGACTTCCATCACTTCGGGCTTCTTCTTCGGAATGCCCGTAATCAACTTCGGCTGCGTCTGGACCAGCATGCGCACTTCGTCCAGGTCCGCCTCCTTGAGCTGCTTCCAGCGCGCCTTGCGGTCCTGTCCCGCGGGCAGCGGCAGCCGCCGCGCGAGCATCTCGTCCAGCTCTTCGGCCCAGACCTCGCTGAAGGTCCGCAGCCCGTAAGTGTCCTGAATGTAGCCGCGCACGCCGACGGCGAACATCGGCGGCACCTCGACCACTGTAACTGGCATCCGCACTTCCTGCCCCGCTGTGGTCGAAGTGCGGCGGTAGTCGACCGCCATGATGTGTGTCATCCCGACCTTGTAGCCCGCGAATCCCTGCAGCTGCGGCTCGCCGTTGCCGCCAGCCGGCCAGCTGGAGACGTGCGGCGTTTCCGAACGCGCACGCTTGCGCGGGCTGTAGGCGCGGGAGCCC
>PCBV01000032.1 GCA_002731905.1 Methanobacteriota archaeon
AAATCGACCGGTGGTCCCGACGGTGAGACTATCATTGTCGAAGATGAAGATGATGGACTGCCCGGCTTCGGGCTGTTGGCAGCGCTGAGTGCACTCGGCGCGGCACTCCTGCTGCGACGTCGCAGCTAGACCACTCCGTCGGACTGTTCGCAACCGCTCTCCAAGCGGGCTGACGGGCTGTGGCCTTCATAACTAGCAGTAGCCTCGCGCACAATGGAGCTGGCGAAGGCGCTGGAGCAGTGGCTGGCCGAGGATATCGGTTCGGGCGACGCGACCTCGCTGGCGGTCATTGAGGAGCGCGACTGCCGGGCGAGTATCCGCGGTGGTCCAGGCACACTCTCTGGTGCTAGGGCTATGGCACTGCTGTTCATGCAGGGTGACATTCGCTGCGAATTGAGATTTACCGATGGTGACGTTCTCTCTACCGATATCGAGGTGGCACAGCTAGAGGGCAGCGCTCGTGAAATTTTGGCGCGTGAACGGCTGGCACTGAACCTGCTGGCGCACCTCTCGGGAATTGCAACTCTCACCGCTGCAGTCGTTGAGCGCGCCCGAGGAGCTAATCCCACCGTGAAAATCTTGGCGACGCGTAAGACTACACCTGGGTTACGTGAGCTCGAAAAGCAGGCTGTTGTTGACGGCGGCGGCGGCACACACCGGATGCGGCTTGACGATGCCTTCCTCGTCAAGGATAACCATTTGCGGCTCTGTGATTCAGTCACAGGGGCGGTGCAGAGCGCGCGCACGGCGCAGCCGGAGCTGGAGTTAGTTGTCGAGGCCGACAGGTTGGAACAGGCACTGGAGGCGGCACAGGCTGGCGCCGACCGCGTCCTGCTCGACAATTTCACAGTCGAGGAGGCGCTCGCAGCTGCTAAGGCGTTGCGACCGCTTGGTGTGGCTATCGAGCTTTCAGGTGGCCTCACACTGGAAAACATCGCAGACTACGCCCCGCACGGCGACTGTCTTTCACTGGGAGTGTTGACACTAGGTGCGCCCCCTGTCATTTTTGGGTTACATGTTGATTGAACTGCGGGTGCTGGAGCTGGGGCAGGATGATCCGCGCAAGTGCACAGCTAAGCGGCTCGCTCGTATGGGATTGGCGTACAGCTATGACTCACCAACACGACTGCCGCCGCGAGGTATCGTTCTGGATCCATTCGCCGAGCGGGAGCTGACGGAAGCTGACTCGGAGCTGGCACAGGTAGGGGGCATTGTTGGGGTGGACTGCTCCTGGAACCATGCCCTGGAAACCTTTGCCAGGCTGCGACTACGCGGCCTCGAGCCGCGCCGGTTGCCGTCGTTGGTACCAGTCAATCCCGTGAACGCGGGCAAGGTGGGAAAGCTAACGACGGCGGAGGCGCTGGCGGGCGCGCTGGCTACTATCGGTGAAGAGGAGCATGCAGCGCAGCTGATGAGTGCGTTCAAGTGGGGGCCTGCCTTCCTAGCACTCAATTTCGGCACAGAAGTTCTTTAAGTCAGCAGGGGTTTGGCACAAGACGTGCAGAAGCATCAGGAACCTTTGCCAGAGGAGACGCGCAGCTTTTCGGGGGAGGGCCACCGCCTTTTCATTGAGGGGCGTGGTTTCAACTTCCAATCGCTGAAGGTTCACCCGAATGGGAAGATGGAGCTAGATTTGCAGAACCCTGACCCGGAGCTGACGCGACTGCTGGGCGAGGGCGAACCGCGCGTCATATACGTCGTGAACCGTGAGGGTGTACGAAATCTAGTGCTGCAGGGATGCCAGCTAGAGTCACGCACCATCGCTTGCCACCTGAAGTACCGCCGCTGACTTTTTTAGCAGGTGCAGGTCGCCCTGTTGTGGAAATTGTCGACCTGGCCGTAATCGGCGGCGGACCGGCCGGTTCCTCGGCGGCACGCGAGTCGTCCGAGCGCGGACTCAGCACGTTGCTCTTTGACCATGCATACCCGCGACGCAAGGCGTGCGGTGGCGGCCTGCCTGTCAAGGGTATTGAATGGATGGATGCTCCTGACGACGCAATCGAGTGCCGAATGACCTCGATTAGCTTTGCCTATGGTGGGACCAAGCTGAAAGTACCTGTTAAGAAGGGCAAAATGGTGCGGCGTGATGACTGGGATTATTACCTCTTTCGCCGAGCGGTGGAAGCAGGCACGACGCACGTCAAGGAGAAGGTCAGACAACTCGAGCGTGACGGCGATACGTGGCTTATCAACGGCAAGCACCGCTCGCGCTACTTGATTGGCGCCGACGGAGTCAACGGCTTCACGCGCCGGCACTTCCTAGGCCCAATTCCACGTGAGCACCTCTTCGCCGCCTCCGGCTACTATCTAGGGCTGAAACCGACTGAAAACGAGGTCGAGTTCATTCTTGGTGCGATTCCGGGCGAAGAAGGTTACCTCTGGATTTTCCCGAAAGCGGACCACTACAACATAGGCTATTGCTACAATGCCGGTACGCCTGGCATGAAGGAGGCACTCGAGAAGCTGCTGCATGAGCGCTGGCCAGGCGAATTCACTAATTCAGGACGCTACAAACTTGCTTCGGGTGAGGAAGTAGATTGCATACGCTTTGGCTCGGCGATTCCATCCTATAATGATCCAAAGCTGTTTGATGTGCCTGTTTCGGGGAAGGGTTGGGTCCTAGCCGGTGATGCAGCTGGCCATGTCAACCCTATCCACGGCGAAGGATTGAACCATGCAGTACTTGGAGGGCGGCTGGCGGCGCAGGCTGTCTACGAAGGAGACCCGACACTATTCGAGCAATACTGGCGCGAACACTATGCACACGATATGTATCGCGCTGCAAAAACCAAACATCGCATCTATCGCCCGTTCTTCATGCGTATCGGTTTCGCACTCGGTAGAACTCCAGCTGTTTTTGGACTGCTTTCAACATTGACTCGAGGCGAGTATGAGGGCAAGGCAACCCGTGCCTTCTACCTGCGGGCACCACTAGCAGCACTGCAAGTGCTGTTCGGCATGCGTCACCGCGACGTGTAGACGCCAGTGTAGATTAATTTTATAAAAGCGGCTGGCTCGACCGGTTCTCTAACATGAAGATTCCTCGTCGAATAAGTACCTACTGCCCTGCGTGTAAAACGCACCACCAGCACGAGGTCGAGCAGGTCAAGAAGAAGCGCGCTTCCGAGCGCGCGCGCGGACAGCGACTTTTCCGTCGTGTCACCTCCGGTTATGGCGGATTTCCACGTCCCAAGCCGGAAGGGAGGGAGAAGCCGACCAAGCGCGTATATCTGCGCTACCGCTGCTCCAGCTGCAACAAGGCTTGGCACCGCCCCAGCCTGCGCGCCAAGAAATTCGAGTTGACGGAGTGAATATGGTACGAAGCAAGTTCCTGAAGGTCACCTGCCCCGGCTGCGAGAACGAGTCAGTCATTTTTAGTAACAGCGCTACAACTGTGAACTGCGAGCTGTGCGGTGCCACTCTCGTCACGCCCACTGGCGGCCGCGCCAGCGTCACAGCAAAGGTAGTAGAGGAACTGGAATGAGCCCGGCGGAACTGCCGGAAGAGGGCGAGTTCGTGATTGGCCGAGTTTCCGTGGTGAGGAACCACGGCGCTGATGTGGAGCTGCTTGAATATCCAGGTCAGAAGGGTTTTGTCCATATCTCTGAAGTTGCCTCAGGGTGGGTCAAGTACATTCGCGACTTTATTCGTGAAGGGCAGATGGTGGTTGCGAAGGTAACGCGTGTCAAGCCCAAGCGCCACATAGTCGACATGTCTGTGCGGCAGGTCTCGGGCCACCGCAAGCAGGCACGCATCCGTGAGTGGAAGAACGAGCAGCGTGCGACCAAGTTAATTGAGCTTGTAGCAAGCGATGCGAAACTAGAGCCGAAGGTGCTGCTAGAAGAGGTCAGTGGACCCTTCCGTGAGAATTATGGAACGCTCTACGGGGCGTTTGAGGCAGCCGTGGTTGATACTGCGATATTTACGAAAGCGCACAAGGGCAAGTGGCTCCAGCCATTTCTGG
Organism: Methanobacteriota archaeon; assembly: GCA_002731905.1. GTDB lineage: Archaea > Thermoplasmatota > Poseidoniia > MGIII > CG-Epi1 > UBA8886. The sequence continues at coordinate 3,965 of PCBV01000032.1, forward strand.
CGGTAGCAGAGGCGAACATCACACCTCCCTTCGTCACTATCGAGGGGCGGCTCACGCTTACCAGCTGGGCGCCTGACGGGGTTAAGCAGCTTACGCAGGCGCTCACTGCACCACAGGTGCAGGAGGAGGAGACGACACTTGAGATTGCATCTGACGGCGCACCTGACTATCGCATCCGCGTCCGTGCACCCGATTTTAAGCAGGCGGAGCGCGAGCTGAAGCAGGCGACTGACGCAGTGCTGAATAACTTCAGGACCAGCGACGGTGAAGCGAGCTTCGAGAGACTCTGATGCGCACGCTGTTGTTTCGCTGCCGTGACTGCGCGCGCTACACGCTTCAGAAAGAGTGCCCGAAATGCGGTACTGCGACTGAGAGCCCACTGCCTCCGCGCTACTCACCCGAGGATCGCTACGGCGAGTATCGCAGGATGCTGACGCAGAAATGAGTTTCACCGAAATTGTTGTCAGAAAAGATGTGCAGCTCGAGAACGCCATCCTGCTGGAAGGTCTTCCTGGCGTCGGCAATGTTGGCAAACTGGCGACAGCACACCTAATAGCAGAGTTGGGTGCCACGAAGTGCACAGAAATCTATTCATCGCACTTCCCACCGCAGGTTCTTATCGAGGAGAGCGGCGAGGTACGCTTGGTCAACAACGAACTTTTTTACTGGCGCGGCAAGAAAGACGCGCGTGACCTGTTGTTCCTGACAGGTGAGTACCAGGGCATGGAAGCATCGGGGCAGTACGAGCTGACTCTGAAGCTGTTAGAGCTGGCGAAGGAGATGGGCGTCACGACAATCTACACTCTCGGTGGCTACGGACAGGGCAAGCTGATTCCCGAGCCTCGTGTACTAGGCGCCGCGACCAGCCTTGAAATGGTCGAGCGGCTCCGTAAGGTGGGCGTCGAGTTCATCGAGGGCGAACCAGGCGCCGGCATTGTCGGTGCCTCGGGACTATTACTCGGCCTCGGCAAACTGCGCGGCATCGAGGGGGGCTGCCTAATGGGTGAGACCAGCGGCTACATGGTCGACCCGAAATCGGCGCAGGCACTGCTCGTCACGCTACAGAAGCTGCTCAAGATCAAGGTTGACCTGACTGAACTGGAAAAACGCGCTGAGCAGGTCGATGAAATCACGACCCAGCTGCGCGAGATGGAGTCCGAGTCGCCCGACGAGAAGCAGGACTTCAACTACATCGGCTGAGCGTTGGCGCTAGCGGCGGCGTTAGCCTGAGTTAGTCTGCTGAAGTGTGAAGAGCACTAGTCCGTCTTCGGCCTGTACCGCTGCGGTGCGCTGTGCCTGTGGTTGCTCCTGCGCGATAAAGTAGCCGTAGCCGCCATTGGCATCGACCTGTCCGGTCAGCGCTGAAAAGTCTAACTTACCATCCAGCAGGCTAGAGATAACGGCCTGCTCCAGCTGCCCTAGTTCCAGTACCCCTAGTGGAGAGTCAAGGTTTTCGCGTGACGCCAGGTTCTGTCCCATGCTCAGGTTGACCGTAGTGTGGTCGACCAGTCCATCCACACCGCCCCACGCTGCGATTTCCGGGCGCGCCATCAGCAGCGCCTCGGCCGATGAGAGTGTCAGTGGTTGTGGCAAGTCCGCCGGCTCCAGCAATGGGTTGTCCAGCTGTCGCTCTTCGCCACTGGCATTGGTTGCGTTAACCACTAGCTCCCATCCCGTCACTTTGCTGGAGTCGGTTTGGTGCGCCAGCGTCAGGTTCCAGGCACCAGGGCGGTACATTGCATGGGTAACGAATGCATCTTCGTGCAATCGCAGGTAGTTTTCGACCTCCGGCAGCTGGTCGCGCGCCAGCTGGATGGCGTCCTGCAAACTGTAGTCTAGACTGCTACTGGCGTTGCCGAACGCTGGCGCACCCGCCTGCCATGGTTCGTACTCGCCCGTTGCTGCCGGCCCCGAGATAGAGCCACTCGACGGGGAGGGCACAGCTTGGAAGCCGGTGCTGAGTTGGTTCAAGTCGCCGTCGTATCGCAGCTCGACACTGAACAGCGTGTTCTGCGGGCTTTTCAGGTCGGAGTTGAAGTCGAAGCTGAAACGCAGTGGGAACGCCGATTGTTCCGAGAGCCAGAGGTCCAGCTTGTAGCTATACTGGTACTGGAAGTGCTGGATGAAGGTTATTTCCGACTTTTTGGAGGTAGTAACGCTGAGCTTCACCGTATCATGACCATCGATGGTGTCGCCTTCACTCACCTCCCAGCTGAATATCACGCCTTGGCCGACGAAGCTGCCACTCTCACCGGCAGCCAAGTTGTGGTCGACATAGAGCGATGCGTGCGGCAGCAGCCCCTGCTCCCCGCTACGCGGTACCCAGCTCACCATTTCCTGCCGCAGCCAGCCCGAGGCCGCAGACTCATCCACCTGCCCGTAGGTCTCTATCTCCTCGCGGATAATTTCCAGCGTCTCCTCGTCGACGTACTGTTGCTGGTCACTGCTCAGGCTGGCGCTGGATATCTGTGACGGTGGGCTCCCTTCGCTGGCGTAGCTGCCTGTAACATCGTTCAGGTCCTGCTTTAGATAGCGCTGGAAGACTGTGTGCCCCGCACCGTAGCCGTCTTCGAAAAGCGTAGCTTCCTCCCGAATACCAGCCTCCACGTCTCCGCTCCATTCGAGCGAGAGCTGGTTGATTTCCAGCTCGAGCCCCATTAGCGACACTGGGACTGGTTCTAGGCTGTAGAGTTCCAGATCGCCTGTGACATCGTAGAGGGCGTGGTCGCCATATCGCTCCGGCGGAATCCGCAACTCTGGCGGGCCGCCTAGAATCATTACCGCCAGCGCAGTTAGCAGCAACAGGATGACGACGCCAACCGCCCCCCCAACACGCATATTCAGGTTCTCGGCGCGCGCCAGCAAAGGTGGGAGCTCTGCACGCTTTTCATCTGGCAGTGGAGACGCTAGATCGAGCCCTTCCCCGAGCGGTGCATCTTCACCGATAGTGGTCCCGAGGTCCAGCGCGTCTGCTTCGTCTTCGAGCAGTTCAGCCTCTGGCGGCTCTTTCGCATCTTCGTCAGGTCCAGTCCCGGTCGTTGCATTATCACTGTCTTCATCTTCGGTGGCTGTCGCCTTTGCCTCGACGTTATCATCCACCTCCTCGTCGCTATCCCGCTTTCCGGAACTCCAGAGCGTTCCCACGGGCGGCACGGCGAACTGCCGTACTTTAAGGTTTCAGGACTTGATAATCGCGACTAGGAAGATTATTACACCCACAATCGCACCGGCGAAGCCGCCTGTGACTGCTAGCAGCGAGTCCAGCATCGCCACCCCGGCCCAAGCTCCGCCTGCAACAGATTGCGTGTTCCAGTACCAGGTTGCGACTGCACCGATAAGGATGAATGCGAAACCAGCATTACGCGTCTTCTTGCTGCCGTAATAGGCGACCAAGGCGCCCATCCCCAACATCACGATCGCGAAGCCTACTGTAAACATCGTCAGTGCCAGCGTCATGTCATCGCTCATTCCTCATCACCTCCCTCGTCAGCGTCTCCAGAAGAGGTGTCCTCACTCCCATTATCATCGTCTGCCAGTTCCTCTTCCAGCTTCTTTAGCTCCTCGTCCAGGTCCAGATCCTCGAGATCCTCTAGATCGAGGTCCTCCAAGTCGTCAACCGTATCAACCTTCATCAGGATGAACAGCACCACGAACATGCCCGCTACCATCCCGACCATCGCCGCGATTGCGGCAATAAGCCCGTAGCGGAAGTTAGTTGCATCGAGGGTTGCCGGGTCGGCGATGTAGGTCTGGTGGTATTGACCTCCCAGCACCAGTATTGCCATCACGATTAGACCGAAGCCAATCTGCTGAGATTTGCCGGCGCCGAAGTAAGCGGTGAAAAGGCCCGAACCGAGTGTAGCCAGCCCGAGGCCAAAGAGAAACGCGGCCACAAAAAACTCGAAGTTCCATGTGTGACCAAGCAGATCATCTATCGTTAAATTCATAGGTCCTCAATGGGCAGATTTAGATGCGCTTTATTAGCTTGCCGTTGGACTCACTATAATTTCCAGGCCCGATTTCGGGTGGTTTTCGGGTCGTTTTTTCACGACGATGTCATCGTCGAGAGAAGAGGCAAGCTTAAATAGGGCAGAATACACCACATTCTCGGTGACTCCCAAGTGGCTCAAGTAGTCAAATCAACTGGAGTACGCAAGGAAGCCGGGTATCTGTATTACCTGGGCAAGGATGGGCACGTCTGGCGAACCAAGATGGCCCGTGGTGGCAAGAAGACCGGAGGCGGCCCCGAGCGGGTTGCCTTGGCANACGTCAGTAGGGAAGACGGCTGGCTTTATTACATCGACAAGAGCGGTGATGTAAGCCGGTCCCCTATGGCACGTGGTCGCCGCTGAGCTGTCGTCGAAAAGCCGACACCTCAGTCCTTTTGCCCACCCGGCTAGCTTGGGCTATCACGTCCTGTCGTTGCAGAGGTCGCCTAGCCCGGTATGGCGCCGGCCTTGAAAGCCGGTGAGCACTGCTCACGGGGGTTCAAATCCCTCCCTCTGCGCCATTGTGTAATTAGAGACTGCATTGGGTGTGTTTACGGTAGGAATCTAGACCTAATGTTTCTAGACTTGCTTATCCATAGAACTTGGGCCGTAGACTGAGCCGTACCGGCAGAGGCAGCGGCCTGTGTGGTTCCTCACCTTGCCGCTCCTCCATCAGCGTCTGCAGCGCTTCAGGCGAGAGCTCGCTCTGTCCGCCAGTGCGGTCACGCAGCGCCAGCTTACCGGAGGCAGCTTCCTTCTCGCCGTAGATGGCAAGCAGCGGCACCCACTCTTTCTCGCCGTCGCGTACCTTGCGGCCGATACCAGCGTCACGATCGTCAACNTCGACGCGGAAGCCCGCTGCAGCGAATGTCTGTGCCAGCTTGAGGCAATGGTCGGTGTGNGTGCTGGAAACAGGCAGCAGCCGNAGCTGTGTTGGTGCCAACCAGAACGGTAGCTGTGGCTTAGCACCGCGCGCCATCTCGGCAGCAGCGTGCTCGAGCAGCGCGTAGAGGTTGCGATCGATGCTGCCCGAGAGCGAGGTGTGCAGCACGTAGGGATGCCGGCGGCTGCCGTCATGGTCTACGTATTCAATGTTGAATCGTTTGCCGTTCTCGACATCTATCTGGACAGTGCTCATTGCCGCCGCTTTGCCTTGCGTGTCAACGACGTTGAACTCGAATTTAGTGATGAAATAGGCGTAACGCCGGTCGAACAGCTCGAGCAACATTGGCCGCCCCAGCAACTTGGCGAGGCCAGTGTAGAAATCCCGGTTTTCATCAAAGAATTCTTGCTGTGCGCGCATGGCTGCTTCATATGGCACCCCAAGTGAGTCCATCCATTCCATCGAGAGGCGATACTGGTAGCCGAACTCCTCTAGCCCTTGCGGCAGATCACCTACGAGAGTATGCATATCTGGCATCGTGAAACCGCGCAGCCGTCGCAGTCCCGCCAGTTCCCCGGATTTCTCGCGGCGGTAGGAAGAATGCGCCAGCTCGTAGAGCCGTAGTGGCAGGTGGCGGTAGGAGATCTGGGCGTCGCTTGCAATCAGGAACTGTCCGAAGCAGGCAGCAAAGCGCATGAAGTAGGGCTTGTCGCCGCTCAGTAGCCGGTACTGCCGCGCTGGGAAGCGCGCCAGGTATTTCTCCATACAGGGGTGATGGTAGTCGTACATTTCGGGCGTCTCGACCTCCATCGCGCCCGCAGAGCGCACTAGCCGCCCCACCTTCTCCTCTAGCAGTCGCTTGATGAGCACGCCTTTTGGGTACCAGCGCAGGTTGCCCTGATCGCTCCCTGGCTCGCGGTCCACCAATTCGAGCTGCTGCATTAGCCTGATGTGAGGTGGCTCCTGCTTCGCGGTGCGCTGTTTGTCTGTCTCGTAGCCCACCATTCTTGCCAGCGGCGAGCGGCGATCCAGCTTGGCGTTGCCCACCAATTCAAGACTCCCGTCAGGGTACAGCAAGTAGAACTCGCTTTGGGCAGCCTCTTCNGCCTCCAGCGCGGTAGCGATATCACCGTCTGTGCCAGGGACTATACGACGGCTCAGTTCCGCCAGTGGGTGGCCTTTGCACTCCAGCCGAAAGGACTTGTACCAGCCGAACGGCGCGCGGGCAATTTCGGGGTCGCCCCGCTCCAACTGCGCCGCGAGTGCGTCAAGCACCTTGCGCGCAGTGCGTGGCGCCTCCAGTGAGGACGAGAGATGCGCGTAGGGGTAGAGCACCACTAGCGGTGCGCCGATCGCCTGTGCGTGTTTGAGAATGACCTGCGCCCCGTCTGTGGCAACCTGCTCTGTCGCCGCCCCATCACCATCCTCNACAGATGCCAGCGCGACCAAGCACTCGTCATGGGCGCCGCACGCCTCATCGTCGCGCTCCTCACCTGCGGGACCGGTGGATTCGAACTCTAGCCGGTCGGCATGCACCAGCAGCAGCTGCATGAGTGCACGACGCGGCTGCCGGATAAAGAGCTGCTCCCGGGCAATCCTTATACCATGACGATGGTGTTCTCCGGCCGTCGGTCCATGGCCCGTAGACAGAAGCGCAGTCGCAAGCGACAGGAGCCAGCCGGGAGCGGTTCTGTGCTGCTGCTGATGGTAATTGCCATCGTTGTCGTACTGGCAATCATTTTCCTGACCGTGCTGGAAGTCCTTTCTTCTGGAATCGCGGCAGTACTGGCAATGACATTACTGGCCGTAATCCTGTTCCTGATGTGGCTGCGTACTTCCGCCCCGGTGCGGGGAGGACAGCGGCGCAAACGCAGGCGTAAAAAGTTGGTAGCTGCAGCCGGACCTCCTGTAATCGACGTACCTGCCGTTACAATCCCTGTGCCAGCGGTGCCCATGCCACGCGTGCCACTGCCTCCGCGCCCCGTACGCGCTGCACGCCGCAGGCGGGAATACATCAGCTACCCTGTTGTGGTCGGCGGTGGGGACTATGCAGATACCTACATCCAAGTCGACAAGGATACTGTACTGAAGCTACGCAACGAGATGACGCCCGATGATGGTATGGCGCAGCTACCCGGACGGCGACTAGAGCGCTTCCCCGACCCTCAGGCTGCGGCGACCGCACCGGCAGCTGCCGAGCCGGTAGTGGCAGAGCCAGTAGTGGCAGAGCCGGTAGTGGCAGAGCCGGTAGTGGCAGAGCCGGTTGTCGTCGCTGCCGAACCGGTGGTGGAAGAAGCGGAAGTCGATTTCGACTGGGAGTGAAACCGCTTTTAGGAGTGCCCTGCGATTGCCGGCACACGTGGACCTCCACAACCATTTACGGAAATTGCGGGCCGAGCGGCCACTGCACCTGACACTGCTTGACCCCGGCAAGAGCGATACCACCACCATTGGCAGCATGGCACACAGCGCTGCGCAGGCAGGGACGGACGCTATTCTGGTTGGTGGCTCAACAGGCCTTTCGCTCGAGCGTGTCGATGCGGCAGTACTCGAGATTAAAGAACAGACACACCTGCCAGTAATTCTCTTTCCAACAGTTGCCCTTGCGGTCTCAACGAAGGCAGACGCTATTTTCTTCATGTCACTACTCAACAGCTCCGAGCGCCGCTTTCTGGTCGGCGAGCAAATCGAGAGCGCTGCCACGGTTCATCGCTCGGGACTACAGCCACTCTCAATGGCGTACATAATCATCGAGCCGGGAATGGCCGCCGCGCGTGTCGGGAAGGCAACGCCGCTGCCGCGCAACGACCCACAACCAGCCGTAGCGCACGCCATGGCAGGCGAGTTGTTCGGCATGCGCTATATCTACCTCGAGGCAGGATCGGGCGCCAACGCGCCGGTGCCACCAACGCTTATCGCTGCGGTGCGCGACGCCATCCGTGCGACACTAATTGTTGGCGGTGGCATCCGCACTGCTGACGCCGCCGCCGCCGCAGTCGGAGCTGGCGCCGACCTGGTGGTCACTGGCACAGTCGTCGAGCGAGCCTCGATGATTAAGGAGGAGCTACAGCCCATTATTGGGGCGGTACACGCCTATTGAATGGCTCCCAACCTCAAAGCGGATGACACAGTGCCGCCGCCAGCGCGGCTCTCGGGTTACCTGCTGCACACGCCGAACCGTGACACCAGCATAGCACTCTTCACTGNCGCGACGCTGCTGCTCGTCGTAGTGGGGCTGGTCGAGTACCCGCTCAACACGCCGACACTGCAGGATCGGCTGCTGGTGGGCGCGATAGCACTAGCACTGCCGCCGCTGCTAGTCGCAACGCTCGTCGCGAACTTGGCGTGGGCGTGGGACGGTCGCTACCCGTCGCGCTACGGATTACAGACTGGCGCGACCGGTTCGCTCATTGCGCTATTCTGCACATTAGCAGGCGGCGAGTGGTGGTTCTCGAGCATGGGCGGACTGGCGTTCGGTATCGGCGCGACCGGCGGACTCTGGTACCTAACGCTGCGCACCCACGGTTCAGCCCCTGCTTTGGTCGCCATCCCGTTCGCAATGCTGGCGCCGCTGGCGTCGCTGTGGGGACTATTCGGCGACGACCTGTCACACTGGTTCAACGTGGGGCTGGTCTCGCTCTTGGCATTCACAGCTGCCAGTTATGGCTTTTTGTTCTTCGCGGATACACCCTACCAACGCGCAGTCGGCGTCTCTGGGATGCGGCACATGGCAGCGTTTATCGAGTTCTACTCTACTGGTGACGGGCGGCGACTGACGCGCGCGCTGCGCGAAATCTGCCAGACCGTGCAAGTCGAGGGTGGCTGGGTGTCGCTGCGACGCGACGGGGAACCGCTAGCATTCATCGCTATCCCCGGTGTGCATCCTGGCCCGCTAGGCGAACTGGGCGGCAGCAACTTACCGTCGAAGATTGACCCCAAATTGCCGGGGCTGGGCTTCGCGCTGCACGGCGCGACAACCAACGACCAGAACCCACTGCGCTCTGAGGACGTCAACCGTATCGGCAGCGCGATGGCCAAAGCAGCTGTAGGGGCGGAGCACAACTCGGGTGGCCGCGCTGCCACTACGTCGGGCGAACGACCTGGCGCGCACGCCCTAGGCCTTGGGGAAGACTTGCTTATGTTCGCTGAACCAGGCGACAGCGANGACATTCACCCAGCACTCGGCTCAATTCTTGAGGGCAGNGCTACCCGAGGTGACGGCGAGCGCCTGCTCGTAGACCTCCATAATCAGGAGGGCTGGGGACGCCCTCCACTGCCGCCCGGTACCGCTGAGGGGAGCGCGCTGGCAGATGCAATGGGCACGGTCGNNGACAAATGCCGNGCTGCACCCGTCGGCGCGCTGCGCGCTGGTGTTGCATATTTGCCTGGCGAGGACTTGGAGCATGGCATCGGTCCTAGTGGACTACGCGTGCTGGCGCTTGAAACGAGTGGTACTACCAGCGCGCTGCTGTTATGGGACGCCAACGGCTTCGCACCTGGGATGAACGCCACCCTGCGCGACGGCTTGGCGGACCGCGTTGATACGCTGCTACTGGCGACGACCGACAATCACTATGTCAATATCACGCCCGGTGGCCACAACCCACTCTCAGGCGCTGAGTTCCTCCTCCCTGCGGCGCAATCGGCGCTTGCTGAAGCATTGTCTGACTTGGCACCGGCCGAGAGCGCGATGGGGCGTGTCACTATTACCGGTGTCGAAATCCTGGGGCAAGGGATGCAGGACCGCATCTCGGCCGGCGCGAATGCTGTCGTGCAGGTCGCGCGCTTCTCGTGGCTCCCGCTCTATGGCTCAGCGGCGATGTTCTGCATGCTTTTATCGCCGTATCTGTAGGCGCTACTTCGCCTGAATCTGGATTGAAATCTTGACGCCGTCAGGTATCTGGATGCGCATCAGTTGGCGTAGTGCGCGGTCGTCAGCGTCGATGTAGATGAGCCGTTTGTGCAGTCGCGCCTCCCAGCGGTCCCAAGTTTCCGAGCCGCCGCCATCAGGTGCCTTACGCACAGGGACGCGCAGCTTGCGCGTCGGGAGCGGGATGGGNCCGGTCATNTTGACACCGGTGCGGCCGGAGATGGTTCGTATCTGCTCGCAAACTATGTCAACCGAGCCGTGATCCAGGGCGTGCAGGGAGATGCAGGCCCGTGTATCTCCCTTTGCCATTCCTCAATTCAGTCCCAGGACTCCTCAATCTTAAGGCACATACCGGCCGCGACGGTCTTGCCCATATCGCGGATAGCGAAACGCGAGAGTTGTTTGAACTTGGCCTGTTCCTCGATTGCTAGCGGTTTGGTGGGCTTGATGAGTACCATCGCCGCGTCGCCTTTCTTCAGGAAGTCTGGGTTCTCCTCGGTTACCTCGCCGGTGCGAGGGTCCATCTTTGCCAGCAGGGTGTCAAAGGTGCACGCTACCTGCGCAGTGTGGCAGTGGAAGACCGGAGTGTAGCCCTTGGTAATGACATTGGGGTGGTCCAGAATCATCACCGACGCCTTGAACGCGCGCGCCACGCTGGGCGGGTCGTTCTCGGGTCCGCAGACGTCGCCGCGGCGGATGTCAGTGTGGGCNACGCCACGCAAGTTGTAGCCGACGTTGTCGCCCGGCACCGCTTGCTTTACTTCGGTGTGGTGCATCTCAATNGACTTGACCTCACCAACCTTACCACCTTGATGGGCGGAAGGCTTGAAGCTGACCTTCATGCCGGACTTGAGCGTCCCGGTCTCGACCCGGCCAACCGGCACAGCACCGATACCTGGAATCTTGTAAACATCCTGGACTGGGAGTCGCAACGAATCGCCTTCCTGCCCCTCGGGGGGAGAGAGCTTGTTGAGTGCGGCGAGTAACGNGTCGCCACTCCACCAGCCGAGGTTATCGCTCTTGGCGGCAATGTTGTCGTTAATCCAGCCGGAAGCGGGCAGGATGGTGACCTGCTCATCACGGTAGCCGACCATCTTGAGCATCTTGTCAAGGTCTGCTTTAATTTCGTTGAAGCGCTTCTCGGAGTAAGCGGGCTTAGTGATATCCATCTTGTTGACCGAGACAATNAGTTGTTCGACGCCCATTACCTTGGCAAGCCAGAGGTGCTCTTTGGTCTGCGCCTCGATACCGTCGTCGGCAGCGACGACCAGCACTGCGGCGTCTGCCTGCGATGTGCCTGTAATCATATTCTTGACGAAGTCGCGGTGCCCGGGTGCGTCTATAATCGTGAAGTAAATCGTGTCACTCTCGAAGCGCTTGTGAGCCACATCAATCGTGACGCCGCGCTCGCGCTCTTCCTTGAGGTTGTCCATTACGTACGCCAGCTCGAAGCCACCCTTGCCTCGCTCCTCGGCTTCCTTGCGGTATTTGTCGACGAGGTGTTGCTCAATCGCGCCGGTCTCCAGCAAGAGCCTACCGACTGATGTTGACTTGCCNTGGTCGACGTGACCAATAAACACTACATTCATGTGCGGTTTTTCTGCCATTTCTGACCTCCCTGATGGGGTGGGCCGCAAGACGGGGGGTAAATAAAGATTAAGCCGTTTTCTCGTCGGCGCTCAGCCGCCGTAGTTAGAGGCGAGCGGCATCTCTGGCTTGAGTCCCTTACGCTCCCGGATTTCGGCGGTGATCTCATCCAGTAATTCGCGCGGTAGCGGCTCGTAGCCGGCAAACTCGGTGCTCCAGAGCGCGCGCCCGGCGGTCGCCGAGCGTATTTCGGATGCAAAGCCCAACATCTCCTTCACTGGCGCCTTGGCCGTAATGATGGCGAGGTCGCCCTCGGTTTCCATGCCGGCAATCTCAGAGCGACGCTGAGACATCTCGCTGGTCACTGCTCCCATCTGTTCCTGCGGGACGCTGATGTAGACTTTCTGCTTCGGTTCCATCAGCGTCACGCCGGCGGTGAGCATTGAGCCGTTGATGGCGTTACGGACTGCGGGGATGGTCTGCGCTGGACCGCGGTGGATAGCATCCTCGTGCAGTTTGGCGTCGCGCAGCAGCACCTTGACCCCCATCAGCTTCTCGTGCGAGCGAGGGCCGCGATTGACGACTTCCTTGAACGCCTCAATCAGCAACTCGCGCGTCTCGAACAGATTCTGGACACCCTTGGTGGCGTCGACGAAGACGCAGCCGTTCTCGATGCAGAGCACACCGCGTGCGATAGGGCGATCCCAGCCAAAGTCCAGCAGTTGCCGTGCCACCTCGCGCGACTTCTTGATATCACCCGAAGGGATAGTACCCTCCTGGATGGCGGCGAGAACGTCCGGTTCGAGCGGCTCTACCGTGATGNAGAAGCGGTTGTGCTTGTTAGGCGACTTGCCCTCAAACTCACCCTCAGAGGGGCCAGTAACGGTCTCGCGGTAGACNACGATGGGTGGCGAGGTGGTGATGGGGACACCGTGCTCCTTTGAGATGCGATACTCGGTGATTTCCAGGTGCAGCTCACCCATCCCCGACATCAGGTGCTCGCCGGTCTCGATNTTGGAATCAATCTGGATGGAGGGGTCGGCCTTGGAGANCGCGCGCAGCACCTCGACCAGCTTCGGCAAGTCGCGTGTGTGCTTTGCCTCGATGGCAGTGGTGACGACCGGCTCCGAGTGGTGGACGATACGCTCGAACGGCTCGAACTCCTGCTCGGATGTGACGGTTGACCCTGAGATGGCGTCGCGCAGTCCCGCTACGGCAATGATGTTGCCAGCGGTCACTTTCTCTGTTGCAATCCGGTCGGCGCCTACGAACATGCCCACGGACTGGACGCGNTTGGCGCTGGGCATGCCGGAAACGTAGAGCTGGTCACCCTTGGCGATTGAGCCGGAGAAGAGCCGCCCCACGGCGATTTCGCCCGCGTGGGGGTCAATGACAACCTTGGTGACCATGTAGGTTGTCAGCCCTTTGTCATCGGCGGTGGCCATCGCCTTCCCGGCCGGCGACTCGGGGTCACCGTGCCAGATGTGCGGGATACGGTATTTCTGCGCCANCTCGGCCGAAGGCATCTTCTCAACAATCATGTCGAGCAGCACCTCGTGCAGTGGCGCGGCGTGCGCCAGCCCCTTGCGGTCCTCCTCCGCCATGTAATCGTAAATCTGTCTGAAGGAGATGCCCTTCTTCTGCATGAACGGGATGGAAGTAGCCCAGTTGTGGTAAGCCGAGCCGAAGGCGACGGTGCCAGCGGCGGCGTCCAGTATCCACTCCTTGCGTAACTCTTTCGGCGCCTGCCCCCGGATGAGGCTGTTGACCTCGGTGATAATCTTCCCGAAGCGCTGTTGCATATCTCCGGGAGTAACTTGCAATTCGGCAATCAGCCGGTCAACCTTGTTGATGAACAGCACCGGCTTGACCTTCTCCTTCAGTGCTTGGCGAATAACCGTCTCAGTCTGCGGCATGACTCCCTCGACCGCACAGACGACTATGATAACGCCGTCGAGCGCGCGCATCGCGCGGGTGACGTCGCCACCGAAATCGACGTGCCCTGGCGTGTCAATGAGGTTAATTAGGTAGTCGCTACCTTTGTGATNGTGGACCATCGAGGCGTTAGCGGCGTTGATGGTGATACCCCGCGCCGATTCCTGTTCGTCAAAGTCGAGCATTAGCTGCTTTCCGGCGAGGTCCTCTGACATCATCCCTGCACCGTAAATCAGGTTGTCTGAGAGCGTGGTCTTGCCATGGTCGATGTGCGCCGCGGTACCGATGTTGCGAATCTGCCCCAGCTCGTTGAACAGCGCCTGCGCGCGTTGCACGTTATCTTCCTTACGGCCCATGGTCCTCAGTTGTGCGCGGCTTCCGCCTGACGCTCCTTGTCTTCTTTCTTGGAGACGGCGAACGAGTCTGGGTTCCCTTCAGCAGCGAGCATGATTTCACGCGCCAGCGCCTTCTCGATGGAGCGCTGCTTCGCCGCGGTTGCAATCGCGCCGCGGCAGATGTTGGCGATGACGGTTTCGAGTCTCCGCGCCGGTGAGACGTCGACGCCGCTGTAGACACGGATGCCGCCGTAGCGCAGCGAAACCACTTCGGCGCGCGGCGCGCCGTTCTCGAGCGCGCGCACCAGTATCTGCATAGGGTTTTCCTTCTTCTTTGCGTGTACGATGTCAAACGAATTGCGCAGTACTGTGTAGGCCTGTGCCTTCTTGCCAGTGTAGCGCTCGGAGCGCATTAGGTTGTTGATGATACGCTCGACGACAGTCATGTGGTGCTTGGCGAACCGCGTTCGCGCGTGGCGCCCGCCGGTGTGCGGCACTTGGAAGGCGTTAAGATTGATGTACTTGCGCAGGGTGGGNTCCTCCACCTCGACTTCGCTGAGGTCCCACTTACCGAAGAGCGGTTGTATTGGCAGCTCTGGCACTGCATCATCCTCAGCGGGGGCTTCGGCCTCTACGACATCGCTCATCGGATTGGCTTCTCCTTGCGCCCGCGGACCATTTCACGCAGCGAGACGTTGTTGACTTTCAGGACTCTGTAACGTACACCTGAAAGGTCGCCGTAGGAGCGGCCCATGCGTCCGCCGACACCCTCGATGAGAACTTCATCGTGTTCATCGATAAAGCTTATGGCGAGGTTGCCCGGCGCCAGTGCAGTTACCTGCCGTCCATTCTTGATGAGCTGGACCCGCACACACTTGCGAATGCCGGAGTTAGGCTGCTTCGCCTCGACGCCTACCTTCTCGACTACAATCCCCTTTGCCTGTGGCGAACCCTGCAGCGGATCCGCCTTCTGCTTTAGCCTGAGCACTCGCTTGCGGTAGTAGCGGTCATTCCAGCGTTGCTTCTGGCGACGCTTGCGAGCCTGCGCGGAGGTGTAGAGTCCCTTGGCCAAATTTGCCTCTTCCCCGACGAGCGGAGGTTTTCGCGCAGAAGGGGTTGGTATTTATAGCGTTCGGCAACGGCGCCCGACGATAGTGCTAATGAACCACCGCCCTCGGCACATCAGGCCACCGTAGCTCAGCTGGCCAGAGCGGCCGCCTTGTAAGCGGCAGGTCGAGGGTTCAACTCCCTCCGGTGGCTCCATCCCTTATTAATCATGGTGTGCTCGTCCCTTTCCCGCAGGCGAACGATGCATCCGGTCCACTATGCGAAGGTCCTCAAGGGCGCGGTCAAGCGCAACCTACAGGTGGACCTGAACTACAAGTTTCAGCTGGTGACCGACGTAATCGACATGCTGCTGATAATTGTCGCCTTCACCGTGTTGGGGGCGTTCGTCGATGACGCCGCCGACCCGGGGGAGCTCGGTATCGACTACGGGTTGCAGGGCTTCCTGCTGATGGGGGTGCTCTTCTGGGCGCTCTACCAGCGCGCCTACGAGGATACGGTCGCGGCGCTGCCGGAAGAGGCGTCGCGCGGCACTATTGGCTTTTTGGTGACGAACAACGTCAGCCTCTCGACGCTGCTGCTGGCGCGCAACATCGCCTCCATGGTGAAAACGTTGCTGACGACGCTATTCATCGTCCTGCCAGTGCTGTTGGTGGTCGACCTGGCGCAGGGCGGGATGCCGGGACAGCGCGGGCTTTTCGCCGGCTTTGGACTGGGGGATTTGCCGCTCATTGTCGGGGTTTTCCTGCTAATTTGGGTCTTCATGCTGATGGTCTCACTGCTGGTCGCGTCGCTCAATATTGTCTCCAAACGCATCACGCCGTTCGCTAACATGGTCGTGACGGCGCTCAAGGTGCTGAGCGGTTACTACTTCCCGATTGAAGCGATGGACGGCTACCTCGGCACCGGCGTTGCACTCTGGCTCAAGACGCATATTCCGATTATCACCGGACTGGTCTTCCTGCGCGACATGGTGCTGATTCCAGGCCCGAAGCCCGGGTTCGGAGTGCTGTGGAACACCTATTTGGAACCAATGCTGGTTGGTATTCTCGTTACGGGAGTCGTCGCCGGCCTGCTCTACAAGTATCTCGAGCGCAAGGCACAGAGCTGGGGGACTCTAGAGTTCTACTGATGCAGGCAGTCGAGGTAGAGAACGTAGTCAAGCAGTTCCCGGGTGGCTGGCGTCGTCCACCGGTGCGAATTATCGATGACGTCTCCTTTACGGTCGAGAAGGGACAACACGTCGCAATTATTGGCCCCAACGGCTGCGGCAAGACCACGCTGTTGCGCACTATCGCCACGATTTATCGCCCCGACGCTGGCAAGGTGCGTATCTTTGGTCAAGACGTCTTCAACTGGCGTCAGAGCGAGCGGTCGCGGCGCGCCTTCGCGTTCATCTCACCTGCACTGAACTTCCAGGCCAAGCTGACGCTGCGGCAGACTATCGAGTTCTTTGCGACAGTACTACAGAAGCCGCCAGAGACAGTGGTTCCGTTCCTGAAGCGAACTGGCCTCTACGCGATGTGGGATCGCCGACTGGAAGGATTCTCGGAGGGGCAGAAGGCAATGCTCCGGCTCGCGATTGCCTTCCTCAAGCAGCCGCGGGTGCTGTTCCTCGATGAGGTGGTCGCGAACCTTGATTTGGCGCGACGCGAGAAGGTAATTGGCATGCTAGAAGAGATGGAAGCGTTCCAGGATCTGACGCTATTGATGGTTGATCACGATCCTTTTGTTGTGGATCGCTTGTGCGAACGAATTCTGGTGCTGAAGGAGGGGGGTAGGGTACACAAATTCACTTCGTTGCACGAGTTGATGGATGAAGTCCCTTACCGTTTCACGGTCGAGGTGAACCTGAAGCGCGATATTGATGACAAACTAGCCGAAAAAGTGGCGCAACCACTACAACGCTACGAGATGACGCTGCGCTACTTCGCCGCTGACGAGCAGGCAGTGCATAAAATTTCGCGCCGCGTGCTGAAGCTGCTAGGCGAGCGGGTGCAAGACTACGTCACGGCGCCGGTTTCGCTCAAGGATGTTTACTACCTGATGCGGGAGGTGAATTAATGTTCAGCCGCTTCCGCCCCTTCGCGAAGCAGAAGGCAGGCGCGCCCGTGGTGGATGTGGCGTGCGACTGGACCGGTCGATGGGTGGCTGCAGTGACGGTGAGGGCGATGCTTACCTTTCGGGAGCGGAAGCTGCTCTCGACCATTACGCATGAGGGGAACCGTATGGTGCGTGTCTCGGAGGACGGCAGCCGGGTGGTGGTGGTGGCGTTTGACGGACTTCACTGCTACGATATGTGGGGCAATCCCAAGTGGACCTATACTACTGGGCAGGATGTCCACGACGTGGCGCTGCAGCCGGACGGCACCGGAACACTGGTTGCCGAGGGCGAGCGGCTGCTGCTGCTCAATAGCCAGGGTGAAGTGCGCTGGAGCGCCGGCATGGACGGTTTTGTTGGCGGTGTCGCACTGGCAGACGACCGCTGCCTGGCGGGGCTGGAGCGCTCGGTGCGCTGCTTAGATCGCGACGGGAAGCTGTTGTGGGAGCTGCGCACTGGGCAGCTGGTACGCGGCATTGTCACCGACAACCATTATGTGGCCTGCTCCTCNGGCAAACGTNTCTACTGCCTCACCACCGATGGCAACCTGCTATGGCGCGAGGAAGTAGGGCCGCTGCGCCACCTCCGACTGGTGCGCGACGGAGGCGCGGTGCTGGTCGCGACCGATAGTGGAACCTGGTGCTTCGAGACCAACGGCCAGCTGCTGTGGCAGGTCTCTGAGGAGCAGTTTATCGAGGCTGCCGCGGCAGTGCCAACGGGCGAGCTGACGACAATCGTTACTGGCGGCGAAGTGTTTGGCAGGTGGGAACTCAAGCTTCTAGACCGGGAAGGACTGGTGCTTGAGAGCTACTCTAGCCGGGAGGAAATCAGCTGCTTGGCATTGCCGGAGCATGGTGGTGAGGTGGTGGTTGGCATCNGGAGCCGCGTCTGTTGGTTCCGTAACAGTGAATTTCTGAAGCGTACCCTTACCGATCAATTGGCGCAGGTGCGCAAGCTGGGCCAGAAGGTAATTGCGTACGGCCCTGCACTTCCTGGTGTAGAGGACAGCTTAGAACAAGTGGAGGCTAGGGTGCGCGGTAGCTTCGATGCGATGCAGGAAGCGTACGGCGAGCTCAAGGCGTGCCGGCAAGCGCTCGCTGCCAGCCAGCAGCAGCACGTTGAGTATCTGGACCAGCTTCCGCGGTTGATGAAGAGTTTGGGACTACCTGAGAGCCAGCCGCAAGAGTTGGCGGCGCAACTCTACCCGCTCTACGCGCTCTATCGGCGATTGGGAACTGTGCCGCGGCAGCAGGAGCGTCGTATCAGCGAGCAGCTAGCACGACTGAAGAAGGTGGCCGAGACCTTCGATGGGCAGGAGGGAGGTGAGGCGCTTCAGCGTAAGTTGACCTACACCAGCGAGGCGCTGCAGCTGCTGCCGCGGGAGCGGCGTAAGCTGCGCGGACTGATGAAAGAGCAGCGCGCGGCGCAGAAGCAAGTAGAGAAGCGGTTGCGACAGGCAGTGATGGACTGGATGACCTCCGGCTCGGTTGGAGTGCTTGAGGAATTTATGGCGCAGGTCGAGCAGCAGCAGGTGCAGCGCGTGGAAGGCGAGGCTGATATTCGTGAGCGGGTGCGCAACACGATGACGTTCGCCGAGATGTCGCATCGCTTCGACCAACTGGAGCTTTCGTGGTGCGCCTTCGCAGCCGACGGTGACGGCGTCACGCTGACGTTACAGCTCCACAACCGCAGTGATATTCAGCTCGACAGAGTCACCCTACAGCTGAAGCTGGAAGGTAGCGGCCTCGAGCTGGAGCAGCGCGGGAGCACACCACTGTCGCCGGGGCGGCTGGCGCCAGGGGATTGGGTCCGCCTCCGCCTCCGCTTTCGACCGACGAGCCGGGACCCGACGCAGGTGGTGCTGGCGGCACGCTACAGCGATCAGGATGGCCAGGCCTGTACTGCTGATCTAGGCACGGTCAAGGTGTCGCTGCTGGGCTGCTATCTGGTGCCGCTGCCGCTCTCGGAACAGGAGCACGCCGACCTGCGTGCCGAGCATCGCGAACAGAGCGCGCACAGCGAACTGGCGCTNGACCAGACCACACCGGCCGATGTGCAGGCGGTGCTCAANGCGATGCCGGGGCTGGGACTCTGTCACCGCCGCAGCGAGAACGGCGGCAGCATTAGCTACCTAGCAGGCCGCTCTAACCTGACCGACACAGTATATCTGGCGATGCTAGTGCTCAAGCCGCGCGGTGATACGGGTGTCGAGATGGAGCTGCTCTGCCGTGCTTCTCAGAGCGACGCGGCGCAAGAGCTGCTAGAAGAGCTGCAGGCAACCCTGCGCAACAAGTTGCTCGAGGCGGGCGGACGGCTTGCCTAGTACTCGCGCCATTTATGGCGACAGCTGGTGCACTGGTAGATGCGGGTCGCCGGCTCATCGGCAGCCCTAGTCTGCCGGATAATCCAAGTCGCTTGATTGTGGCCGCACTTCTCGCAAAGGATGGCGACGGTGGGAAGTGTCCCCTCGATTGAGTCGACCACTACCTGCTCGCGAGTTTCCTGAACGTGTTCGACTATCTGCACTTCTCCCTTAGGCTGTGAGTG
Organism: Methanobacteriota archaeon; assembly: GCA_002731905.1. Classification (GTDB taxonomy): domain Archaea; phylum Thermoplasmatota; class Poseidoniia; order MGIII; family CG-Epi1; genus UBA8886. The sequence goes on from PCBV01000032.1 coordinate 23,277, forward strand.
GCCGCAGCGCGAGCACGTCAGTTGATCGCCTTGTGGGTAGAGCAGCCCCTTGCATTTCGGGCAAATCATGCTTCCACCGCCTGTATCATGCGTTCTGCCTCATCGATACGGATGGCATCGGTGCCAAAGGCAACACAGATTATCAGCCCCTGCTCGGCCTCCCAGTAGGCGGCGTGTACCTGCAAACTGCCGTCTGAGCCAGTGAAGAAGCCGCCTGTACCGGTAACGGTTGCATCCCACTTCAGCAACTCCGCCTGATAGCCCTGCGCAATTGATAGCGTGCTATCTCGCCGCCCATTGCTCAGCTCCAGTCGCTGGAGCTCCGCCTCCGTTTCAATCCGGTTGATGATTAGCTGTTCCAAATCGAGCGGTAGGTTGGCTGGCGAAATCAGCGCACTGAGGGTAATCACGCGTAGCAGTCCGGTCTGTCCATCGATTGACTCGTACTGCTGTGTATGGAGCTTTAGCAAGCCATTGTATTCCTGCGATTCCGAGCTGCCTGCATCGTTCCAGAAGTGCAGGTTGAGCTCTGCCGAGTCCCCACTCACCTGCGCCACGAAGGGAGTGACGAACTGTGGTCCTATCAACAGCAGAGCCAGTGCGAGCACCAGCAGCAGTCCAAGCAACCGCAGTAGTGTGATACGACGCGGCTTCTTCCAGCCGCCGACTCGCAGGTCACTCTCGTCCATGTTATACCCCCTCGTTGCGACTACTATTAACCTAATCCTCGCTTATCAGGACTGCCTCGACCGGGCAGACAGATTCGCAGGCGCGGCAGATGATGCACTCTTCCTCGCGAATCATGATCGCCTTCTTCTCCGAGGCGGGATGCCCAGGAGTATCGAGCCACTCAAAAACCTCGACCGGGCAGGCGTCAATGCACGCCCCATCGGCAATGCAGAGGTCAAAGTCGACGCCAACGATAGTGCCCCAGATGCCGAGCTTNTCCGATCCGACGCCCTCGTAGGGTTGGTCACCACTGGTCCAGATTTCTATAGGCTGGTTCTCACCGTCATAGGTTGCCGACTGCTTGTAGGTCGAGAGGTAGTTTTCGTCGATGGCCATGTGCTATCACAGGCCGATTTCAGGGGCGGTTAATAATGCTATTCAGGACTGCGAAATTACTTAATTGTCTGCTCTGCAGTAGGGTGGCGATGGGCGAGGTCGCTCTGAAATACCGACTGATGCCGGAGTCCCCGGTAATAGACACCGTGGCGGTTGCTGCCGCGGTGCCGTCGACACTACCGGTCGACGCACAACTGGGCGCGCACGAGGCGCAGCCATTTGCCTTTGGGCTAATCGCACTGGAGGTGCTGGTAATCGGTCCCGACCGCGCCGGGCTGGTGGATGAGGTCGAGGACGGTCTGGCGTCGCTGGAGGGCATCCAGTCGGTCGAGCTGCTTGAGCAGTCGCTGCTCTAATTCGACGGTCGCCGAAACTAGCTTCTACGAACCACCAATCGTTAAGAACCCTGCTAGTCTAGTCAGTGCGTGGAAGAGTCGCGCGACTACCGACGCACACGGCAGACACTCGGTAGGGCACTACAGTTATGCTTCCGGCCGCGCTATCGCGGACAGGAGCACGTGCCGGTCGATGGTCCTGTAATAATTGCCGCCAACCACCTCTCGCATATCGATCCAGCGTTCATCATGACCGCTACTCCGCGACCGGTCACCTACCTCTCCAAGCAAGAGCATTTCGACGGGCGACTCCGCCGTGCACTCTTCAGCCGTATGGGTGTGATCCCCATTGATCGTGACGCGGGTGGCAGCGATGCACTGGTGGAAGTCGAGGCTATTTTGCGCGAGGGGGGTGCTGTTGGCATATTCCCGGAGGGCACACGCTCTCGCGACGGGGTTCCGGGACCGGGTCGTACTGGCGTTGCCCGATTGGCAGCCGCCACTAGCGCAGCGGTCGTGCCAGTCGCCATCCGTGAGACCGACCGTGTTGTACCAGTCGGCAAGCGCGTTCCTCGACTCTGGCGCCGTTTTTTCTACGAGTTCGGCGAGCCGCTCTATTTCAGAGCGAAAGAGGCGAACCGCGAGACGCTGCGGGAGTTCACCAACCAGGTGATGGACGCCATTGCTGCGCTTTCGGAGGAGGCAGGTGATTATTGGTATTCACGTCGTCTGCGCACTCGCATGACTGAATGGCAGAAACGCAATGGGTTGGTGCGTGCACGACTGCGCGAGTCACTCGATAAGCGGGCGCAGGCACTTCGCACGCGACTGGGGCGCTAAAGCTATTCGAGCGCGGCGTGCGTGACGCCTTTACCGGCGGCAACGCAGCCAATTATCTGTGCAGTTTCACCTGCTTGCTTTAGCACTTCCAGCGCCCTAGCCTCGTCGCCGGCGGCGACAGCAATAACCATCCCTAGGCCCATGTTGAAAGTGCGATACATCTCTGTCGGTGCGATGTCGCCCTTGCGCTGGAGCCAGTCGAAGGCTTCAGGAACAGGTAGTGGGTTGTTGACGACATAGCGGAAGCTGGAGTTCATGCGCAGTAGGTTCTCGAGTCCGCCTCCTGTTATGTGTGCCAGCGCATGCACATCCACCGCCCCGAGCAGCGCCAGCACGGACTGGACATAGATGCGCGTTGGCGCCACCAGCTGCGCGCCGAGAACGGGGTCATTGTTGAACAGCCGCCGGATTAGCGTGTAGCCGTTCGAGTGTGGTCCGGAAGAGGCGAGGCCGATGAGTGCGTCGCCATCGGCGACGCGTGAGCCGTCAATGATATCCCCACGCGCGACCCAGCCGACTGCCGTTCCCGCCAGGTCGAAACCGCGCACAAGTTCCGGCACAACTGCCGTTTCGCCGCCCGAGAGCGTACAGTTGGCCAGTCGGCACCCCTCGGCGAGGCCAGTGCCTAGCTGTGCCATCAGCACCTCATCGGGCTTGTCCAGTGCGACATAGTCAACGAACGTGAGCGGCTCGGCGCCGACACAAATAAGGTCGTTAACATTCATCGCTACGCAGTCGATGCCGATTGTGTCGAGGCTGTCCAGCTCTCGTGCTAGCAGCAGCTTGGTTCCGACTCCGTCGGTGCAGACAGCGAGTGCGTCGTCGCCCAGCCGTACCAGCCCCGCGAAGCCGTTCTCCATGGCAATTGGCATGCCGTCACCCTCGCGTGTCGTACCACCGAGCTGCGCCACCAGCGCGGCGGTGGCGCGGTCACTGGCGTCAATGTCGACCCCCGCCTCAGCGTAAGTACGCACCATCAGCCAGCCAGCTTGTGGTAGTAGTTTTGAACTACCCGCGTCACTTGAGAGATGTCGGAGATGTTGCGCTCGATTAGCGTCTCGATGATTTTCTGTCGGTTGCGCGCCATCTCATCGAACTTGGCGGGCGAGACGCCGGCACCACTGGCGATGCGTTCACGCAGCTTACTTGGGACACCTGTTTCGACCAGAGCTCCCTTATTTTGGTCCCAGCGGAAGATGGTGTTGAGTCGTGGCTTGTCACCTTCCAGTCCTGCCATCTCCGAAACTTCGGTGATGCGGCGCACCTGCTTCCCTCCAACGTTGATTCGACCTTGCATGATTATCAGGTGCAATGCGTTGAGCATGATGGCAGGTACCGACATAGGCGGGTTGATGAGCCGCTGCACAGATTCCTGTGCAGTATTGGCGTGGACCGTGCCCATGCAACCGTCGTGCCCCGTATTCATCGCAGTGAAGAGCGAGCGCGCTTCGGCGCCACGCACCTCACCCACAATTAGCCGGTCGGGGCGCATGCGCAGTGTGTTCTTCAGCAATGCATCCATGTCAAGTCCGGAATCGCCTGCTTTGCCCGGGTTGACGGTCTCAAGCTGGACGTGGTGTTCGTGCAGCAGATGGATTTCGGTCACATCTTCGATGGTAATAAGTCGCTCACGCGACGGGATGAAAAGGCCGAGTATGTTCAATGTCGTCGTTTTCCCTGAGCCGGTGCCTCCAGAGACCAGGATGTTGCAGGGCGCAGCCCCCATCCCGTCAACGAACATCCAGAGCAGCGCAGCCAGCCGCGGGGTCAGCGTTCCGAAGCGGATGAGGTCAACGAAAGTAAGTGGGTCATGCGTTTGCTTGCGGATAGTAAGTGTCGGGCCACCGGGCGATGCAGGCGGCAGTGTAGCATTGACGCGGCTGCCATCGGGGAGTCTCCCATCAAATAGTAGGTTGTCCAGCCCAACCTTACGCCCTACATAGGCTGCAATTTTTTTGATAATTTGAAGTGCTTCCTCCTCCTTGAGCGTGACATTGGTGACGCACATGCCGTGTTTGCGGTGGTAGACCATCACTGGTTTTCCAGGTAAGTTGTACATTACTTCTTCTAGGTCATCGTCCTCGAGAAGTGGTTTCAGTGCACCATAGCTGCTGGAACGGACAAGTTTCAGGACGCGGTAGACTGGTAGGTCTTGCCCCGGCTGTAGGCTAATCTGAGCGTTGGCAGACTTACCGATAATCTTCCCCTGCGCTGGATTCATAGCAACGCCGCCGGCAGCTTCAGAGTCACTAAAAGAGTGGTGTTGGCAAGCAGCATATAGACGGGCGTGCGCAGTAACGCTGTTCGCATCGTCTGTAGGATTATCGCCTGCATCCAGACTCCTGCAGCACCGAGAACCATTGAGTACACCAGCAGCGACTGGTTAAGCGTCCCTAGGTCTATATCTAATTGGAAGCTGCCGACCGTCCCCGATCCAAATATCGCGACGATGAAGCCAAGCAGTGCAGGACAGAATACTGCTCCCGACCAGAGGATGAAATCAGCAGTGCTCTTGGTCTTAGCAATGCGTTCCTTGCGCAGCAAGTAAATTTCCCAGAATTCTTCTGAGAGCAATTCCAGTGTCTCCGAAAAACTGCCTGCGGAGACTAGCGCTACGTTGAGGATACTCACAACGCGTGCGATTATCGGTGAACGGCTGCGTTTGGCAAACTTTTGCATGGCCTCAGTAAAGCTGGTGTCATGCATTTCTGCTACGGTTTGCTGTAGCATCTCACCTATTCGGTCGCTCCGAGCGCTGGCGACTGCGTCAAGCGCCGACTCGACACCCATACCAGCGCGCAGGTTCTCTGCCAGTTCCCCGAGCACCTCTGGCCAAGCATTCTCGAGTTCAGTGCGCTCGGCGAATCGCCGTTTCAGCGGCAAGTATAGGACAGTGCTACCGATGGCTAATGCTGCTAGAACAATCCATATCAGTGCCCCTACAGCTGTTGAAATACCATCAATGCCGGAGAAGAGCGGGTCTAGTTGGTCGAGCAGGCTCATACTTTTGGCTCCTGTGACTTGGTGCGGATTACCAGCCCGGTAATAGCAAGTATTGAAATCAGGAACAAGATGGGCGTGCAAGCAGGTGGTAGCCGAGGCATGCTGGTAAATGGTCCCTCAGCACCGCCAACCAGAGCATCTATCACGGCTATGATAACTACTATAATCGGGACTAGTACCGAAACTACTAGGAACTGCTCGGCGACAGCACTGAGTGACTCTACGAACGCCTGGATTTCGATGCGGCGTGATCGTGATTCCTTGTCGGCAATCGAGCGCAGTCGGTCGATGACATTAGTGTCCTGCTCGACCGACATTGCAAGTACTGAGAGTGTGCGGCGCAGCCCTGCTGAACTGGTGGCGCGCATTTGCGCCCGGACGGCGTCGCCTAGCGTCGACCCCCCCTCTACCGCACTGAAGATGCGTTGAAACTCGCTCGAAAGGTCACCATAATCCTCATCGGCGACATGTTTCATCGCCTCTGCGATTCCCACTCCCGACTGGAGCAGCACCTCCATCGCCCGGATGGCGTATAGCAGCTCTTCATCGACGCTCCCCAACGGTCGGGCGAGCCCCTCTCACTATAAGGGTTTTACGTGCTGCCCGTCCGAGTTTGTTGAGGTGCAATCATGGGCTGGGAAATTAACGTAAACAGTCTTCTGTAAAGTAGTGAGCAGTCAGTAAGTAATGGCCATCGATGAATATATAAAAGAAAGCGAGCCCACGCTAAATGCAGGAAGCGCTAGAGCCGGACGCCTTCCAGTTCCTGTCGGAAAGTCAGGGCCCCAACATAAAATGAGAACACCATACTCCACTCGCAGAATGCTGTGAGGTTGAGGTAGAGCGACCTTGCGTCATCAACGGAGGGAGGATTTTCTAGCCTGTAGAATGGACCTTGCCCTTCTACGATAAGTGCCTGGCTGTCAAGGCCGCTGAACAATATCATTAGGATATAGAACAGCCAGCCTGAATAAATGGCATATCTCCTGACATTGTGCTTCCTGCCCGACTTCTCCAGGAGGCGCCAGGCGAAGGCACCCCACATCAAAAAGGAAGTGAACTGTATTCCTGCCGTCACACCGTGCAGTATGGGATAATCAATCCAGTGGAAGTTGACTGCAATAATCCCACACACGCCTCCAAAGATTGCTATAATCCTGATTAAATCGTTTCCGGACTCGTAGTTTCCGCCAAGCTCCCGCGCTAGCGGGGTGAAAATCCTGTGGAAAACCTGTGCCAGCAGGATGAACGAGAAAATACTGATTGCGAGGCCAGGACCATAGAAGCTGGATTCTGGCCCAGCAAAGGGCATCTCTGAAATAATCGGGATGAAAGGTGCAACCCGTCCGCCTGTGGTAGAAATCAGGTAGGTGGCCACTAGCGTCAGTGCCCCGAGGGCAACGCTGAACTCGAGTAGTCGCTTTGCGCTAATAGAACTCTCTTCAGTCATTCAACACCGCTTGTGCAGCTGCTAATCTTGCGATGGGCACTCTAAACGGCGAACAAGAGACATAATCCATCCCAGCGCCGTGGCAAAATGCTACTGATGCAGGGTCACCACCGTGCTCACCACAGATACCGACCTTCAGGTCTGGTCGGGTCGCACGACCGCGTTCAATACCGATTGCGACCAGCTCGCCTACTCCTGTATCAAGCGTCGCAAATGGGTCGTCTGGCAAGATTTCCTGCTTCACGTATTCGGGTAGGAAGCCACCGCTGTCGTCACGGCTAAAGCCGAAGGTCATCTGTGTCAGGTCATTTGTGCCGTAGGAGAAGAACTCAGCCGTTTCGGCAATCTTTCCTGCCATCAGCGTCGCGCGCGGAATCTCAATCATTGTCCCCACAAGGTAGTCCAGCTTGCAGTTTTGCGTCGCCTCGACCTCCCCGGCGACACGACGCACGATTTGCTCTTGGTGTGTGAACTCCGCCTCGGCGGCGGTGAGTGGTACCATGATTTCCGGCAGTACCGTAATGTCTTCGGCTTGCAGTTCTGCCGCGGCGGTTAGGATGGCTTTCGCCTGCAGTTCAGTAATCTCGGGGTAGGTGACTCCTAGGCGTACGCCGCGGTGTCCCATCATGGGGTTGGTCTCGCGCAGTTGCTCGGCACGTCGCGTCAGCTCAGTGCCGTCGATGTTCAGCGCTTCGGCGAGTTGTGCCTGCCCCTTCAATTCGTGCGGGATGAACTCGTGCAGTGGTGGGTCCATCAACCGGATAGTCACGGGGAGACCTGCCATCGTGCGCAGCGTCTCGCGGATGTCGTCCTTCATGTGCGGGTAAAGCTCATCGAGCGCCGCTTTGCGTTCCTCGCGCGAGCCGGCCATTATCATCTTGCGTAGGTAGAACAGCGGCTCCTCCGAGCCTTCACCGTAG
>PCBV01000033.1 GCA_002731905.1 Methanobacteriota archaeon
CGACCGACTAATGGCAAGTCGCATAACTGGAAACGCGGGAGTCCCAAAGCTTCCGGAGGCGGGTCGCCTGGTGGGGATGGCGGGTCAAGGAATCGAAAGCCACAGAACTGGAGCTGGTTACATTCGAAAAAAAGTTATAGAAGCTGACCAGCTCGATGGCGCTAAGACTTAAATAACACACATCCTGCGCCGGCCCCATGGCGAAGAAAAACCCGGCGCACATGTTTCGTGGGCAGACAAAAGCCTACACGCGCCGAGAATATATCGGCGGCGTTCCTACCAGCCGGATTACCCAGTTCGACGTCGGCGCTCCCGGAGCAAAGTTCGACTCCGAGGTCGTTCTAACCCTCAGCGCCGACGAGAAGTGCCTAATTCGCCACAATGCGCTTGAATCAGCGCGCATCACCGCCAACCGGCATATCATGACTGCAGCAGGACGAGAAGGATACCACCTCAAGATACGCGTCTACCCGCACCAGGTTCTGCGGCACAACAAGGTCGCTCAAGGCGCCGGTGCCGACCGTGTTTCGCAGGGGATGCGGCTATCGTTTGGCAAGTCTGTCGGCGTTGCCGCCAATGTCAAGGCGGGGCAGAAAATCATCACTCTGCGCACTTCGCGCGAGTTTCTCGATGCCGCCAAGGATGCGCTGCGCAAGTCTTCGCACAAGCTTCCAACGCCGTGTCATATTGAGGTCAGCGAGGCGAGCTGATGGCGGAAGTGGTCCAGAAGCTGGGACTGCCACCGCCAGAAGGTTTTCTCTACTTCGTCGAACGCGACGGCACNGTCTGGAAGCATCAGGGNGGCAGNAAGNAGTGNATTTCNGACAAGATGGTAGATCGCGACGAAGGTTACCTCTACTTTGTGGACCTGAACGGCGACTTGGCGCGACTGCCCGACCCGCAGAAGCGCGATTCCGAGACCAATGCGCTTTTCAAGCCGGGAACACAGGTCTCGGCAGATGAGCAGACCGACTAAGCGCGTTGCTACCAGCATATTGCTTAATCGCGACCGCATCCTNATTCTGAAGCGGTCGGCCGCAGTCGGCAGCTTCCAGCACTACTGGTCAGGCGTCTCCGGATTCGTCGAGCAGGGTGAAGAGCCGCTCGAAACGTCGCAGCGCGAAGTTGAAGAAGAGACCGGCATCCCGCGTGCCAGCCTCGAGCTGCTGGCGCGCGCTCCGCCNCGCCTTACCGAGAAGCCCGNCCAGGTTTTCGAAGTGTATTCGTTCCTCTACCTCTGTACGACCGACCAAGTNCGGCTTGACTGGGAGAACGACGAGTTTGCGTGGGTCGCGCCGGAAGCNCTGCGTGACTACCGCACAGTACCTTGGCTGCCAGAGATGGTTAGCACGCTGATGGCGGAGCAATAGCTAGTTCCAGAACTTCCACCACGGCCTTGCGGTTTCGCGCATGCGCTGCTCTACCGTCGAACTGCCCTGCGCTAGTCCTTTCATCACCGCCANCTCCAGGCTACGGTAGGCAAGCTTCCCTGCTGGCGACATGTTGNTCAATGCGCGCAGGACGCGCTGCGGCAGCCCCTCGAGCAGCTCTAGCCGGCTGCGGTCAAACTCCAGCTCGCCTCGNGCCTCGACCGGTGCGCCAGCAGCCTGTGATGCGAGCGTTGACAGGTCAGCACCANCCTCCTGCTCGTTCTCGCGGAACCAGAGCGCGAAACCACCGGTAAANCTCAATTCGNTTAGCACCCACTCGCCCGCTGGCCGCAAGTCAAGGTCGCGTGTTATCCTGCCATCTTCAGACCAGTGATGCTCGACATGTGGACCAAGCTGGTGGCGTAGTCGTTTCTCGAGCAGGTTCCATTCGTGCTTGCGTAGTCGCATTTGTCCGCGCATCCGCTCGAGCAACCATCCATGCCGCGCGCGCAGTTGCATCTCCTCGNCCACGACCACCTGCGCGATGAACTCTGTCGCCTCTGGTTGCGTCGCCAGGTTCGCAATCAGTGTCGGTTCTAACCCAGTCACAGTAGCGGCCGTGTTCAGTTCTAGTGGTCGCGGGAGCAGCATCAGCCAAAGCTGTGCCACCTCACCGCGGCCGGGCTCTTTCACGGCAGCACCAGCGTTCCAGCTGGGTCCCCTGTAAGTGCAGCGGCAAAGTCGCTAGCACCAATAATGCGGCACTTGCACTCTAGGGCAACGGCGGCAGCTGCATCCAGCTTGCCCCACATCCCGCCGGTAACGTCGGCGCCCGGCACGTCCATCCGTTGCGTACGCATCACTTTACGAGCGGCCGCGTCCAGCTGTTCGACCAGTCGTGCTCCCGGTTCGGCTGGGTCACGNTCCATCACGCCAGGATGATTTATGACAAATAGCGCGCGCTGCAAATCCAGNGCACGCGCCAGCTCGACCATTAGCGTGTCACCGCTTAGGATGGCTANGCCTTGNGNGTTATCATCGGTAACGTCGCCACAGGTGACCGGTATACGNCCGGCTTCCAGCGCCGCCTCGAAGCTGCTGGTCGGGAAATCCACGATGTTCTGCGGACCGGCGGTGTGAAGCGTTTGCGACGGCAGGACAGGATATGGTTCCATTCCTGCCGAGGCTAGTGCNTCGCATACCAATGCATTGAGTGTACGTACNTGCTGCCGGGTCCGTTCTACCGCCGCTCCTTGTTCGGGCGAGCCGTCGCTCCCCTGCGCCAGTCCGAACCGCTTTGCTAGTGGATGCCCNAACGACCCCGCTCCGTGCACTAGCACTGCTGGCTCTCCGCTAGCCGCCAGCGCTTCGGCCAGCGCGGTGATGCGTTCCCGCTTCGGCGCCGGTCTGACAGCCGTCTTGTCAGTGATGAGAGAGCCGCCCCANTTGACCAAGTTCATGGTATCTCCATAGCCGGGCAGTCGAAAAGGTAGGGTGAGCCAGTTGCGACAGTTTCTCCTGCCTTGACGCCCGGTGCNGGGAAGAGCCGAGCNGAGAGCGGTTTAGCGTGCGNGTCAGCNACCGCAGCAACGNNATCNAGCAGCNCCGNCAGNCGNTCNACTCCGATGTCGCCTGGCAGGGGNACTGTGTCGAGCCCGGTTCCACAGTGGCTTGCATATTCGAGCAGGTCGCTAACGGAGAGCTCGCGCTGNCGGACCGCCTCGACCAGACCAGGGTCTTCCATCACGGCGAACATGACGCCTCGATAGCCTACTTGCTCGACCGGCAGCGCNCGGAGTGCAGTAGTCAGCTGCCCCACGAGCTCTGGCGCGCCACGTGAACCGACTGGCGATCCCAGCAGCGTCATCAGTCGTGCGATAGAACCTTCGCCGTAAAGCCCGGGCGTCAGACTGGGATCGATGCCGAGAAATGGCACATTTGTTGCGCGGGCGTCGCGCTCTAGCGCTTCTAGCCCCGGCGAAAGAGCTGCGATTTTGCCACCCNCAGCCAGCACTTGCGGCGCCAGCTCCATCGCCAGCGCAAATCCTTCGCGTTGAGCGAATGCAGCCGGAAAGAAAGGAGTCTCNGNTTCTACATGAGCCAGAGCCGCGAAGCGTAAGTTGTGCTGCNGGTCTGCCTGTGCTAGCTGTAGCATCGCGCTGGCAGCGGCGGTGTTGNCGTTTCCGTTGAGCTGTGCCCCACAGAAGATTGACTTGGTGGTGAGTAGTGCATCTACTACGGCCGNAACGTTCTCAGCGGAACACGGACCCAGAGACAGGAAGTTNATTCCGGCTGCCAGTGCTGNCTGTTCCAACTCGCGCGCNCGNGTTGGCAGTTCTTCAGCTGTACACCANTCTTCCCATGGTGGTGTCGCGAGCCGNACAGTCTGCACCTCGTGGCCGCAACTACGTAGGTGTTCAGCGACCTTCATCGTGCGCAGCGCCCCCTCGCNAGGNGGGGCGAAACCGGTCACGGCGCGGATTATCACGACTGTACAGTCGCCGCGCCATTAATAGCGGNCGTGCTGCCCGCGCTGATGACCGGNGNCGCGGAATCNGGNAGCGCGACAGNGCCAGCNCANTCGCTGNTGCTGCCGCTGGNCGGTTCCCTCGCTTACCANGCCACGATTGGCCTTTCGTTCACGCTGGTGCTGCTGCAAGCGCAGGCGNTGGGCGGCGCGCGCGCCGTTGGCCTTGTCGTNGGCATTCCGATGTTCATGATGGTCGGCAGCTCTGCNTTCTGGGGNGCGATGGCCGANCGCTGGCNCAACCGCAAGCGGGTGGTACTGCTGGCGATGNTGNTNTCGTCGCTTCTGGCACTCCCNATGCCGCTGGCCGGGACNTGGGGGCTAATTGCGCTNCGCGTGCTGCAGTCGTTCTTTCGCGGNGGCGTGGTCCACCTCCACACNCTCTTCGCCGAGCTNGATGCGNACGCGCGNGGTGCGCANCTGGGGCGGCTACAGATGACCGCCGGCTTCGGCTGGGGGACTGGTGGCTTGCTCGGGGGGCTGCTGGTGCCAGCCAGCGCTTACGGCAGCGCCAGCTCGNCGGTGCTCGCCGCCTTCTTCATCAACTGCGCGCTCGGCATCTTTGCTGTGGCAGCGCTGCTGCGGCTGCGCGAGCGCAGCGTGAAGCTTGGGCAGCCGGAACGGGTGCCCGACGGGGGAGTGCCACTGCCACCGACTGGGATGCTCTGGAGGCTCTGGCCNCTCTGGGTCGCGACCGTGCTGCTGTTCGTGGGCTACTACTTTTTCCTCGCCTTCGCGCCNGCTTTCTTCACCACGCTGACCGGCAGCACATCTCGCATGGGGTTGGTGATGCTTGCCTCGGGGNTGGTGCACGGNGTTACGGCGCCCTGGTTCGGNCGACTGGCCGATCGCCACCCGCGCGAAAAGCTGCTGCGNCTGGTCAGCCTCGGCTTCGTAGCGTGCATGGCGACCTANACNCTCACTCCGCATCCACTGCTGGTAATCGCCGCGTTCCTGCCGCCCATCTGGATGGCGTTCGACGTCTCCGCGACAGCGCTGGTCGCCGACCGCGTGCCCTACCGGCTGCGCGGCCGCGNCGTCGGCGTCCTGAATTCCTGCATGTTCCTCGGTGCCGGCAGCGGCGCCCTNCTNGCGGGCGAGCTGCATCGTACCCTCACGTATACTGAGGTGTTNGGTGCCGGGACGCTGCTGGCACTGGCTGGTACACTGGTCGCCGCCTACGCGACGCGCTCGACGGTGACACCACGCGACTGAAGGTATTCTCGCACCGCNGGCAATGCTCCGGGGCACGCCTCCGGCATCAGGACACCCGGACCCATCAGGTAACCCGCAAGCAGCTGCTCCGCGAACGCGCACGCCGTCAGGCCGGTGGTGCGCGCCATGCTGCTCCAGCCGTCGGCGCCGTTGTCNTGCACCAGCCAGCCNCGCTGCGAGCCGTCATCGANCGTCGACAGCACTTGCAGGTGGGTGAATTCCGANTCGCCCGGCTGCAGTTTCCACGCCTCGAATAGCGAAGCCAAGGTAGCGTTGCGTGCTTCGCCTGCCAGCGCTCCAGAATCGCGAAGCTCCATGAAAAGAGTGGCGTGGCCGGGGTAGCGCAGCGTGTATTCCACCATCTCGGGAATTGGGAGTTCTAGCAGGCTGCGCAGGCCGTCAGTCAGGAAAGCCTCCAGTGCAATCCCGTCTGGCAGCTTGGGCACCAGTCCTGGTCCTAACTGGAAAGGNCGACAGTCCGACAGNGCNGGCTCNGTAACAGCGCNACCGNCACGTTTCAGCCGCGCTGGNCTNTCATACTCGGCNACGACGTCCGTTGGTGAGAANGGNGCNGCNTATTCCCANGGCNGGTCNCGNCGCAGNGGNAGNCCNCCGACAAANATCTNAAGTTGTTGNGGTGCCAGCNCNGCCAGTTCGGCCGCAAGCAGATTGCTGAATCCTGGTGCAATCCCGGCATCTGGNATNACTGTGGTGCCCACCTCGCGCGCTGCGCTGTCCAGCACACGTGGATCCCGCTCGGTGAAGGATATGTCAACGCAGTCAACGCCTGCNTCTATNATTNGCNTNAGNGCAGTATGGCCAGCGCTGCCCGGCAGACAGTTCAGTGCCAAATCGCAGCCCNCCAATTGCTTCGCGGAAGAGAAACGCTCGGAATGCAGTTCNNCTGTNGGAGCGTGCTGTGCNACCCGCTCTAGCGCTAGCTTGTCTGGGTCGAANAGACTGACCGTATGTTTACGTGCCAGTTCTGTCGCTACGAACGAGCCGACCAGTCCGCTCCCTAGTACAGCTATCCGCGCCATGTCATACCANCGGCCGGTAGCTTAAGCGCGCTCAGTCACCTAGCCGCTTGCGGGCGACTCGCACTCCGCGCGGTGCAACAACTAGCCAGTGACGCGCGACGCCACAGATATCGCCATCGACATCCGCTACTGCGCGCTCCAGCTCAGCGAGTACTTTGTGCAGCGTTGATTGGTCTCCCTCTAGCGGAGTATAATCCACTAGCACCAAGTTGCCATCGTGCAGCTCGCTGGTGATACTGCCGACCTGCTCCGGCCGGTCCAATTGCAGTGTCTGGACACGCATGCTCGGCTGCTCGCCATACTCCTCTGCGTGATCAGCCTGCCATCCCCGCAGGTCAAAGAACTGCTCACTGGGAACGCGGCGCATTGTCGCCATCATGGAGCAACCGGTTCCCCGATATTTAGTCCTGCCGGCGCCAGGCGTCGTCTTCCACGACTATTGCCTCGACCGGTTCCTCTACACCACTGCCTGTCGAGGATGGCAGCTGCACCTCATCTCCAGACTGCTTTCTAGACGGTTGTTTCCAGTAGAAAAAGGCAGTTACCGCTACTACCATCACACCCAAGGCAACTGTCGCCAGCGCCAGTAGCGGTAGTCCCTGCTCTGCATTCTCGATAGTCAGGTTCAGTGCCAGCTGGTTGTTAGCCAGTTCCAGTTCATCCTGCTCCAGCTCAAGGAAGAGGGTGACTGCGTGCCGGCCAGGTTGCGTTGTCCACTCCGCCAGCAGGGTGATGTTCTCCTCTGGGTTGAGCGTCACTTCCCATGTGCGCAGTACCAGACCGTCTAGCTCTAGTGTCGCGGTGCCCGCCAGTTTGTCGGCACCATCATTAGCAACGGTAGCGGCGAATTGTCCTTTCTCGTTGGTGTGGGAGCTGCCGCGCCACTCCAGCGCCTGCAACACCCCGTCAGGCCACCCGTAGACGCTCAGAGCTACAATCTGCTCGATTAGTGCACCGCTACTGTCCTGCAGTGTCACTGTCAGGCCAAACGACGTCTCCGCCTCCATCAGTGCGGTCGCAGAGTAGCTGTCGTTGCCGAGCATCTCATCTAGTGGTTCAAAGCCTTCTGGCCATGCGACGGCAAGCATCTGCGCGCTGCCGTCTGGGTCATGCGCAACGATAGTGAAGCTGAACTCCTGCCCGATGCGCGGCCGAGCCGGGTCGAGGCTCTCGAGCAACGCCTGCGGTAGGTAATTTAGGTAGAACTGCTCGGTCACCTGGGCGCTGCCGATTGGCTGCTGCTGCACATCTAGCGTGATGGCGTGCATCCCCCCCCCTTCCACCCTCTGTAGTGCAACCGCGGTCGCGTTGGGTAGCGGAGTGCCGTCAAGGCTCCATTGCCATGTCAGGTCAAGGCCCTGTGATTGCGAGCCGTTGAACGTTAGCCAGACGTCCTGTAGCAGTTCACCCTCGATTTCCAGCACTGCCTGTGGCCGTTCAAACGCTTCGAGCGTTGTAATCACCCAGGGCGACGGCAGCCCTCCCGGCGTGAGTCCACGCACGCGCAATTCATAGCTGCCCGGCGCTTCAGGGACGAAGCCGAAGGAGAACACGTCACCACCTTCGACAGTTAGGTTGCCGTCCCACTCCCAAGTCGTTACGCTACCCTGCAGCGCTGTTGCGTTGAAAGAGGTCATTTCACCGGTGAGTACATTCACGGTTTGTGGGGAAAGAGAGAGTAGTGGCTGCACTACAGTCATTAAGGTCCAGTTTCCGTTGACGGTTGCGCCGTGCGTATCGGTGATAGCGAGCGACACTGCGTGGATACCAGTTCCGAGGATTACCGCGATATCAGGTGTGGAATAGGTCTCGCCATCAATTTCCCATGCAAACTCGAGAGGCAGCCCCTCTGGATCGCTACTGCCACCACCGTCAAGCTCAATTTCCAGCTCTGCCGGGACAATCCAGTACGCGCTGTCGCGGACACCCTGTGGAATATCGAGCTCAAGCAGTGGGAGTGCGTTCGCCACTGCAAGCAACCGTGTCGTTGAGTTCTGCGCTCCCAGATTGTCCTGCACGGTAAGCGTTACACTGTAGTCCCCTGGCAGCAGATAGTGATATTGCGGACTGTGTTCGCTCGAACTATTTCCGTCGCCGAAATCCCATGTCCACCCTACGATACTGCCATCTGGGTCGCTTGAGTTATCTACAAAGCTGAAGGTGACCGTAGTATTCGCACTGACGGGCGTGACTGCGAAATCGACCTGCGGTTCGAGGTTGATGACTGTGATTATTACCCACGTCGTGGCTATAGAGTTCAGGTTGTCGTATACCTTGAGCGAGACGTTGTAGCTCCCCGGCTGCACGTAAACGTGTTCTACCTGCTGATCTCCGGATGTGGCGCCGTCGTCGAAGTTCCAGAGCCAGAACTGGATGGTACCGTCAGGGTCCCACGAAGGGGAGCCGTCGAAGCTAACACTCTCACCTGCCAGCAGTTCCAATGGTTGGGCATCGATAACCGGCACCGGCGGGGCGTTGACATAGATGGTCAACGTTGCCACCGCTTCCAACCCGTCGTCGTCTCGTACCGTGAGTGTGACATCGAAGGTGCCGTAGCCCTCAAAGGTGTGCAGAGGATCCTCAATCCAGGCGAAATTGCCGTCGTCGAAGTCCCAGGTGTAGTTCACCAGATTACCGTCTTCGTCCCACGAGTCGTGCCCCCAGAACTGTAGCTGCTCGCCGAGCTCGATTGCCGCTTCTGCCGCGTCGGAGATTGCATACGGCTTCGAGAGGAAGCGGATGTCGAGCAGGATGTCGTCCCCATCCTTGCGGATGTCGCTGAGGCGCCAGCCTGAGTCGGTAAGATTGTAGGCGGTCGAGTTGGGATATCCTGCATCGGTAAATTCATCGCCCGCGCCGTAAGGATCGTCACTGTCACCCGAGTTCCACCCGTTGTCTAGGTCGTCGTAGCCGTCCGCCTCCTCCAGGTCGAGCCGTTTATGCGACTCATCGTTGTTGTTTGAGACGTCCTCATCGACGTGCCAAATAAGCAGTCCTTCGCCTGGCAGGTAGGTGTCGTAATCGAGCTTCTGCCTGTTCTCGAGCAGGAAGTATTCTCGCGTTCCGGACCAGTTGCCAGGTATAGGCAGCTGGATAATCATACCTCCGCGCGAGGCGGGTTTGAGCCGCACATCAAGAAGGTCGCCTGTTACTATAACTGGCTCGAGCCACTCCATCTCCGCCTTGGAGAAGCCGCTGAAGTGCACTGGCGTCTCGCCGTTGTCGGTCCAGGAGCCGGACGCCATGACACCCCAGTCACCGATGCCCTCCGAGGAGTAGTCTGTATCGTAGAAGTCGGGCAGTCCCAGCTCGTGGCCAAATTCGTGGCACCATACTCCTAGTGGTCTTCGCTCTCCGCTGGAGTACTCGATTTCCGGTACCTGAGTTACCTCGCGAATACGGTGGTTTCCGTCATTAGTGTTGATGTTCAATCCGGACCAGTGGATTGACCAGATGTCATCGCTGTTTCCGCTCGATTCCTCGCCTGGGCCGGGGTGCACAGCCATCACAGCGTCATATTCGCGGAAGTCAACGTCGTCGTCGGCCGCCTCGATGGTGTCCCTGACGAAGTCAGAGTCCTCGTTACCCCAGTCGGCCGCATCGCCATCGAGCGTGTAGGGGCCAAAAACCTCACCATCGAGGGTNAGGTTGC
The DNA here is from genome assembly GCA_002731905.1 of Methanobacteriota archaeon. Classification (GTDB taxonomy): domain Archaea; phylum Thermoplasmatota; class Poseidoniia; order MGIII; family CG-Epi1; genus UBA8886. Next base: position 9,805 of record PCBV01000033.1, read on the forward strand.
CGCGCGAGTTTTCGTCGTAGTAGTNGGCCATCGAGTCNCTGGANCCGAACGCNAGTGCNTCGAACCANTCGCTGTCGTGNTCNNTGTCGTATGTAGCATCGTTGAAATCNGCCAGCANTATCGCTATCTGGACGGTACCGGTNGAGGGAGCCGCTTCGACAGANGGCAGNGTGAGTAGCAGGAGCAGCGCGAGGCCGGCGCTCATACCAGACAGCAACCGCAATCGCATTATTTTTTGCAGACAGAACNGCTATTAAAGGCTCAGGAGGCGACGAAACCGAGCGGGTCGGCCAGAATAGAGTCGCGGGTGTCGTGTGAAATNTTGACTGGCATTCCGTAGAAGAGCTGGCGGTTACCGCGCACCTCGGCAAGGGTGGCAACNCCCATCGCGAAGTTGATGGCCGCGCCCTGNCGGAAGCCAGCATATTCGTCAGGGACTGCCGTCAGGTAGTCGTGTACGGGTGTAACATGCTCGGTGGCGTTATCGACCATTGCGTCCAGCATCTGCATCGCTTCATCCTCATTACCAGGGTCAAGTAGCTCTTGNGGNTCGAGGCTGTGCTTATCGAACAAGTANCCTGGCCAGAANATTTTCTCGTTCTGTAGGATGTCCTCGCGGAAGTCGCGGATGATGTTTACCTTCTGTAGNAAGAGGCCAAAGTCACGCTCATTGTCGTGCAGCGTNTGCGAGTCCTCAGGNGTGATGCGCTTGGCACGGGTGCGGATAAGTTCCGTGAGGAANCCAGAAGGCGTTCCGGCNACGAAATAGCAGTACTCGTTCAAATCCTCGAAGGAATAGACTGGCTGTTGCAGGTACTTCTGCATCCCGGCGTTCATTTCATGCATCCACTTGACCATGCTTGCTTTGGTGCGCTTATCGAGCGAGCGGTGAACTGTCAGCACCTTGTCGAAGTTCTTGACCAGCCCGCGATAGTGTTCATCTCGCACCCACTCATCNGCTTGTGAAGCGAGCTCCTGCGCCTTCCTGTNCGCCATTTCCGAGTCAGGTCGCTCCAGGATTTCCATGATAGCGTTCATCGCCCGCACACGCTCCTCGAGAGAGACGTGGCGCTTGCCGATGTCGTCCTCGAAAGTATCGAGGATGCGCGCCTCGAGGTAGCCTACCATGATGGGCGCAAGAAGCGCATCTTCAACCAGTGGAATGGTCAGCGCAAACGAGCGTGAGACCGACTGGAGCGCCCACTTGCAGTAGTCCAAGGACTCCACGAGGGCCTCGTTGGCCCGNTTTTTGACTGCACCGTANAGTGAGGGAGTCATAGTTTNTCTCGCNTGGGCGGGAACTCCTTGACGACGNCCATCCATAAAAAAGTGAGTCCAACGTCATTTGCCGAATGGAAGGTGCTTAAGCCTGCTGCTATTCAGCTGNCCATGCAACCACTTTCCAAGCTACCTGTCGAAGGCGTCAGGGCGCTGCTTTTCGACCTTGATGGCACGCTGNTCGATGAACAACTTGGTGCTAGTGCCTATACCTCGCTCCACGCGGNACGCNANGCTGGTCTGCGCACAATCGCNGTCACNGGNCGCNCAGCTGGCTGGTGCGACCTCATGGCACGCTGGTGGCCGCTNGACGGCGTNGTCGGGGAGAACGGCGCGNTGGTGATGCGCCTGNTNGATNGCAGGCTNCAGCGCAGNGANTGGCAAACCGCAGANGANTCGGTGNANCGCCTGGNNGNGTTGTGGGATNCAGTGTATNCNGCATTCCCGGACGCACAACAGGCGNCCGACCAGCCTTGGCGCGCCCACGACCTCGCCATAGATTTCGCTGAGGAGGNCAGTCTGGGACTGGAGTGGGCCAGCGCAGTGGCNGAGTTTGTCCGTGCGCAGGGAGCGCGCGCCGCGGTCTCCAGCATCCATGTCAACTGCTGGTTCGGCGACTGGGACAAGCTAGCGATGAGNGANCGACTCCTGGCCGAACTCGAGCTGTTGCCGGANGCGTGCNTCTACGTCGGCGATTCCCCGAACGACGCGCCAATGTTCCANGCCTTNGANCNNTCTGTNGGAGTNGCGTCAGTAACTAGTTACGGNGACTTGCTGGAGCATCNTCCACATTANGTTACCAAATCANACGGTGGTGCCGGTTTCGCTGAAGTNNTNGCACANATCACCAGGTGACGCCGCGCTGGTGCTGGTAGTTNCCGCTGCGNTCGCTGTANGANCCGGATGCAGGTGAGGTCAGCGCCTCGAGCACTANCTGGCAGTAGGTTTCACCNACAGNTAACTCTAGNGGCTCNGCCGCCGAATTNAAGCCTGGAAGCGTCAGCGTACCATCGAAGCCAGCATCAACCTTNCCAAAGCTCGCTTGCACNCCTCGNCGCGCCCAGGTNCTNCGCANCCANAGNTGTCCNCAGAGNGCNGGACCGCAGGCGACTCGCTCNAGCGTCGAGACCGCNAAGCGCGTNTGTGNCGGNACACTGAGCGNGCCTTCCGATATCGGCTCGCTGCCGGCCANGGCCACCTCGCCAATGCNCANNTCNTAGCCGTTAGGCGTCAGGTTCGCGACGTCGAACGGNTCGATTTCCAGCTGTCCGGCATCAATCGCNGCGAGTATGGCCTCGTCGCTGAGTACNGGCATNAGCCTTCNCGCAGTTCTTTCAGGAACTGCTCAGCCAGGTCGGCGCGNACCTTTCCTTCGCGCTTGAGNCGNTCTGCNACNGCGTCAATTTCNCTGNCNTNGGCACCAGCNGCNACCGCNAGGTTGCGCGCNTGCAGTCCCATGTGGCCACGNTGGATACCNTCTGANGCCAGTGCGCGCAGTGCNCCCAGGTTCTGGCATAGNCCCACGGNNGCNATGATGCCNGCCAGNTTCTCTGCNCCACCAGGGATTTCGAGCCCCATCATCTTGACNCATGCTCTAGCAGTAGGGTGTGTTGCGGTCGCTCCGCCCACNAGGCCGACAGCCATTGGCAATTCGATGCTGCCGTGCAGGTCTCCTGAATCCGTTTTCTCCCAGNNTGTGAANGAGNTATCACCTTCCTTCCAGCCACCATAGCTATGCGCTCCNGCCTCAATGGCGCGCCAGTCGTTTCCGGTTGCGATTACCACNGGGTCGATGCCATTCATGATGCCNTTGTTGTGTGTCGCGACACGGAANGGGTCNGCGCACGCAAACGCATAGGCNGCGATGATNCCNTCGACTACTTCCTCNCCNCCGAGNAATTCNGCCGGCCAGATAGCACTGGCGCGTGTCTTGCGGTGAACNGCTAGGTTGGAGATAATTCGGAGGTAGACTCGTCCGCCGGTAAGNGTCTCAAGTCGCGGTGCGACCGCCTCTGCCATGGTGTTGACAGCGTTAGCGCCCATNGCGTCACGGCANTCGACNAGCAGGTGCGTGATGACCATCGGNCCCNCCGCNGAATCNAGCACGCGNACCTCGATACCGCGGCANCCGCCCCCAAACTTCACCAGTATGGGGTCCTGCTCGTTNGCCAGTGCGACGATTTCNTCTGCTGCNGCNTCGANGNTAGCCTTNGCGGCGAANNCGTCGTCCAGNTCGACCANCTGGATTTGCCCAATCATCACCGGTTCGTCTGAGTCTACAGCAATCCCCTTTGGCAGCGTGCCTTTTGCCATGTTTGATGCAGCTGCGACAACCGACGGCTCCTCCAGTGCCATAGGTACGAAAAGCTCTTCACCGTTCACCTTGAAATTTGCTGCAACACCCAGTGGCATTGGAAAGCTGCCGATAACGTTCTCAATCATGCGGTTGGCAGTCTCACCACCAAGCGCACCGAATCCACCCAGCGCCTTCGCTTCCTCGTCGCTGAGACTGGCGAACTCCTTCACGATTTCAAGTCGTTCTGCCGGTGAGAGCTTGTAGAAACCGGGAACGGCAGATGTACGTGCCATGCGGGTGGATTGTCTGCCACTAAAAGGGGATTGGGGCCTGCAGCGTCAGAAGAAGCGATGCCAGAGGCCGGCAATTCGGTCGCGAGTGCTACCGACAATTGCCATAGGGTTAACGTACCACGTAACTGACTCTCGGATAACAATGAGTGACTCTATGATTTCACCCGCACCCTCGAAACGACCCAGGTCCCCGTCCCAGTTATCGAGGACGCTCCCGAACTGGTTTTCAATAATGTCTATCGCTCCGGCTAGCTGCTCACGAATCTCGGGCCTCTCTTTGCCTGTGACGACTAGCGCGAGGACCGCATTCCGGCCGCGTTCAATCAGCAGCAGCAGCTCGCCATGCTCGAGTTTCTTCAGGGTCTTGGATTCATCAGCCTGGAAAGACTCCGAAACGAAGTCCGAAAGGGCTTGGAGCATAGAACCCATGATGTCCTGATCGATTCCGGAGTCATCAGAAGTTCCTGAATGGGCGATGACCCGGCCAATACTGTCGAGCAGGTATACCTCCTCGACTCGGTAGCTGCCGAGCCTGTAGCGCTCCCGACCATAGGCTCCCGCAAGGACACTAAGCGGCAGAATGAACATCCAGTAGCGGTACTCTATCCCGAGGAATTTCTCCGGCTCGGAAGGAGGACTGGCAATGTCAATCTTGCGGGAACTGGAACCGAAGTCAAGCTCGACCAGTATCAGTTGCTGACCTGCAGTGACATTCTCTTTCTGGCTGACAAGCAGTTCCTTCTGGATGCCCTGATGGGGTGCCCGGATGGTAGTTACTCCGTCATCATTACTGACCAGCACAAGCGCATCGTCTGTACTGAACGGGCTGCCGACTTGACTCCTGAGAATTTCTGCTTCGCCATTGACGGGGCTGCTGATGACCTGTTCCGCAAAGATGCGATAGTAGCAGAGATAGGAACCGGGTGAGGGAATTCCTGAACTCGGCAGCGACATCGTGCGCGACTCGCCGTAGCTGATATGCAGTATCTCCGTCGTGCTCAGCAGTTCTCCCCCTGTCCCACTCAAGGGTGATAGCGACCGCGTGTCAACCACGCTAAGAGTAGCGCTGACGTTGAGGTTGGCAGTACCCGTGTTCCTGACTGAAACCATCAGCTCGAACGGCTCGTCTGTCAGGTGCGAATCACTCCCAACAATCTGGAATCCCTCGACCAGAAGCCCAACCTCAAGTTGTGCCTCAAGTACCTGACTCGCTTCCAGTATCAGATTGCCTTCCCATCGGCCAAAGTGGACTTCATCCACTGCTCCCGTCAGGTTGATTGGTCCGGCATCTGCCCCTTCGCCCAGAATGGCTACCCAGCCAGACTCTCCCGTTTCGTCAATGCTTCCCGACCAGCTGCTATTGTCAGAAGTGAAACTCCAGTTTCCTCCGTTGATTGGTGTTCCGAACGGTGTCGTAAAGCGCGTGTTCAACCAGTAGCCCGAACTAACGCTGCTCCCTTCTTCCACCAAGGTACCGAAACTGCTCGCTACGAGCGAAGCACTACCGTTCGTAACCAGGAGTTCGGCATCCGGCAGCGTGATGTTCGACATGAACAGGCTCCCGCCATCTACCTCAATGCTGGTCAGGTTGCGGCACTCGACATCCCACAGGCTCAGGCTGGCACTTTCGCCGACGGCAAGCCATGATGCATTATCAGCGAACTCCAGGGTCGAGTTGCGTAGAACGACCGTGACACCGTCCTGAATCGTCAGGTTTCCGGCAACAGTCACCGTAGTATCCGCGAGCGCCGCGTCCTCGACCAGCTCTCCACTCCACTCTTCGCCAGTCCCTCGCCCCGAGAGGAGGATGACTAGCAGGCAGCAGGATAACCCGGCCAGGAGTAAGCGGTGCCCGGACACGGTTCCGGCCTTCTCAGGGCTTTACTTAATGTTTCTTTGTAAGAAACATAAACACTTTAGCCAGCTTCGGTTCGAGCAGGACACTGTGGGCGCCCGCTTCGTAAGACTACCACTCGCTGTTTTGCTGTTGCTTGCGGTGGTGTTTCTGTTTGTTTCTGAGGGAGCTGAAGCGATAGATCCAGAATGGAGCTACGAGACAGGAGCTGGGGTTAATTCTGTTGCTATCTCGGCAGACGGAGAGTACATCGTCGTCGGCTCTGACGACTACAAGGTCTACCTCTTCGAGAAGGACAGCAGCACGCCACTCTGGAGCTATACCACCGGAGGTACTGTGCACTCGGTCGCCATCTCGGCAGACGGCCAGTATACCGCCTCCGGTTCCGATGACAACAAAGTTTACCTTGTCAACGGGGACGGCGACATCTGGAGCTACACCACTGGCGATATTGTACGCTCGGTCGCCATCTCGGCGGACGGCGAGTACATCGCTGCCGGTTCTCGGGACAACAATTTGTACTTCTTTGACAAGGACAGCAGTACACCCATCTGGAGCTATACCACTGAGGGTGGTGTGCAGTCAGTGGCCATTTCGGCGGATGGCGAGTACATCGTTGCCGGCTCTGATGACTACAAAGTCTACCTCTTCGACAAGGACAGCAGCACGCCGCTATGGAACCACACCACCGAGGGTGAGGTGTACACGGTGGCCATCTCGGCAGATGGAGAGTACATCGTCGCAGCGGGACTGGTCGGCGACGCCAGGCTCTACCTATTCCACAAAGACAGCAGCACGCCGCTCTGGGGCTGGGCCAGCGGTCACTGCGAAGGTTGCGGCGGTATACGCTCGGTTGACATCTCGGCTGGCGGTGAGTACATTTCCGTCGGCTCTGATGACTGCAGTGTCTACCTCTTCGACAAGGACAGCGCCAACCCTCTCTGGAGCTATAACGGCATCGAGGGTATACAGTATGTGCACTCGGTCGCTATCTCGGCCGACGGTGAATACGTCGTCGCCGGATTCTATGACGGCGGGGTCTATCTTTTTGACAAGGACAGCAGCACCCCCCTCTGGAGCTATACCGCAGTGGACGCTGTGGACTCAGTGGCCATTTCGGCTGACGGTGAGTACATCGCCGCCGGCTCCTGGGACAACTATGTCTACCTCTTCGACAACATTATGCCACACTGGACATACACCACCCGCAATAGCGTGCGGACTGTTGCCGTCTCGGCGGACGGTGAGTACATTGTCGCTGGCTCTGATGATCAGAAAGTGTATCTATTCAACAAGGACAACAGCACGCCGCTCTGGAGCTACACCAGCGGGAATACTGTGTGGTCGGTGGCCATCTCAGCAGACGGAGAATACATCGCCGCTGGTTCCAATGAATATGTCCACCTATTCGATAAGGACAGCAACACGCCACTCTGGAGCTACCTCATAGAGAGTGATGCGAAATCAATATCCATCTCGGCGGACGGCGAGTACATCGCCGTCGGCTCCGCTGACGGCAGAGTCTACCTCTTCAACAAGGACAGCGACGACCCCCTCTGGAGCTCCAGCACCGAGGCAGAAGTGCCTTCGGTCTCCATCTCGGCGGACGGTGAGTACATTGCTGTCGGTTCCTTTGACGGTAAGGTCTACCTATTCGGGAAGGACAGTGATGCGCCGCTCTGGAGTTACACTACTGCAAGTGACTTTGTTCGCTCAGTCTCCATCTCGGCAGACGGCGAGTATGTTACTGCCACATCAGATGACTACAATGTTTACCTCTTTGACAAGGACAGCAACGAACCGCTCTGGAGCTACAGGGTTGGACACCAGGGATGTTCCGTTTCCATTTCGGCTGATGGTGAGTACATTGCGGCGGTAACGTACGATGGTAACGGATTATACCTGTTTAACAGTGACAATAGCACCCCCCTCTGGAACCACACTATTGCTGGTAATGTAAATTCGGCAGCTTTCTCGGCCGATGGCGAGTACATTGTTGTTTCAGGTGGAAATGATATTTTCTTCTTTGACAAGGACAGCAGTCTTCCCCTCTGGGACTATACTACCGGGAGTCAGGTGGATACGGTTGCAATCTCGGCGGACGGCGCGTACATCGTCGCCGGCTCCCACGACTACAAAGTCTACACCTTCAAAAATACGGCATCAGGAGACGAATCAGAGAACGACCCTCCGCAAATCTGGAGTATCGACGTAGGACCCAATCCTGCCTACGAGAACGTCCGGGTCTACTTCGATAGCGATTCGGAGGATATCGATGGCGACGTCGTGGCATTCGAATGGACTTCAGATATAGACGGCCTGCTGAGTACAAGCAAGAGCTTCGATTCCGATACACTTTCCGTGGGCGCCCACACGATTTCCTTCAGGGTTCAGGATGATGATGGCTCGTGGTCGGATTACGCGTACCAGAACCTGATGATACTCGAAGAAGAGATTGAAGATAAAAATGAATTTCCTTGGAATTACACCACCGGGGATGATGTGAACTCAGTCTCAATCTCGGGGAACGGCGAGTATATCGTCGCCGGCTCCGATGACTACAAGGTCTACCTTTTCAACAAGAACAGCAGCACGCCCCTCTGGAGCTACACTGCTGAGGATTCGGTGAACTCGGTGGCCATTTCGGCGGATGGCGAGTATATTGTAGCAGGAGGAAAGGATGATTACATATATTTCTTTGATAAGGACAGCAGCACACCACTCTGGAGCTACAATACTGCCGACGATGTAGGGAGGGTCTCCATCTCGGCAGATGGCGAGTACATCGCTGCAGGCTCCTATGACAAAAAGGTCTACCTCTTCGGCAAGGACAGCGGTACGCCGCTCTGGAGCTACGAGATTGGGGGTGGAGTGAGCTCGGTGGCCATCTCGGCTGATGGTGAGTACATCGCCGCCGCCGGCGAGGGTGACACGAACGTTTACCTTTTCGACAAGGACAGCAGCACACCGCTCAGGAACTACACTATTGAGGGTGACATCTATTGTTACGACTTTGTGGCATCTTGTGTCGCCATCTCGGCGGACGGCAAGTACATTGTAGTTGGTAACGATGTTGGCCAGATCCACCTCCTCGATAAGAGCAGCAGCACCCCGCTCTGGAGCTACACCGTTACTGGGCTCTCGCCCCAACTGGTTTCTGTCACAATCTCGGCGGACGGTAAGTACATCGCCGCCGGTTCTAGGTACGACACGGTCTACCTTTTCGACAAGGACAGTAGCACACCACTCTGGAGCTACGAGACAGGGGATACTGTGTATTCGGTTGCCATCTCGGCTGACGGCAAGTATATCGTTGCCGGTTCACTTGATAGAAAGGTCTACCTCTTCGATAAAGACAGTGGTATTCCCTTCTGGAATTACGATACAGATCACCCTGCGCGTGCGGTTGCCATATCAGCTGACGGTGAGTACCTCACTGCCGGCACCACAGGCGACAAAGTCTATGCCTTCGAAAATACGGCATTAACCAGTGTTGGCCAGGAACAGCAAGTTGATATCTCCCCCGGAACGCCCGTTACTCTGAACACTTGGGAGGATATGGGGCTGCTGCTAGAACTCGTAGTTGGAGACATTGCGTCTGGAAACGTCACCGTCACTTCCGTTGACGTAACTCCGCCCCTGCCGGATAATGGTATCCTGGAGGATGTCGGAATCTATGTTTCCATATCGATGGATATGACCATCCAGGACTCCTTGGATTATGCCAATATAACTCTGAACTTTGACACTAAACTCCTTCCTGATGGTGTGATTGCTGACACTCTACAGGTATACCATTATTCCGATGAGGGTGGGTGGGAAGCATCGGAAACAGGCGGCATAGACCTAGAGAACGGTACTGTCTGGGGACACTTCACAAATTTCTCTGTCTTCGCGGTGTTTGGTTCCAATACAGCCCCTGTTGCCGACGCGGGACCGGACCTGAAAATCACTCCCGGTTCGCAGGCAGTGTTCTTCGGCACGGCGGTAGATGCTGATGGGACCATAGCCCTCTATGAGTGGGACTTCGACGGGGACGGTGTCTTCGATTACAGCGCNTCGGACGGGGTTGCTTCTCACGTCTATGATNCTGNGGGTTCGTACATGGCGATTCTGCGNGTTACGGACAATGATGGCGCTACCGGGTTTGATGAGACAGTCGTGACTGTCAGCGAGTCCAGTTCTCTTACCTTCCTTGATAATCCCCTGTTCAGGATATTCTTCCCGACCGCTATCCTGCTGCTTGCCGTGGGATACTACGCTTACCGTAAATACGCGACTTTTGGAGCTGGAGCGCTTAGATCTCAAAAGAGGAAATTCGAGATGAAAAAGGAAGAAACCATCACCGTCGTGTGCCCTGCCTGCGGGATTCACATGAAGATTCCACGTCTTGGAACTATGCAGCTAGTTGTTTGTGATAACTGTGGGGCTGAAGGCGAAATGGAAGGCTAGATTTACTGACCTCGTTTTTCACTCGAATTCGGCTAGTTCACCTACCGATTCGTAGAGGTTCGGACCGTTGCTCAGGTAGTACACTGATCCTTGTCTACTCCGAGAATTCTCTGTAGTGGTGTCGTTTCCATTTGCACACGTACTTGTACATCCATCAGCGATGCCTATGTACACACGCCCTTCTAGGCAACGATGAGCGCTCTAACGGCATCCGACCTATTGCAGGAGTGGGTTAATGCAGTTCAGAGCGGAGATCCACGCCAGGTCACTGGACTCTACGCACAGGATGGTCTCTTGTTGGGAACTTTTTCAGACAGGGAATGCGTCGGTTCAGGCCCTATACTTGAATATTTCGAGAACTTCCTAAAATCTGCCGTGGAAGTAGAAATTATTACAGAAAGTCCAGTTAGCGATAAAGCGTCTGCCTTCAACACGGGCCTTTACAATTTCATCGTGGAGGGCAAAACCCTGAAGGCCAGGTTTAGCTTTGGATTCGTCAAGAATGATTCGGGATGGAAAATAAGGTCCCATCACTCCTCGCTGGTGCCGGAATCAGCCTGAATTTTTCTCGAGATTCTCTCCTTCAGGTGGATAAAATTCTGTCAAGTCTCCTACAGACTCATAGAGGCTTGGGCCATTTCCTAAATAGTAAACGGAACCCAATCTATCTCTTGAATTTGACGCAGTAGTGTCATTCCCAGATGCGCAGGTTCCGGTACATCCATCTGCAAATCCAATGTATACTCTCCCTTCTAAATCTATATGTAAATCATTAAAATCTAGAAGATTACGATTAGAACCTCCCTCATTTGAGCGGCAATCACCGCTGTTTAGACAAATACTACCTACCTGTACTGGATCGGATGAAACTCGTTGAGTATGAAATATAGGATTTTCATCCAGTGCATTAAGACTGTAAGTAACATATAGATAGTGACTAACATTTGTGGTAGCATAGTGTGCATTTCCATCCCATGGTTCTCCATCAATATTAGGCTGACCAAGTTCACTAGCATTCTCGCTTCCAAGGTAGGTAATCGCAATTCGTCCAGGGTCTCCAGCAGAGGTGTGAGGAAACGTCGCCGAGATTACTTCTACAGGGCTAACTCTAATGCTTGTTTGGTCCCAAGTATTACCTGAGTCCATACTTCGTGACATATAGACACCTTGATCACTACCAACCCAGATGTTGTAAGCATTCGACTCGGTGTCTGTAGCAACCTCTCCATTCTTACGAGGATTTGGTGTACCNACGTCNTCNCCCATCGTGCGTTCCTCCCAAGTAAGGCCGTTATCCTTGGAAAAAATGATTGCCGGTGTTGCAACTCGAGGAGGTAAATAGACAGTACCATCTGGTGCGGTTGTGATAGCACCATGCAATCCTCCATTAGTGGTAGCTAAACCTACAATGTCTCCTCCAGCTTCAAATGTAGCACCCCCATCATAACTGGTGTAACAGGAGATATAGAGTAATTTGTTAAAACAGAAGTATACCGCAGTTTCATAATATGCCTCGGTAATTTGCCCTCCTGTTCCATATCCTTCGTTAGTCCATGGCCCTGAACCGAGTTTTATGTGGTCGTTTATGGGTATTGACCCTGAGTCGTGCGGGTTCGCTAACCAATTTTCCCCATCATCATCAGACCAACCAATCCAAGTGGTCCAAAGCCCCATCATATGGATATTGAATACTCGATCCGTGATGGGATCAACCCATCCGTACGGGTCGTTGGTAAAGAACGCCTGTGTGGGATTACTTGTGTCCACCCATGTTTCACCATGGTCGCATGAGCGCATCGGTTTCTCGAATGCTATGAAAAATATACAACCGCTAGAAGTAACTCCTATACTGGGTTCAGCCCCTTCTTCACCCACATCACTAAACTCAAAACTGAGGGGCAAGGGTTCCACATCGATGCCCAGACCATCGGGTCCGGTGACGAATGTCCAGTCTGGAGGGGTGGGTTCCTCAGGCGGGAGTGATGGTGACGCTTCCTCCTGAAGGCAGCCAGAGAAGCCACTTGCTGAAATGACAAGGCAAACGGTCACAATCCGCATGAACCGTACATGGAATCGCATTGATGAGTCCAGTGAAGGAGACATCATAACAGTTTCCTAGAACGCTCTGAGTTTGCTGATAAACTACTGGCTAAGGTCCTTGACTTTCTCAACAAGGTTCATCCGACCGACACGCCACATACCAATCGGTACCAATGCGACTGAGATTATTATGATAACAGCAATCAGGATGACAGCACCTCTCAGGTCCACCTGCACCGAGAAGTAGAATGCCCACTGTACCATAGCCGAGATCAGGTATTGTGTCGCTAAGACGGTGAAGACGCACGCCAGCACACCCCCAATCAGCCCGATGGCAAAGTGCTCGCCGAGCATCATCGTCCCGACCCGGCGTATCGGTGCACCCAGAACCCTCAGTGTCGCAAGCTCTGAATCCCGCTCAGCGAGGTTCATCAGCAGGGTGTTGAACAACACGGCGATAGCCATGATAACCCCCAGTCCAAGTATAGCGTAGAAGAACTGCTGTTGCTGTTTCATCAGTGTGTCAAAGGATTTCTCCATGTCCTTCTTCTGTACAATCCCGATTGACATCCCTCCAATATCGTCATCAAGCTCGACCCCATCTGGCAGCTGTATCAGGACTGTCGTGGCCTCCAATCCGACTACCGCGGTAAGGTCAGCCCTGTGGAAGTACAATGTGCGTACGACTTCTCCCTGGGTGACCCCTGTAATTTCGACATCCAGCCATGCTGGTCCGAACATGATAGTCTGCGTATCTCCNACTTCCCAGTCGAGGAACACCATGGTACCTTCATCGACTAGTACCTGTGTCGGAGACTCTGAGGCGACTGGAAGCGATCCATCCTTCAGATTCAGTCTTATCATCGCATCGTTTTTGGTGGAGACACGGTCCAANCCGTAGGCGAGAAACGTTCTCGAATCACCCTGGGCATTGCCGGGGAACACCAGCATGGTTTCGTGCTCTGCGCCATTCTCCTCGGCCCATTCAATCACAGCACCTTCGCCACCGAACGGAACATTGACCATAGCGTCCCATTTCTGGTCCTCGAGCCCCCCTGTCATGACATCCTCCATCGAGCCCATCATCAATGTCATTGATCCAAACAGAAGCATTGAGAGTCCTACGGCTACGAAGGTGAAGGCAAGACGAACCGGCTTGCGGATGCTGGACCTGATGGTAAGTCCCATGGTGGCCGGCAGACGGGAAGTGATTCTCTGGATTCGTCTGGATGAGAGCCTTACCTCGTGCTGCCCCCTCAGAATCTCAAGAGGCTGCATTCTGGACGCCTGCCATGCCGGGCGAATACCCGAGAGCAGAGCTATGCCCATTGCGATGCCGCAGTTCTGTATTATCAGAGATGATTCAACATGGTAGCCGATGGCCGGGATGCCGATAATTTCTTCGTACATTTTCACCATGGAAGGTGNGCCGAAGGTGATTCCCAGTACGGTACCAATAAAGCAACCAATCAGACCAATAGCGATTGGGGCGATGACATAGCTAGGCATTATGGAGGAGCCGGGAATTCCGAGGGTCCGCAGGATAGCGATTTCCCTCGCCTGCGACTGGATGAGTCTCTGTAGGCTGAGGAAGATTGTGATACCGGCTACTATGGCAATCATCCCGGTGATGATTGGGTATAACTTTTGCGCACCTTCCGCATCCGCGCGGAGGAATTCGACGGACTGGACTCCTGAGCGGTCGTAGATTCTCGAAGGCACGTTGTCACCCGCCATCACGATTTCAGACAACGCATCAATAACCTCGCTGAGTTGTTCACCCTCAACATCGTCAGTAGACTGGAGGTCGTACTCGGGAGTTCCCTCGATGTCAAGTAGCAACAAGTTAGCTGAGCCGGCGGTCAGGTTGGCAAGGCGTTCCAGGCCGCTGTCCGACAGGTACCCTGTTACGAATGTTCCGGGCTCAGCGGGTAGCAGGACGCCCTCCTGAGCGAAGTAAAGGTGGTTGGAGTGGTAGCCGATACCGACCACGGTATAGTTCATGGTGCCGTGTCCCGCGCCTAGGGTAACGGTATCTCCCAGCCCAATCCCCATCTCGGAAGCGGCGTGCTCATCGATTACTATTTCATCATCCGCAACCGCCAGGGTGCCTGAACAGCATTCATGGTCAGGAATCCAGACCCTGTCAACATCTCCCTCGTCGATACCGTGCCACATCGCGTCGACAAGTTTCTCTTCGTCTCCGTCAGTGTGGAACATGAGGCCGCTCAGTTTCAGCCTCGGCTCGCAGGCGTCTAGCGGGAGCGACGGGTCAGGCCATTGTTCCTCTATGGCTAGGCAAAGAGAGTCGGCCGTAGTCCCGTTCCACGTACCGCTAGGGTTCTCAACCCATGCGTCCGGGAGGTTGATTCCTTCATCATCGTCGGCATAGATGTTGTCGTACAGACTTGCAGCCGAGTTGGCGTAGGAACCAAAAGAGATACCAGCGAAGACCCCGACAGAAATCATTAGGATGACAGCAGATAGCCTGAGCTTTGTGCGCCAGAGGCTCCTTGCGAGTCGTCTGGTCAGTAACATTGACATGATAGCGACCTTTAGCGATCCACCTTTTCATCGGATGTGATTTTTCCGCTATCCAATCTAACTATGCGAGTAGCGTACTTCATCAATGACTCGTCGTGAGTTACGAAGATGCAGGTGATTCTCTCGGCTTNNCACACCTTTACCAGAACATCCATTACCATTGCTGAGGTCTTTGAATCNAGGTTACCAGTCAGTTCGTCGCCGAGCAGCAACTTTGGACTCTTGGCGATGCTACGGGCGATGGCAACACGCTGCTGCTGACCACCACTAATCTCTGCAGGGAAGCGGTCTGCCTCACCAGAGAGCTCAACTAATTCGAGCAGGTGCCGTGCCTTTTCTACGTCACGCTCGCCTGCTAATTCCTGGATGAGCAGGATATTCTCAAGTACAGTAAGGTCCTGAAGCAGGTTAAAGAATTGAAATACATAGCCGATATTTTCTCTGCGGAAGGTCGTCATCTGTTCAGCTTCGTTCCTAGGAACGTCAACGTTGTTGAATCTGTACTTTCCACTCGTCGGGCTGTCAAGTGCAGAGATGCAGTTCAGTAGCGTGGTCTTTCCGGAACCTGATGGACCGAGCAGAATGATTCTTTCGCCTTCATTAACACGAAGATCAACACCGTCTAGAGCTCTGATGGTCTCTGAAGCCATCTCGTAGATGCGCGAGACCCCCTCCAGTTCGAGCAGCGACATGGCGCTGCCACAGGGCCGTTAGTTAAGGAATTTCGGGCGGAGTTCCAATTGTACCGCAGTGAGGGCAGATGATTTCGTCATCATCGCGCTGTCCCGGAAATTCTCGCTCGCAACCGGTATCACAGCGGAACCTGAGGTGGCGTGAGTACTGAGTCCCTCCAACCACGCCGAAGGGAGGCGTTTCGAGTGGTTCATCTGGCTCTTCGGCTTCGGCCGGTTCCGGATCCAGCGGCACGGCCAGCTGTGGCTCAGGCACGACCTCCATCGCAGGTTCCTGCTCCTGACGCTGAGTGACCAGGTACGCCCCGCCACCCATCATGGCCAGCGCCAACAAAGCCAGCAAAGCCACTGGCAGCCACCCAGGCAGGACGAGCGTCTCGTCCTCGGTCTGCGGCTCGTTGATAACGGCCGGGGTCAGGTCCAGTATCAGGTATTCAAGCAGCACTCCAGAAACTTCCATAGTCTGGGTACGGTAGCCCATACGGTCGACTGTAACAACGCGGTAGTACCATATCTGACCCGAGAGGTCTGAATCTGTGAAGCTGTTCAGTCCATCGTGCACCGGTGACATCTGACTCAGCACTTGCCAGCCCTCAGAGAGGTTACCACTCCGTTCTACGGCGAAGTGTACGGCGTCGGCAGGGGTTTCCCACGTCAACTCGATGGCGTTCGCGTTGGACAGCACCACACGTACCGCCTCCGCCGGAAGCGGCGGGCTCAGGTCAATTACTGTCGAGCCGTCATACGCCTCGAATTCTACAATCAGGCTGGCGTTGGCAGCGGGGCGGTAGCCAGCTACGCCATTGCCGAAAAGCAGCCTGCCATTTTCGTAGTCTACCATGAACTGCATGTTGCCCATGCCAGCAGGGTAGTCCAAGCCATTGTACTCCTGCAGGACGGTGCTGGTGTCAGGTCCCGTTTTGACCTGTACTATGACTGTGTTGGGACTGCCGGCGTAGACAGGCAACATCGGCAGCACAGGTAGCTCCAGCGCCAAGTTCACGCTGCCGTCTGCTAGCAGCTCCCACAGGGCCGGGTCTTTCTCAAACCTGTTTCCAGCTGCGTCCTCTGGCAGCAGCCGGAACCAGTAGCGCCACCCATCATCCAGCCCACTTACGGTCGCGCTGCCATTGACCCACCCCACTCCCAGGGGCTTCCACTCCAGCTCCGCCATTTCATTCTCCGGCAGCCGGGCGTACTCAATTTCTAGGCTCGTAAGGTCATCCATGTCGCCGGTCAGTTGCAGCTCGATCAACTGCGCGCCATGGAACTGCGGCAGCGTCGCAAGCGTTACCTGCGGCGGAGAACGGTCGAACTCGAGTTCTAGTTCCGGAGTCACGGCGGTGTTACCGGCGAAATCGGTAGCCAGCAAACGTAAACGGAGAATGCCTTCCTGTTCAGTTGGGAACCAGTGATTGTAGTTACTTGAAGCAGCGGAACTGTAGTAATCCACCCAGTCACTGCCCTCCCACAGCTGCAGCTGGTAGAGCGCAACATCGCTGGAATTGGCACCCCAGCCCAGGTAGCTCCCANAATCGCTGGTGACGCCTTCGGACTCAGCCGCCAGCCAGGGCTGTGGTGGAGTCATGTCGACCGTAATCGCCGCATGCAGGCTAGATTGCTCGACGTTTCCCACGACATCGCGCGACAGCGTCCGAAAGCGGTAGCTGTAACCATCCTCGCCATTGAAGGTGGTACTGCTGCCGGTGTAGAAGTCGTCCAGAGTCCAGTCGCTCCAACCACTACCATTGTGCTCACTCCACCACAGCTCGAAGCCTGCTATGTCAGTCGAGTCATCCAGCACTTCCCAGCTGACTGGGAAGCTGCTGTCGTTGCTCCAGGATGCGGTGTGGGCACGCGAGAGTGGCGCTTGGGTATCTAGATACAGTTCCAGCTTCAACGGCTGTGGGTGAAAGTTCCACAGGTTGGCCCGTTGAATCTCGATTTCAAGCTGTTCATCGTACCACTGGNTGCNTCCCCCTCCGGANTNCTGATTNCGCACCACAGAAGCAAGNATATTCTCTCCTTCCACCAGTGTGTTCAGGTTGGCAAGTGNCTGANNGTTCCAGTANTCGGCGCCNTGGTCTCNTCCNCCCANNTCNCTGTAACGCTGGACNCCATTGAGGTAGTGAGTNCCANCANCGTTNGTAGCNATNCTGAGGGTCAGCACCCCNCCTGNATAGGCNCTCAGATTGCTAATATTGAAAACGTGGCGGAAGTAGGCATAGTTGTTCCCATTCCACTCTGTGTTGTAGTTAACTCCGCTGACGCTGCTGTCACCGAACGGCGCAGTGCCATTGCTCCAAGCGGAGTCATTGTAGGCCAGCAGCGTCCAGGTGTTGTTATCGTAGAGCTCATCGTTTGTTGTCCAGCGCCAGCTAGTCGCGTCATCACGTCCGCTCTGGACCAGCGGGAAGCTGACAAGCCCGGAATTCTGTGTTGACGCCTCAATCGAGAAATTCCAGTCCCCGTTAATTTCCCCTTCCGGTACGGAAACGTTGAGTAGCAGCTCGCGACTCTCTCCGGGCGCGAGTTCCATCCATTCCGGATGGAAGTCGATACCCCAGCCCTGTGGCTTCTCAGAGGTCGTGAAGGTCAGGACATCAGCCAGGTCACCGGTGTTGCGGACTGTGACGTTGAAAGACGCAGTACCACTCGAATTAACGAGCGGGACGCCACCGCTGTACTCCAGCATGTATTCCCAGTGATGGATGTGCAGCAAGGTCTCGAANGAGTTNTTGAGATAGTTGCTTTCGTTGCTCTCGCTGCTGATNCTCAGGTTGAGTAGAATNTCACCNAGCCGTTGNGGNGTCCAGTCCACCAGTATCGTTGCATTGGTGTTAGCAGCGAATGATGGNAGGAACTGCTGCCACACGGTTTCCCCATCNGCCTGNAGTTTGACGGTNACNAGNTCGGCGCTNCTGTTACCANCGTTGCCGACATTNAGCACAAGTGTCAGCTGGTCGCCCANGGTGACTGGTNCCGTNGTCGTNTTGAGAGGGGCGTCGATGCCTCCAGTTATCTGCAGGTCAATCCACTGGCGATTCTGNCCTCCCGANCCGTAGACGTAGTCCCGTGCGTAAACCGCAAGCACGTTATCGGTACTGTTGAANAGCTCTGGAGCNANNGATTCTGTACCATCNNCGTTCCAGTATTCCATGCCGTGGCTGTTGCCACCGCGCTCGCTGTAAATGAGATTACCATTGAGAAACGGCGTGCAGTAGTTGGCGAACGCCACGTNAATNTCGGCTGAGACAATTGTCCCGGCTGGCAGGTCGAAACTGTGCCTGATTAGCAGCGCATCGTTCTCAAATGGCGATTCGCCTGAAGTGTCCCAGATGGTGTTTGGATTCACATTATTGTATTCTCTGTCACCGAAGGGCGCCGCGCCAAGCGACCAGTTCGAATCATTGAACCAAGGTTGCGACCAGTTTTCAGGCGCCTCGGAATAGTCGTCCAAGATAAGGAAGCGAAACATAGTTCCGTTGTCCAGGCCACTCTCCACAAGTGTGATGGGAACTTCCCCCTCCACAAGGTCATAGCCGTATTCGAGCGAGAGCGCTTGCAAGTCGGCTTCGCCACTCCCCGGCACAGCGAACAGCAGTGCCGTAACGGTAGCAACTAGTAGTAGAATCTGGACCCTCATCGTGAATTGGCACGCCACTACCTGATATTTTAAGACCATGGTTCGCTGCGCTAACTCTATAAGAAGGCCGCTTGGGTGGCCGCACATAGAGGCAATTTTGTCGTCTGACGAAGAGCAGGAGGGCATCCGCGGTCGCGTCGACCGTTTCTTCTCCCGACAGGCGAAGAAGCGAGATGAATTGCTAGATCGCGAGGCAATTGGCGAGCGACTAGAGGAGGTCCGACGCACGATTGCGATATCCTCACCTGAGCCACTGCGAAAGCTTGCACAGAAGCGGCGCGAGCGTGCTGCCGCTCCGGAGCCCGCCGTAGCCGAATCATCCACAGATGAGGTTAGAATTGGCCCTTGGTCGCGTAGTCTGGTGAAGCTGACCACTCACCAGCCGCCGGTTACGATGGGGTTGATGACCGCGCTGATGTTTCTGATGCTTATTGGCATCCCGCAGGCGAATATCAATGGCGCGATGGAAGTGTATCTGCCGCGCGGTTCACCGGAGGAGGCGCTGTTATTCGAGGTGCGCGAGGACTGGTCGACCGACATAATCGTAATCTACATCGAGACGCCAAACGCGCGGGACCTGAACGATGAGACCAACATCACCTTGCGGTCGGTGCTGATTGAGATGGACTACCTGGAACGGACGCTGGATTTTATCGGGCAGATTGAGGAGGAGGACAAGCCCGGTGTTGTCCCGAGTGATGCCGGCACCATCGACGACATCGTCTTCTCGCTCAGCATCTCGACCATCATCAAGGAGCTGCACTCGAGCAACTCCAGGGCGTATGACGCACTCATCGATAACGGCGAAGAGTGGGCCGCGGCGGAGAGCGGCGGCATCTCCCTCCTTCTTGAGGAGGCCGTGGATGGTGTGAGGGATGCCAAGAATCTGGCGATTCTTACCGGTGCGCTGGGTGGCTACGAGATTCCAAGCCAGAGTGACATCGACGACTACGTCGAAGATATCCCTCCGTCGGTGATGGAGAAGGTACTGCGCGACACCAACGGCGACACTATCTGGGACACGGCGGTCATTGTCTTTGGCATTAGCGGTGACGCCGACCCTGCCGTTGTCATCGAGCGGACGTATCAGGCAATCGCGGGGCGCGGTGAAGGACTGGGCCGTCCCGACGGGCTCACCTACAGCAGTATGGAGCTGACCGGCCCGGTGCCTGTGACGCAGGCCATCACTGAGCGCTCGTTCCATGAGTTCTGGCGTGTATTCCCGCTTGGTGTCGGGCTCTGCGCACTGATGATTTTCGCGTTGCATCGGCGTATTCGGGCGGTGCTCATCGCCGGTGTCCCAACACTCTACGGTATCCTGATTACCTATGGCATCATCGGTTGGTGGGGGCGTGAAGTCACTCCCACTATTATCGCGCTCGGCCCCATACTTATGGCGCTCGGTGTGGCCTACGGGCTGCACCTCACCAATCGCTTTACCGAAGAGCAGGGCAACGCACAGGAAAGGATGATGCGCGCCATGTCTACTACGGGACGCGCCATCGTGCTCTCCGCCGTTACCACCATGATAGGTTTCGGCAGCCTGATGTACACTAATCTGGATCCGGTCTTCACCGTTGGTTTGAGCCTGACAATGGGCATCTTGATATGCTTGCTGACCACCTTCGTTATGGCTCCCGCGATTGCAGTCTGGACCAACTACGACTATCACAAGACTGAGGGTGAGTGGGGCACGCTGGCGCGGACGGTTACCGATTACAACCGGCCGGTGCTGGTGGTGCTGCTGGTGCTGATGCTGCTCTCACTTGGCGTACTCCCACTGCTCGAAACCAATATAGATTATCTGGAGATGGTGCCCCGCGATGAGCCTACCCTAGTGGGCATCGTCAAGTATTCACAGAATTTCAATGCCGGTGCGTTGGGGATGATGATTGTGCGCGGCGATTTCCGCAACGGCTTCGACCCGGAGGAACCGGACGACGCGGTGGATCACTTAGATCAGGTGGACCTGCTGGTGGCTGGAAAGAAGGACAGCACCACCCAAGCCGGGCTGAACGGTGTGCCGGACGTAACGGCCATCGCCGTTACCGACTTGATGAAGACTGTAAAACTCCAGACCAATCAGTCCGAGACTCTGGCCGACGCCCTCGCTTTGGTGGGTCTAGATAGTTTCGAGCGCTCGTTCTGGGAAATTATCCACGATGACTGGATCTCAGACAATGATATTTTCGGTCGGGACGTTCAGAAGTACTTGCTGAACGTCTTCTATGATTCATTGACTGAGGAAGCTTTGGGAATGCTAATGAACGAGGACTACTCCAAAACGCTGGTTTACGTAGACATGCCGCTCAAGGATATCAAGGGAATGGAATCGGCGGTAACCGGCGTCAATGCAGTACGCGATGACTGGGAATACGCGCCAGTGCAGGTCTCGCCACTGACCGGTGTCGCCGCCATTGGCACCAGCGTTAATGCCCAACTCATCAAGTCGCAGTTGCAAACGCTTGCCATCTGCCTTATCCTAGTATTTGTAATCCTGACCATCACTTTCGGTCGCAACTGGAAACTAGGACTGGTGACGACTCTGCCGGTGATGTGGGTTGTAGCGCTTGAGCCGCTTACCTTCGTTGGGCTGGGGCAGTCACTGAGCCTGGTAACAGTGATGATTGGCTCAATTGTTATTGGCGTCGGTATCGACTTCTCGATTCACATTACTCAGCGCGTCGTCGAGGGAGGTATCAATTTGCCATCGGTCTACCGTGCCACGGCACGTACAGCGCAGACATTGGGGGAGGCGACTCTCGTCACGCTCTTTGGGCTAATGGCCGCTTTCGCCATCAAAATTACTGCGCTTTGGTGGTTCGTTTTCATCATTATGGTATTGATACTCGCCTCAATGATTGCCGCCATGTTCCTGCTTCCCGCCCTTTATGCCACTATCATCAAGGCGGGCGGAACGCTTTCGTGAGTGTCACCGTTGTCGTCGGCGCGCAGTGGGGCGACGAAGGCAAGGGCAAAATCACTGATTTCCTAGCCGCAGACGTCGCCGTAGTGGCACGTGCGCAGGGCGGCAGCAACGCTGGCCATACCGTCGTCTTCGATGGGCAGGAGTACAAACTGCACCTGCTGCCATCAGGCATACTGCGCAGTGATGTTTTGGCTATCGCTGGCGCGGGGATGGTAATCGACCCTGAGCAATTATTGCACGAGCTGGAGCAATTGCCTGTGGAACGAGGCGAGCTGTTGCTCGACGAGCGCGCACATGTTGTAATGCCCTACCACAAGCTGCTTGATGCAGCTGAGGAAAAGGCCAAGGGTAGCGGCGCGGCCGGTACCACTGGCCGTGGTATTGGTCCTGCCTATGGTGATCGCGCCACCCGCTTTGGTATCCGCGTTGGCGACTTGCTCGAACCGGAGACACTACGGGAGCGTCTAGCACGCGTAGTGCCGCGCACTCAGGCGTTGCTGGCCCACTACGGTGTCACGGAACGACTGGATGAGCAAGCACTATTCACACTGGCGTCGGGATGGGGTTCAGCGCTCGTCGATAGCATTGGCAATGCTTCACTGGAGATTGCTGGACGGCTCAATCAGGGTGTTTTACTAGAGGGGGCGCAAGGCGTCCACATCGATATTGACCACGGCATCTATCCTTTTGTCACTTCTTCGAGCCCCACGCCGGCCGGGATGGCTCAGGGTGCTGGTGTCGCACCTCAGCGTCTCTCGCGAACCGTCGGCGTTGTCAAGGGCTATACGACGCGTGTCGGCACAGGACCGTTCCCAACCGAGTTGCAGGATTCTACGGGCGATTATTTACGACAACAGGGAAACGAGTTCGGCACTACCACCGGCCGGCCGCGCCGCTGCGGCTGGCTTGACCTAGTGATGCTTGAACATTCGCAGCGGCTCTGCGGTTTCAGTGAGCTGGCATTCACAAAACTGGATGTGATGGGCGGACTCGACAAAATCCGGGTATGCACAGCCTATGAATCTCCCCAAGGCCATCTGGAGCACTTTCCTGCTTCAATGACATTGCTGGCAGAATGTACACCAGTCTATCAGGATTTTCCAGGCTGGCCTGCGCTGTCGGGGCTGGAGTGGCTCGCCGTTGCTGAGTCAGGTGACTTGCCCCCATCTCTTTCTACTTATATAGCGTTCGTCTGCAAACAACTTGGCGTCCCGGCGGGCCTACTCTCGCTCGGTCCGGAGCGCGAGACGACGCTACGACTGCGCTAATCCTCTTCGGCGGAGGTGACACGTTTGATAGTCTCACCAACCACCTTGATTGCGTCACCGGTCTTGTGGCCAGTACGTCCGGTAGCTTTGATGGCGTTACCAGTCGAAATTACCACTGAACCTGCAGCGTCAACCATTGAGCTGCCTGCCTTAACCATGTTTCCGCCAGCGATAACGCCGCTGCCAACCACACCGCCCAGACGCCCGCTAACTGTCGTGGCAGTGCCTGCCGCCCGGCGAGTGATGTCGTCTGCCAGCTCAGCCGCCTTGCGCGCCGCCGAGGCGATATCGTCGACTGCTTCCCCGATACCGAGGCTGTCGATAGCACTTGACTTCTTCTTGTTCTCGGCCATACTGGGAGCGCACCGGACTACTATTTAATTCTTTGGCGTTTTTGCGGTTGTTTGAGGTACATCGCGGCACCAGTAACGCATTAATACACCTGTCAATCGCACGGCGTGAAACATATCAATGTACGCATTCCTGACGAGGAGGCAGAGCGGTTTGACGAAATTTCAAGTTTCTGCCGCGAGTCGGGATACAACCTCTCTCAGATTGTGCGGTTGCTGGTTAAGCGCTGGTACCAGAACCAGTCCGGGCGGCACTAACGCTTTAATAACCACTTAGGTCGCCGACTACCGGGCGATTCGCCGGGAGCAATTATGGGCCACATCGAGGAAATTTTCGAGCGGGTCAAGCGCAGGGACCATGACCAACCTGAGTTCCATCAGGCGGTCTGGGAAGTGTTGGAATCACTGGCGCCGGTGCTAGAGTTACACCCGGAGTACCGCGAGTACCGTGTGCTGGAGAGGCTGGTCGAGCCGGAACGCATGGTCCTCTTCCGTGTACCGTGGACCGATGACTTGGGGCGGGTGCAGGTAAACCGTGGCATGCGTGTCGAGTTCAACTCCGCTATTGGCCCCTATAAGGGCGGGCTGCGCTTCCACCCCAGCGTCAATCTAAGTATCATCAAGTTCCTTGGTTTCGAACAGGTATTCAAGAACGCGCTGACAACTCGCCCCATCGGTGGAGGTAAAGGTGGTTCTGACTTCGACCCGAAGGGGAAGTCCGATAATGAGGTAATGCGTTTCTGCCAGTCGTTCATGACCGAGCTGTTCCGGCACATCGGAGCCAATATCGATGTCCCGGCGGGGGATATCGGCGTCGGCGGGCGTGAAATCGGTTACTTGTTCGGTCAGTACAAGCGATTGACGCGCCGCTGGGAAGGCGTACTGACAGGTAAGGGGTATGGCTGGGGTGGTTCGCTGATTCGTCCTGAAGCGACGGGCTACGGACAGGTTTATTTCTTACGTGAGATGTTGAAGGCACGCGGCGAAGAAATCGCTGGGAAAACCTGCACAATTTCCGGCAGCGGTAATGTCGCGCAGTTCTGCGCCGAGAAGGCAATATCGTACGGCGGTAAGGTGCTTACAATGTCTGATTCCGGAGGATTCGTGCATGATCCTGACGGCATCGATGAAGAAAAATTAGCATGGATAATGGAGTTGAAGAATACCCGTCGCGGCCGCATTAGTGAATACGTGAAGAAATTCAAGTCCGCTAGATACCATGCTGGCAAGCGCCCGTGGTCAGTCAAGTGTGACATCGCACTACCGTGTGCGACGCAGAATGAAATAGAGAAGGCTGGCGCAAAGGCGCTGGTAAATGGTGGCACAATTGCAGTTTGTGAGGGTGCAAATATGCCCACGACTCCCGAGGCTGTTGAAATTTTCCAAGCGGCAAAAATAGCTTTTGGTCCTGCCAAGGCAGCCAACGCTGGCGGCGTTGCTGTTTCGGCGCTGGAAATGGCGCAGAATGCCTACTTCAGTGAGTGGAGTCGCGAGGAGGTTGACAGCCATCTGGACACTATCATGACTGGCATCCACGCTCAGTGTGACGCCGTGGCCGAAAAATACGACCACTCCGGTGACCTCCTTGTTGGAGCAAACGTCTCCGGCTTCCTGAAGGTGGCTAACGCCATGCTCGACCAAGGCGTTGTTTGAACTCCCGGCAGGCGACACTCGCGCTTTTTGCAGTTACAATAATCTGGGGCTGGACCTTCATCTGGCTCAAGCGTGCTATGACTGCCGCCGATACCTACGGTGCAGGTGTACTGGGCGCAACGCTGTTT
>PCBV01000034.1 GCA_002731905.1 Methanobacteriota archaeon
TGTCATACTGCAATGGCTGTGAGGCTGCGTACATGCCGCTAGAGCTGGTGAGGTGGATGTAGTAGGGTATCCACTCGTCCCAGCTGGTATCGGTGAGCTCGCTGCCAACCTTGCTGTGGTCGCGGCCATCCATGATCTTGTAGCCGTTAGCCGTTGTGAGGCTCAGCGATTCTGAGTCATCCAGTCCGAAGCCCTCGTGCTGNGCCTTGACCATGATTTGATTGCCCGNTCCCATGTCGTAGTTGGCCCAGAAAACCAGGTAGCTATCGGCGCTCCAGACAGTCAGATAGGGGGTGCGCGCGTACTCGTTAGCTTCGGCTGCTGCCACNACCACTATGGTGCCNTGCATCACNNNGTGGAAGGTNCACTTGTAGGNGTAGGTGCCAATGNTNTCNAANGTCCANTCCCACNNTTCNNNAGANNNCAGNGTTCCAGAGTCGAACTCGCCNNNNTTGTCGGTNACNGTGTGNGANAAGCNNCCAGCATCNNTGTTGGTCCACTCAACTGTGGTGCCCATAACCACCTCAATGTAGCTAGGTGTGAAGCCCTGTGCTTGATTACCGATGGAGATACTGACGTCGTCAGTTGCCACGTCGGTTTCGTCCCAGCTTACTGAGAGTGCGCCGTCGCCCACCGCAGCAGGCTCGTTCGCGACATCGGCCCAGTTCTCTCCNCCNGNTAGGGCAGAGTCACCCATGTCCTCCGCAGCACCAACCAGCAGCATGTGGCTCTCACCGTTGTTCGAAGCGAACAGGTCGGCCAGCGTAGTGCTGGTTCCGGATTCTGTCAGCTTGATACCAACGGTGTACATGCCGGGTCCGAGCGTGCCGGCCGGTAGCGCTATCGTGGTTGTACCAGTCGAAGTGCCCATGTCGAGGGAGGTCAATGGCACCGCATGTGACCACGCGGTGTTACCGTCCATGTCATTGGCGTAGGCGTAGATGTCAGTAGACTGCGGGAGCCCGGTATCACCCAGGTTGCCCATCCCGACATTCTTGACGTTGGTGGTGAGCGATGCGCCCGCGCCAACGTCCATCCTGTAGGGCATGTCGACTGTGGTCTGGGTCAGGTCGAAGCCCAGTGCGTAAAGACCAATGTCATCGATGTACCAGATTGGATTCCAGTCGGGGTAGGAACCGCCCAAGTGGAAGCGAAGCTGCAGGTCGTCCATTCCGGGGCCTGTGTAGGTATCGAGGCGTATCTGCGTCTCGACCCAGCCGCCGGAACCGCCCACAAAGGCCTTCTGGCCGCTGAGGGGATTGGCGTAGGCTGGTAAGTTGTAGACTTCCNCATACTTCAGCGGCGCCGAAGAGGTTGATGGGGCTAACCCATTCCAGGTCGTGCCGCCATTGGTACTGATTTCCACCCTACCACCATCGTAGTAGTAGACGCCAGACTCGTAGAAGGCATAGGTGTGCATGAACACAAACTTGGCCTTCACTGCCTGACTCAGGTCGAACTTCGGTGAATAGAGGCTTATGTCGTCCCCATTGGGGTAGCCATAGACGTCATCNCCGCCACTCCAGCCGTGAGCTGGACTCCTGAATGCGTTGGTGGAGGTGACCCAAGCCATGGTTGTATCACTGGCTATGCCTGTGCTCCAGCCGCCGACATAATCGTTGCCGCCTTTGGCGTTCACGCCACGTATCTTCTCCTCTTCGGCGTCGCTGAAGGAGACCGTGAACATGGTCTCACGGTTCACGTCCTTGTCGTTGTCTCCTGGGTACTCATCCGGAGCGGATACTCCGTTCTCATCTACGTATCCCTCTATCCAGGAATCTACCTTAATCTTGTACATTCCGGGTGTGCTGAAGTGGNAGNGGACTGTGATGTCCTTTGATTCGCCACTGGCGAAGGCGCCGCCGGTGCCACTGCCTGAGATTCCCCAGGTCTCCGTGTGNNACACNNNCTCCATGCCAGTGCCAGTGATCGCTACCTNGTCGATAGCCCACTGCTCACCGTCACCAGGCCAGAGGTAGGAGTACATCCCAAAGTGGAACCGAACCCATACGCTGTCCTCGCCGACATAGTCGGCAAGCGCGAAGCTGTCGGTAACCCACTGGCCACCGTTGCTGAAGAAGGACTGGCCGCCGCTAATCTTCACGAAGCCGTCCTGCCCGTAAAGTGTGTGACCATAGTTCACGGAGAACACCGTCCCGGGGTAACCACCCTCAGGTATGAACGGTGTCCATACGATTTGAGTGGGGTCGGAATGGTCTGCGTTAGTCGATATCTCGACTCGGCCGCCGTTGTAGGCAGTGCCCTGAGACTGGTACCAGACAAAGCGATAGCGGTGGTCAACCGTCATGACTGCGTCGTCCGCTGCGTCACTCAGGTCAAGCGCCGGCATGGTCAGGTAACCGTCGCCGCCGCCGTAGTACATCGCGATTTCGCCATCCTCGTGGCCCCAGCCCTTTCCGCCGTCGGCGTCAGCCGCTGGGAAGTAGAAGCCAGGGTTGGTTCCCCAGGAACCCGTACCGCCGGTAGCGACATTCGTCGCTTCCCAGGGGTGGTCGTTCATGCTGGTGTGACTTTCGTGGTCCTCAGAGTATATGGTCTGCGTGCCATACGGGCCAATCTGCAATCGCACCTTGGCCTTGCCCGAAAGCTGCTCGANAGCGCCCGCGTTAAGCACCTTGATACCAATATCAGGGGTGCCGTCGACCGGAATCGGGTCAACTAAGTCCAGCGACGGAACGGCGATGTTGTTGCTGTAGACAAGACCGGTAACGGTCACGTCATCCAGCCAGTAGCCGTACGGTCCGTAAAAGGCGTAGTAATAGCCGTTCCAGCCAACTGACCAGCGAACCTTGACATCATCGTTGCCGACATAGGGAGTTAGGTCGTACGCGACCTGGCGGAAGTCGTCGGTCATCGGGAAGCCATCGAGGCCGTAGTAGGTCCAGCCCGACTTGCCGGCATAGGGGTTGGCCATGTAGGTGCCAATGGTGCTCCAGTAGCCGCCCTTGTAGCCCGCTTGACCGTCACCGCGGTCGCTGGGCGCCATCTCGTCCCAAGTCGTGCCGCCATCCTGCGATATCTCGACGATGAGGCCGTCATAGTTGTAGTAGAAGCGATAGTTATGCGAGAAGGTGAGTGTCGCATCCACGGGCAAGCTCAGGTCAAGCGATGGGGTGGAAGCGCCTGTAACGCCCGGATAGGACTGATCAGCCTTCTTGCCGCTATACAGTGCATTGCTGCCAGTATTTGCCTTGCTATCAAGCCCCCATATGTTATCGCCGCCGAACTTCTCGTAACTGATATCCCAATCACCAAAAGCGCCACCAGTTAGCCCATTTTCGAAGCCTTCGCTAAACATGACGTACTTGATTGTGAGGAACGCAGTCCATTTATTGTTGCTCGTGTCCTCGTCACTCCATTCGTCCGTGATTGATATCTCGATACCAACGACATCGCCCACCTTCAGCCCATTGGGGAAGTCTGGGCTGGAAGCATCAGGCTTGAAGGCATCAAAGGTGACGGTTTTCGACTCCTTGTAGGCTATAGAGCTGATAGTTTCAGTCTCGTCCATGGCTNTCTTGGCCTTCGTGGTCAAGTCTACCTGGACGTCATCGAGGCGGTACCAGCCGTTGTAGTACCAGTACCAGTAGGTACAGTAGCCAACCCGCCAGCGCAGGTCGAGCGTCTCGCCTGCCCAGGGACCCAGGTCCAGCTCGACGTTGCCCCACTTGTAGTCGTAGTTATTGTCGCCAGTGGTGCGCCAGTACATGTCCTGGGAATTGCCGAAGCTGTAGTAGGCCCAGCCGAGCTGGCCACCGTACGGGTTGTTGTAGGTGGACACCATGGGTGTTTGGTAGTAGCCGCCCTTGGCGAAGCCGTCTATCTGATCCCAAGTAGTTCCGCCATCGGTGGAGCCCTCCAGGAACGCGCCTTCATAGGTGAAGTACATCCCCCAGGAGTGCGAGAAGGAGAGCGTGCCACCCATCGAAGAGGTCATGTCGATGGAGGGAGCCCGCAGCCAAGAGTCGTAGGCCATAGCGCCTATGGTCTTGACCCAGGCGCCGTCGCTAGCTGCGTGGACCTCTAGCGTGTCGTAGCCATAGGAGCTGCGGTAAATGTAGTTGCTATCTGCAGCAATCCCGTACGTGTAGTAGTTGTGGCCGGGGTAAATCTGTCCGAAGGGAATACCCTCCGAGCAACTGCCTGGATAGCCATCATCAGTGCCGATTTCGCACTTGGCGATGCCGCTGTAGTAGCCGTAGTAGGCACCGAAATATATGTTTCCGTCACCGTCGGTGGCCACATCGTAATGGTAGTTGAATTTGTAGTACCACAGAGAATATGCGCCAGGAGCATTACTGTTGAAGTAGTCGGTTACCTTACTACCGCTAGTGGTGAACTCGGTAACACGACCCCTGTCACTGGCAAACTGGCTCCGGTAGCTGTAGTAGGAGACGAAGACGTGGGTCTCCGTGCCAACTGTGGCAGTCTCGATGCCCATGGGCCGGCAGTAGTGGTAATTCCCACCACTGTAGGTGGTGCAGCCAGTGAGTGCGGAGCTCCATTTGTTTATGTAATCGCCGTCAGGGTCCCAACGGGTGATGTACAGCCACGCGTTGTAGTACCAGCCGGTCGAGACAAGTATCTCGTCATTTATATTGTCAAAAGCTATTCCCTGAGCGTAGTAGAGGGGCTTGGAGCTCGTGTGCTGCTTGTACCATGCGTAGGTGTATGTGTCAGTGCCAGAGTCGTAGCTCAGCTTGTACATGCGCGCGTTCGAGCTGCCGTAGGTGATGAAGTAAACATTCCCCTCGTCGTCAGCGGTGACGGCACGTGGCCTGTAGCAGCCGGAAGGGGAGTACTTGGCATCGAGAGTCTGAGTGGTGGCATCTATGATGACTACTTCACCGCAGTTGCCGGTACCGCCAAAGTAATTGGCGACGTATAGCTTGCCGTTCTTGGCATCCACGTCGTAGGGGCCGTCTGTGAGCAGGCCTGCCAGCTCCAGCTGACCAGGATAGCTGGCGCCACTGCCCTTACGGCCAGCGGACATCGCCTCGCCATCCCACTCTCCATCCTCATCTTCACTATCTATGCCGCGGTTCCACGTGTCCTCGTCGTTGCCAGCACCCCAACCATCGCGGGTGCCCGAGAAGATACCGTGGGTCCAGCCGGTTACATCACCATTGGTGTCATAGTCGCTGAAGTCCTCGTCTATAACTGTTACAACATTGGTGGTAAATATCTCCATATTCACATCGACATCGGTCTGGGTGTTGCTACCCTTGTTCTTGATGTCGGCCGAGAACACGTTGTCGTCAGCCAGTGATATCGGATCTGGATGTTCCACAGATGTTATCTCCACCTCGTTGACTGGAGGCGGGGGTGCGTAGAACTCTACTGCGCGGCCGGCGTAATAGCCGCCATTCATGCCGCCGAAAGCATAGCTCAGTCCGAGGGCGCCGCTCTCCTGAATACCTGCCGAAGAAGCGCCATAGAAATTTTGGGCTGTGTTATCCTTGTACTGGAACACGATGTTACCAGTTGCCTCATACATCAGTACCTCGTAGGTGACTGTATTCGTACAGGGCTGCGCCCACTGCCGCAGCTGCTCGAATTGTATAATGAAAACTCGGTTTCCTGTTGTTCCTTGGGACTCCGAGTAAATTCCACTGGCGCCAGTACAGTACTGCCAGTCGTTCCACATTGGCGCTATCAGCGCGGTGTTGATAGCCGTGGATGGGATTCTCTTGCCTGTCCAGTCGTACGGCACTCCGGGGTTCCCCAGAGTCAGCCAGCCGTTATCTCCGCCAATCCACCACTGAGTACGATCCACGTCGTACATGGTGAATGTCCAAGGCAGAGTATACGGGCCTTGTACGTAGTCAGAAGGGTCAGAGATCTTGGATCCACTACTTACAATGTCTACCCAATTGTAAGTGGGGCCAGTGCTTTCGGCACTGTCCTTGTAGGTGTAACCCTTTGCATCAGGGCCACCTGATCTCGCCGCAGCGTCGGGTGCCAGCATTACAAATCCGCTGGTGACCATTACTACGGCAACCACGAAAGCAACGAGCCTCGCGGTCCAGTCGATGGAGCTCTCTATAGAGTTTTCTTGCATATAACACACCTTGGTTGAGTCCTTGTCCCAACAGGTCCGAAGACCCGTTGAAGGGTACGTGCTATGCTGCCGGTTCATTAAAAACGTTCGCCCGTGGCCCGGGCAGGCTGCACGGCAGCCCAAGGGCTATAGCGGAGGGTAAGGCGTACCGACGATGAACATCGGAGTTCTGGCACTGCAGGGAGCGGTCAGCGAGCACCGGCTAGCACTGGAAGCGTGCGGTGCCCGCGTGAGGGACGTTCGAACGCCGCGCGAACTAGCGGAAATTGAGGGATTGGTGGTGCCAGGAGGCGAATCCACCACGCTGCGCCATCTGCTGCGAAATGCTGGCCTGTGGGAGTCACTGCTAGTGTGGGAAAAGCCCATACTGGGGACCTGCGCAGGGGCAATCCTGTTAGGCCGCTGCGATGACAGGACGCTAGAAAAAATGGAGCTGCGGCTGGATCGCAATACCTACGGCAGGCAGCAGGAGTCATTCGAGGCCCGAATCAAGCTCGACGTGGGTGACTCGTTTCCCGGGGTGTTCATCCGAGCGCCCGGTATCACTGCCACTGGCGGGACGTGCAGGCCAATCGCATGGCACAACGGAAATATCGTTGGCGCTGTGCAGCCACCGCACATGGCACTCACCTTTCACCCCGAATTGACCGGAGACCGACGACTGCACCAGCGCTGGCTGGAGATGGTACCACGGTAGCCGACCCGAAAGGCCGCCAGACGCCAGGCTACGAACGGCACGTCTTCATCTGCGGCCACGAGCGTCCGCCCGCTGCCGCGCGGCCCTGCTGCTCCGGACGCGACAGCCTAGCTGTGCTGAAACAGATGAAGACGGCCGCCAGCGAGGCGGGACTTTCCGGAGTGCGAGTCCAGAAATCGGGTTGCCTCGATTTCTGCGAGAATGGTATCTCCTGTGTAGTCTACCCGGAAGGGGTGTGGTATCGCATCGCGGAGCCGGAGCGTGACGTGGCAGAAATTGTCGAGCGGCACCTGCGCCACGGGAAGGTTGTCAAGCGATGCCTGATGGAGTTCTGATTTTCTGACGATTAATATTTAAGGAAAGAAACTTCATGCGAAGATAGTGGTGCGCGGGGCAGGATTCGAACCTGCGAACCCCTAAGGGAGAAGGTCTTGAGCCTTCCGCGATTGGCCAGACTATGCGACCCGCGCCCCGTGCCGATGGTCGGGGGTATTTTAGCGACGCGTCGCTGCCACCAGATGACTGCACCAGAATGGTGGAAACGTGCCTGCAACGAACTGTGCATCGGCGACCCAGTGCTGGCAGCGATTATCGATCGCTTTCCCGAAGAACAGCTCGAGCCACGGGCAGATGCGTTCTTCACTCTGGCACGTGCAATTACAGGACAGCAGATTTCAGTGAAAGCGGCGCAGAGTGTCTGGGGCCGGCTGGAAGTCATTTGCGACGGTGCGGTGACTGTGGAGGCTGTGCTGGCGCGCAGTGTGGAACAGCTACGGCCGGCGGGGCTGTCGCAGCGCAAGGCGGAGTACGTGCACGGACTCGCCACCCATCGAGAAGTCTGGGACATCGACTGGGAACCACTAAACGACGAAACAGCGATTGCGAAGCTCTGCCAGCTGCGCGGAGTAGGGCGCTGGACTGCTGAGATGTTCCTGATTTTCTATTTGTTGCGGCCTGACGTGCTGCCACTGGATGACATAGGGCTGGTGGCAGCGATACGAGATATTTACGGGGAAGCGCTTGAGACGGTGGAGCTACGCGAAATCGGTGCGGTGTGGCAGCCCTGGCGCTCAGTCGCAACTTGGTACCTGTGGCGCTCGCTTGACCCGGAGCCAGTCGAATACTAGGTGAGAGGCCTACTCGCCAGCCGTTTGCGCCTTCACGACTGCACCGAGGGCGTGCCGCACTAGCCGTGCAGCGAGCGCAGCGGTGTTGCCATTGTCGGCGGGTGGACAGGTTTCAACGCAATCGAAGCCGACCAGTCGGTCGCTCAGGAAGTTGAGCACCTGTAGCACCTCATAGGGTGTCATACCAAATGGCTCGGGCGTTCCGACACCAGGGGCGAAGGCAGGGTCAATCGCATCCATGTCGAGACTCAGGTAGAGCGGGCCATCGAGTGCATCAACAATATCTGAGAGGTGCTCGCGCAAGTCGACCCAGCCCGCCTCAATGTAGCTGAGGTCATCCTCGCGCGCCGCCTGCTGCTCCTCACGCGATAGCGAGCGCACGCCAATGACGCGGACGCACTCGACGCCCACTATTTCGGAGACACGGCGCGTAGTCGCGGCGTGCGACCACTTTGCGCCCTGATAGCCGTCGCGGTAGTCCAGGTGTGCGTCGAGAACGACAACAGTGAGATTAGGATAGTGCTGCTTCAGTGCGGCGACCGCTGGCGGGGTGAGCGAATGCTCACCGCCGAGGCCGACCGGAAATTTTCCTGCGGCGCCAATGCGGTCAACAATCTCGCCGATGGCGCTGTTATTAGCCTCCTGGTCTGCGACCGTCTCGACGTCTCCCCAGTCGTGGGTCGGGACGTCGCGCAGGTCGAGACCGAGCTCGTTGAGCCATGATTCAAAGTTATGGCTGTGGTGCCGGATGGCCTCAGGACCGTCGGCAGCACCCTTACGAAAGCAAGCGGTGCCATCGAAAGGGTAGCCCCAGATTACGAAGCGTGCATCATCGAAAGCCGCTTCGGCATCAGCAAAAAACTCAGGCACGCGTAACCAGCCGGCGTCCCATCGCCTGCAGGAAGCGGATTTCGCCTCCAGGCTCAATACTGCCCTGGAATTCCTCGGGGATGTCGGCCATCGGGATAGTGAAGGTCTCCCAGGTTTCTAAATCCATGAACTGCACCTCGGCACCCATGTGCGCCAGCACCTGTCCCTTGCGGTTGTCCACCTGCGGGACGTGCACCTTGTGCTTCACAGGATGGACCAATGACCGCTTTACCCCATCAAAAATGCCCACTGCAACGATACGCGCCTTGGCTTCGCCGTGCTTGCCGGGCTTTGAGGTGATGTATTCCACAATCCTACACGGGGCGTCATCAACAACGATGTAGCGCCCCACCTTGAGCGATCGGATTGCCTGGATAGTGGTGGTCATGATTGCACTCCGCGGACGGGGAGCTAGTCCTCGCGCAGCAGTCCGGCGGTGCGGAGCTCGTGCTTGATGTTGCGGACGGCGTTCTTGATGTCATTGACCTCGCGGGCGCCAACGCAGACCATCTTGCCGCTGCCGAAAAGTAGCAGCACCACTTTTGGATCNTCCATACGATAGACCAGTCCGGGGAACGCCTCAGGTTCATATTCGACGTTTTCAAATCCAAGCGACATCGCAATCTGGATCAGGTTAAGTGTNGACTCCAAGTTAGTAGTAGCAACGATGTTCTGGATGACTATATCTGGTTCGTCCTTGACTGGCATCTTCAGGACACGTAACTTGTCTACCACCTTGTTGATAGCGACGTGCACGTCCGGAATCGAGCGCGCACCGGTGCAGACGACCTTCCCGCTGCGGAAGATGAGCACCGCCGTCTTGGGCTCTTTAAGCTTGTAGATCAGGCCCGGAAATCNGTCTTGGTCGTATTCAGCACCTTCGAGCTGGAAAGCGATGTCCTGCAACATCAATTCTTTGCCAATCGAGGCGCTCGCCACGACGTTTACTACTGTTATTTCAGCCATGGTAAAACCCCTAGGAGCGGCCTATATAAGCGACCTATATAAAGCTTAAATACCAAATCATCCGATTAACTGGTAACGTTACGCGACCTTTTTAGCGCACCCTGTGTGGCGCCGCAGCGGGGCCCGTAGGGTAGCTTGGTCCATCCTTCGGCGTTCGGGACGCCGGTACTCCAGTTCAAATCTGGGCGGGCCCACCATTCAGCCACTACAGCGGCTTGCNAGCCTCGAAAAATATCTCGGANATCTGCTCTTATATATGGGAAGATGCTAGACNATAATGAGCGAAGCCGTGATTGCAGGTTACGTNCGTTCGCCCTTCACTCCCGCGCGTAAAGGNGCACTGGCGAAGGTTCGGCCNGACGAACTGATGGCGCAGGTGGTGCGCGGGCTGCTTGAGCGAAACAGCNTTGACCTGGTCGAGCTGGANGANATGATNATNGGCTGTGCATTCCCGGAAGGCGAGCAAGGACTGAACGTGGCACGCATTGTTGGTTTCCTGGCCGANCTGCCAGTATCAGTGGCAGGGACCACGGTGAACCGCTTCTGCGGGTCATCGATGCAGGCAATTCACATGGCTGCGGGTGCGATTGCGACCAACGCAGGTGAGGCATTCATCTGCGGCGGCGTCGAGTCAATGACGCGCGTGCCGATGATGGGGTTCAACCCTCTCCCGCATCCCGGACTCTGTGANCGAGCGCCCGAAGTTTTCATCTCGATGGGGATAACTGCCGAGAATCTGGCGCGCAAGNACGAAATTACGCGCGAAGCNCAAGAGGCGTTCGCGCTNGAATCGCAGCAGCGCACATTNCGTGCCGCAAANGAGGGTTACTTTGATGACGAGATAGTGACGATTGAGAATGGAGGCAAGGTCTCCACGGATGGCTGTCCGCGTCCCGACACAAACCTCGAGGCGTTGGCGGCGC
This sequence comes from Methanobacteriota archaeon, assembly GCA_002731905.1. GTDB lineage: Archaea > Thermoplasmatota > Poseidoniia > MGIII > CG-Epi1 > UBA8886. The sequence continues at coordinate 10,666 of PCBV01000034.1, forward strand.
TGAAGCCTGCCTTTGACGCCAATGGCTCNGTGACGGCAGGCACCTCNTCGCCGCTTACGGATGGGGCATCCGCAGTGCTGCTGACCTCAGCCGACTACGCGCAGCGCAATGGCCTGAAGACTCTGGCACGCATCCGCGCCACCGCCGTTTCCGGCTGCGCGCCTGAAATAATGGGTATTGGCCCCGTAGAGGCCGCTCGCAAGGCGCTCGACCGTGCAGAGTTGAAGCTAGAGCAAATGGACATCATCGAGCTCAACGAGGCTTTCGCGGCGCAGTCGCTCGCAGTACTGAGTGAACTGGGACTNTCTCACGAAAAGGTGAATCTGGATGGCGGAGCAATTGCACTAGGCCACCCACTAGGGGCAAGCGGCGCGCGTATCACCGGCAAGGCTGCCTCGCTGCTGCAGCGTGAGGGGGGGAAGTATGCGCTGGCAACTATGTGCATTGGCGGCGGGCAGGGCATCGCAACGGTGCTCGAGGCAACGTAATGGAACGCACAGCAGTCATTGGTTCCGGCGTCATGGGCGCTGGCATTGCGGCACACCTGGCGAATGGCGGTGTGCAGGTAGATCTACTCGACATCGTTCCGGAGGGCGCCGAAGACCGCGATATACTGTCACGAGGGGCGATTGCGCGCCTGCACAAGACCAAACCAGCACCGCTGATGCACGCTGACTTTGCAGAACGTATCCAGCCCGGCAACCTAGAGGACCACCTCGAACGGGTTGCGAAAGCGGANTGGATTGTCGAGGCTGTTGTCGAAGACCTAAAAATTAAACAAAAAGTGTTCAAGCAGCTCGAAAAAGTCCGCAAGGACGGTAGTTTCATCAGCTCCAATACATCGACCATTCCACGCGCGCAGCTCACGAANGGAATGGGGCAACGCTTCGAGCGCGACTTCCTGATTACTCACTTCTTCAACCCGCCGCGCTACTTGCGGCTGCTCGAGATTGTGCCNTCGCCTGTGATGGAATTAGAGCGACTCAACGCATTTCGTGACTTTACNGACCGGCGGCTCGGCAAGGGCGTTGTTATCTGCAATGACACGCCTGGCTTCATCGGCAACCGTATTGGCGNCTACTGGATGCAGTGTGCCATCAACGCGGCCATAGAACTAGGGCTCACNGTCGAGGAGGCTGACGCGGTAATGGGGCGTCCCATCGGCGTTCCGAAAACCGCGGTGTTTGGGCTACTGGATCTTGTCGGACTCGATCTGGTACCGCACATTGCCGAAAGCATGCTAGCAACGTTGCCTGAAAACGACGACTACCGCCGCGTGGTTGCCGAAGCCGAAGAAAACGGCATTGCTGCCATTATTGCTGGAATGATTGAGGCCGGTTATACTGGCCGCAAAGGAAAAGGCGGCTTCTACCGACTGAATCGGGACGGCGGAAAAAAGGTCAAGGAAGCACGTGACTTGACAACGGGAGACTATGCGCCCGNGAACCGGAGAGTGGCGCTCGAATCNCCCAAAGCCGCGAAGCAAGGNCTGCGTGCACTNGTAGAATATCCNGACAAAGGGGGCGAATACGCGTGGAAGGTGCTGTCACAAACACTTGCCTACACGGCATCACTGATNCCCGANATAGCGGGTTCGATNTCTGACGTTGACAAGGCAATGCGGCTTGNTTATGGCTGGAANCGGGGNCCCTTCGAAATGCTTGACACATTCGGCGTGGAATGGTTCTGCGAAAGGCTCTCTGCCGATGGTCTTGCAGTACCGTCGCTGCTGGCGCACGGTAGTCCACTCTACGAACACAAGACGCAACTGATGGTGGATGGTAGCTACATCGCGGTCCCGCGTGCCGAGGACACATTACACGTCACTGATCTGCGCAAGGCGAGCGAGCCACTGGCATCCAACGCATCAGCATCAATCTGGGATGCAGGTGACGGTATTGCGTTACTAGAATTTCACAGCAAAATGAACTCGATTGATCCGCTCACTCTGGAGATGGTCGCCGAGGCTGTAGAACTGGTTGAGATGGGTGACTTCGTCGGCCTGGTCATTGGAAATGATGGCGAGCACTTCTCCGCCGGCGCTAATATCGGATTGGCTCTCTTTGTCGCTAACGTCGGCGCGTGGGAGGAGAGTGACAAAATGATTCGCGGCGGGCAACTGGCGTTCATGACACTCAAGCACTCCAGCTTCCCTGTTGTCGGCGCGTCCAGCGGACTCGCGATTGGTGGCGGCTGCGAAGTGCTGTTGGCGTGCGACGCTATCCAGGCACACGCCGAGACCTACACGGGACTGGTTGAGGTCGGTGTGGGGCTGGTCCCAGCGTGGGGAGGTTGCAAAGAAATGCTGCGCCGCTGGGCTGAGGTGGGGCCACACGGGCCGATGGCACCGGTAACGCGCATCTTCGAGAACGTAGGCACTGCCAAGGTAGCGACGAGCGCGTTCGAAGCAAGAGATATGCAAATCCTGCGCGAGGGTGATGGAATTACGATGAATCGCGAACGTGTACTGGCTGACGCCAAAGCGCGCTGCCTTGAAATGGTAGCAAGTTATGAACCGCCTGAGATAGCTACACATCGCCTGGCAGGACCTTCGGGCCGGACGGGGTTGCAGATGGCTGTTGCGGACCTGTTGCGGTCGGGTAAGGCAACCCCCCACGACGGGGTCGTCGCCGGAGAGCTAGCGATTGTGCTGACCGGTGGCGAGACCGACCCTACGAAAGAACTGGATGATTCGGATATCCTGGACTTGGAGCGTGAAGCCATCCTGAAGTTGATGAAAACGGAGCCGACGCTGGAGAGAATCGAACACATGCTCAACACCGGTAAACCACTGAGGAACTGAAATGCGTTACAGGGTGCCGAAACGGGAGTTCGAGTTCGTGCTGCGTGAGGTGATGAACATCGAGCAGCTGACGCAGCATCCTGGCTACGAAGAGGTGACCTGGGAGATGTTACAGATGATTACTGACCAGGTGGCTGAGATTGCGGAGGACATCTGGCTCCCAAGCAACCAGATTGGGGACCAGATTGGCGCGAAATTCAAGGAGGGAGAGGTAACACTCCCGCCTGAGTTCCACGACGCGATTAACGCAATACGTGATACAGGACTGGTGACACTGTTCGCGCATCAGGAATACGGCGGGATGGGATTTCCAACCGCCTTTGAGGTACTGGGTGACGAGGTGATGTGTGCGACCAACATGGCACTGGCAACCATGACAGGACTTACCAAGGGAGCCTACCGCTGCATCCACCAATACGGCAGTGAGGAGTTGAAGGCGCTATACCTGCCGCGTATGGTGAGTGGTGAGTGGTTCGGTACCATGTGCCTTACAGAGGCACATTGCGGGACCGACCTAGGACTGCTACGTACCAAGGCAATAGAGCGGGAAGATGGTAGCTACCAGTTGAGCGGCGAGAAGATCTTCATCACTGGTGGTGAGCACGATTTAACGGATAATATTCTTCATCTGGTTCTGGCGCGACTGCCCGATTCACCGAAGGGCGTGAAGGGGATTTCGCTCTTTCTAGTGCCTAAATTCATTCCTGCCAGTGACGGCAGTCTAGGTGAGCGCAACGCCATTCGAGCGCTCTCCATCGAGGAAAAGATGGGATGCAAAGGCTCTCCCACCTGCGTCATCGCGCTCGAGGAAGCACAGGGCTGGCTGATTGGCGAACCAAACCATGGGCTGCGGGCAATGTTCTCGATGATGAATCACGAACGGCTGGCGGTCGGCATGGAAGGCGTCGGCATCGCTGAGATTGCTTACCAGAACGGACTGGCGTATGCACTGGACCGGTTGCAGGGACGTGACCTGAAAGGAGCGCGATACCCGGAACAGGAAGCAGATCCGCTAATCGTGCATCCCGATATCCGGCGCATGCTGTTGCGCGCCAAGTCACTCATTGAGGGAATGCGTTGCCTGGCGGTCTGGACTGGAATCTCGATTGATCGCAGCCAGATTGGCGGAGCAACGCGAGAGGCAAACGGCGAGCTGGTCGAGCTGTTGACGCCGATTGTCAAGGCGCTCTGCACCGACCTGAGCTGCGAAATCGCGAACGACATGCTTCAGGTCTACGGTGGCCACGGTTACATCCGGGAACATGGCATGGAACAACTGGTACGCGACCTGCGGATTGCACCAATCTGGGAAGGCACCAATGGCATCCAGGCACTAGACCTGGCGGGGCGCAAACTACCGCGCGACATGGGACGGCTGCTACGACGCTTCTTCCATCCCGCACTCGAGTTCATCGAGCTAAATCGCGACGACACTAACCTGAAGGAATTCGTGGAGCCATTCGCTAAGGGTCTGCGCGGGCTGCAGAAGACCAGCATGTTCCTAGCGCAGAAAGGACTTGGCAACCCACACGAAATCGGCGCTGGAGCGACCGACTACCTCCGGCAGTTCGGGCTAGTGGCACTGGGCTACATGTGGCTGCAGATGCTGAAGGTTGCCTTCGCCAAGTGCGACGATGAGGAATTTTACGAATACAAGCTGATCACCGGTCGCTACTTCTTCGAACGCGTCTTCCCAGAAACGATTTCGCGCGCGGTCGCTATCTCGGCTGGGGCGAAGACTATGATGGCAATGCCTGACGCTGGTTTCGCTGGTGATTATCGCTTCTCGGGCAGCTAGTCAACGAACTGACGCCCAAACGTATAGAACGGATTACCCGCCAGCCACTGCCCTCCGTCGGAGACAAGACATTCGCCGGTTGTGTAATCGCTCGAGGCGAGCCAGAGTACCTGTAGCGCCATTTCGTCGGCGGTGGCGAGTCGCCCTCTAGGAATTGTGTCAACAATCATCTGCTCCATCTCGGGCGCCGGAAACAGATTCGCTTTGGCGCCTTCCGTGGGCACGACGCCGGGACAGAGCGCATTGACACGGATGTCGTGGGAAGCCCACTCAAGCGCCAGCGAACGGGTCAGGTTCAGTACTCCCGCTTTGGCTGCCCCGGAATGCGCTACGTAAGGCGCAGAGCTCCAGGCATAGTTAGCAACGATGTTCACTACGCTCGAATTATTGCCTTTACGTAGCAATGGATGGCAGGCCTTTGAGACGCGGAAGGTGCCGTCGAGCACAATATCCACGACTGCTCGCCAAGCGTTCTCGCTCATCTCGGCCACGGGCGCGAAGAAATTTCCGGCGGCGTTGTTAACGAGCACGTCGAGCCCGTCCCACTCCGCTTCGATTGTTGCGGCGAGTGCTGCTACGCTCTCGGTGTCGCGGACATTCACAACCTGCGTTAGCGCTTCAACACCCGTAGCAGTAGCAATGGTAGCGGCGCCAGCCTCTAGATGCTCAGCATTACGCGATGCAATCGCCACCTGTGCACCGTGCGCTGCAAAAGCAGTGGCGAACGCCAGCCCCATCCCGGTGCCACCGCCAGTCACGAGCGCGCGCGAGCCAGCGAACAGATCGGTGCGGAGTGGGCTGTCAACCATCTTGGCTCCATTCAGAGGGTCAAATATAATCCCTTAGCGGACTGCCCCACACGATGCTTACGCTCGAGAAGGTCCGTGAAGCTGCGGTGCGACTGGAAGGGGTAGCTCATCACACACCAGTGATGACTTCCGAAGCGATTGACGACCTCGCAGGCCGCCAGCTAATCTTCAAGTGCGAAAATCTGCAGAAGGTGGGGGCATTCAAGTTCCGTGGCGCGTGGAATGCGGTCGCATCACTTTCCGATGAGGAAGCTGGGCGTGGGGTCTGTACACACAGCAGCGGCAACCACGCGCAGGCGCTGGCACTCGCGGCGCAGATGCGGGGTATCGCGGCCCACGTCGTGATGCCTGATAATGTAGCTCCAATCAAGCTGAATGCAGTCGAGGGCTACGGCGCCGCAATTACGCTGTGCGAGCCGACGCTGAAAGCGCGTGAGGCGACGCTGGCGGAGCTACAGCGCGAGAGCGGCGCTGTGCTGGTACATTCCTATGATGATGCACGCGTCATTGCCGGGCAGGGGACCGCCGCGCTGGAGCTGCTAGCGCAGGCAAAGCTGGACGCCATTATCACGCCGATTGGCGGTGGCGGGCTGCTCTCAGGCACCTGCATTGCCACCCGGGGCACTGCGCCCGAAGTCGTACTCTACGGTGCCGAACCGGCAGGTGCCGATGATGCGGCACAGTCGCTCGCCAGCGGAGAACTGGTACCGCAGCTCGCACCCGATACCATCTGCGATGGCCTGCTCGCCAGCCTGGGCAAGCTCACCTGGCCTATCCTGCGAGATCACCTTGCAGCCATTATTACCGTCGATGACGATGCCGTTCGACAGGCAATGCGATTGCTATGGGAACAGCTAGAGTTACTAATCGAGCCGAGCGGCGCTGTAGGCCTCGCTGCAGCGCTATCACCCAGCTTCCAGAGCGACGCACAGCGAGTTGGCATCATCCTCACTGGCGGCAATGTTGATTCCGCAAAGTTCTTTCAGCAATAGAGTGGCGGGCCCGCCGGGATTCGAACCCGGGATCTCCGGCTTAGAAGGCCGGTGCCCTTCCAACTAGGCTACGGGCCCCGCACGTCGGGAAGAGGGGCGGCTTAAGGGATTTGGCTGTAGCTGCNAGATCNCTTTNCCAGCANGANTTATTTAAATATCTATCGTNAGTGAATTCTGCTGCCGTTTTCTACCTTCTGATCNGGNTGGAGNAGNCTCACNANNTTGCCGCTTTCNGCAGCTAGCAGCATCCCTTCCGACTCAACNCCNCGGAACTTGGCGCGCTCGAGGTTGACGAGCACGGCAATCTGCCGNCCCTGCAGCTCGTCAGCCGCGTATATNCCACGCAGACCGGTCACGAGACGGCGNGTGGGGCCACCGAAATCGACGTCCANCAGCCACAGCTTGTCTGCGTCCGGGTGCTTCTCAACGCCGGTCACGGTNCCGACGCGGATGTCCAGCTTCTTGAAGTCATCGAAGCTGATTTCTGGCTTTAGCTCGTGGAGCTCGTTTGGGGGCATTTCTTTCTCCAGGACCTTCTGCAGGTCCAATTTTGCAAACAGCGGCTCGGGTCGCTGTAGGGTAAAGTCATTCTCGCCGTCCAGNNCTGCCTCCCAGCCCGCCTCCTGCGGGGTGCCGGACAGGCCGAGATACTGCCATGCAGTCTCTCCTGTACGAGGCATGTATGGCGACATCATTATTGAGAGAGAACGGCAAATATTCANGAAGCCNACNAGCTGCGTCTCGCACGCACTGCGGTCCTGNTTCAGGANCTTCCACGGCGCTACTTCGTTGAGCGCCGCGTTAGTCGCCTGCGATAGTTGCAGCATCGCAGCCAAGCCGCGCTTGAACTTGCATGCGGCGAGCGCCGTGTCCATCTTCGCGTGAGCCTCTGCAACGCGGTCGCGCAGCTCAGGCAAGTCGCACTCATCAGCGTGGAGCCCGTCGGGGAAATTCTTCTGTGCAAAGGATATCACGCGGTGAAANAAATTCCCNAAATTTCCAATGAGCTCGGTATTGACTCGTGTGACNTAGTCTTCCCAAGTGAAGCTTGTATCCTTCTGCTCGGGCATGACTGCNGCNAGATAGTAGCGCAGCGCCTCCGGGTCGTAGCGCTCCATGTAGTCGGGAATCCAGACCGCGTGGCGACGCGATTTGGAGAACTGCGCCGAGTCCAGCANCAAATACTCGTTGGCCGGCACATCGTGCGGNAATTGCAGCCCGCAGCCGAGCAACATCGCAGGCCAGATGATGGTGTGGAAGGGGATGTTGTCCTTGGCCATGAAGTAGCGGTGCTCCGCCTCGGGGTCATCCCACCATTTGCGCCACGCCTCGTCGTCGCCTTGCAGCTGTGCCCAGTGGCGTGATGCCGAGAAGTAACCCATCACCGCCTCGAACCAGACGTAGATGCGCTTGTCCTCGTAACCCTCGCGCGGGACGGGGATGCCCCACTCCAGGTCGCGCGTTANAGCGCGGTCGACCAGCCCCTCCTCGAGCCAGTTACGGGTGAAATTGAGCACGTTCGACTTCCAGTGCTCCTTACCCTCAGCAAGCCACTCGAGCAGCTTTTCACGGAAGGCGGAGAGTCGGAAGAAGAGATGCTCGGTCTCGCGGAACTCCAGGGCAACTTCAGGGTTCAGCTTCGGGTGCGGATCAATTAGTTCATCCGCATCGAGCGTCTTGCCACAGCTGTCGCACTGGTCACCGCGTGCGCCAGTCGAGCTGCAGTGGGGACAGGTGCCCTCAACATAGCGGTCGGGCAGGAACTGCTCNGCCTTTGGGTCGTACGGTGCAGTAGTNGTGCGCGGTTCNATGTAGCCTGCGTCGTCGAGCCGCTCAATGATTTCCTGCGCCACTGCTTGGTGCTCGGGCGTATGCGTGTGGGTGAANAGGTCAAAGGAAATCCCCATTTGCTCAATGGAGNGGGAGTTCATTTCGTGGTAGCGCAGCGCCACCTCCTCTGGCTCAGCCCCTTCTTGCTGCGCAGTGACCATGATGGGGGTGCCGTGCATGTCGCTGCCGCTTACCATCAGCACCTGNTTTCCCTTGAGCCGNTGGTAACGGGCAAAGATATCGGCCGGCAGGTAGCAGCCCGCCATGTGGCCCAGATGCAGNGGCCCATTGGCGTATGGCCACGCGACGGCGACGAGGACGTGCTTCACGGTGGCGCAATCCTCCCGTTATAAATCAGCCACGGGCGCCAGCGCTCTTATCCCTGCGCGGCTGCCGGGGCGTGTTCCGCATAGAGCGCGACTATACCGCCGAGGCGGCGCGGCGACTGCCGTTGCTTCCCAAGGAGCATCCCTGCTACCGGCTGCATGGGCATCGTTTCACCGTCACGCTCGCCATCGAAGGTGACGCCGATAACAAGAAGCAGTGGGTCGCGGACTACTACGACGTTGATTCAGCTTACGAAAAGCACGTCGGTAGCCTGATTGATCACAACTATCTCAACGACATCGCGGGGCTGGAAGTGCCGACAACCGAGATGCTAGCGCGCTGGGTTTTCGAACGACTGAAGCCGACGCTGACGGGGCTGGTCGAGGTCGTTATTGCCGAGGAAAATGATACGCGCTGCAGCTACCAGCCAGATTAGCCGCTGGTGCCTAGATACTCAACCAGTTCTGCCAGTGCCCTGCCGCGATGACTAACTCCGTTTTTCTCCGCTAGTGGCAACTCGGCGAAAGTCCGCTCGTCGCCTTTCGGAATGAAGATTGGATCGTAGCCGAAACCCCCGTCGCCGCGCGGCACGCGGGTGATGCTACCACGGCAGCTGCCGTGGAACAATTGGTGCACACCATCTGGTAGCAACAGGCCAAGCACGCAGCGGAATTCGGCGCTGCGCTCTTCCCCGTTACCGAGCAGCGCCAGTACGCCGGCCGGACCGATAGTATCCCAGGCGTGGCGGCTGTAAACGCCGGGGAAGCCGCCCAGTGCGTCGACGAAAAGTCCAGCATCGTCGATGAGCAACGCTTCGTCGGGATGGTGCTGCGCTAGCCACTCCAGACCGAACTCGACTACTGCCTCGAGTGTCGGTGCCTGCACCTCAGGATACCCCAACTCACGTTGAGTGACCTCGTGCCCCAGTGGCTCGAGCACTGCCGCCAGCTCGTGCACCTTCCCCGCATTGGAGGTTACCAGCCCTAACTCCATCATGCCCGCAGCAGCGGCCGGTTTTAGTCGCTCCCGTCGCCGTAGCCTCTTTAACCGGTGCAGCGTCGCGAACGCCGTGCGGGGGTCGCATAGTCTGGCCATTGCGTTGGATTGCTAATCCAATGGGCTCGTCCCACGGGGGTTCAAATCCCCCCCCCCGCGCCATTTTTCACACTGTTAGAACTGCATTATCAATAGAAGTGAAACATATCCTGTGAACATCAGGAAAGGCGTGTCCCAAGTGTGTGGCGAATACGCTTCGGTCAAAGTCATGAGCAACGGGACTAGGAGCATGGAAAGCACGAACTGTGTCGTAGTGAAATATTCATAATGCATTGCCACGACGATTAACCCCGTAATCAACACGCAGGCGCTCCCTTCCAGGGTCCTCACGTATTCTTTTTCGGTGAATAGCGCTCTGGTCTTGTATTCGTGCTTACCGAACCTGATGCCTACGGGTTCGGCAAGGCCATCGCCCACCACATTGATCAGTATGGGGATGAGAACCAGTGACTCCAGGCCCCACTGGCCAAAGAGCCAGACCATGGGTAACATGACTGCAAAGCCAGCCACGATTTGGGTCCATATCCAAGCCAAGGTGTGGGGTCTGTCCTCAGGTCTGTCAAAGCCTTCGAACATCAATTGATATGGCGGAATCAATTTTCTAATGGGTTCATAGAACGTAAGCAATGATACTACCGTTACCGCTGCACTTATTGCCAAATATACGATATCCGTAAAGGTCTCAGTACTAAATTGTTTATCGATGAAAACTGGAAGGAAGAAGAGCGCAAAATGGTTAATCTTTCTAGTATAATTCACCCTGATAAAAAAATAACGAGCCAATGAACCTGAAAAAAGCATGATTGCGAGAAGGGCAATTCCCTTGGCAAGTGTAGACTGGATTTCCGGAGTAATCTCCATAGGTTACCAGATATGGTGGACCGGGCGAGATTTGAACTCGCGCCCTCCTCCATGCCAAGGAGGCGATCTTCCAGACTGATCTACCGGCCCACGCGAGCCCGTCCACGAAGGGAGCGCTTTAAGGATTGCCGCTCGTGGTGATGCGTGTTCGAGGTAAAAACGCGCGACGGATTGGCACGTATTGGGCGCCTTGCGACCCGGCACGGAGTGCTCGAAACGCCTACGCTGCTGCCGGTGGTCAACCCACGCAGGATGACGCTCTCAACGGCAGAGATTCGTGACTGTGGGGCGTCTGGCCTCATCACCAATTCCTACATTATCTCGCGCCACGAGGAGCTGCGAGAGCGGGCGCTGGCTGAAGGCGTCCATACACTGGTCGAATGGGAGGGTCCACTAATGACGGACAGCGGCACTTTCCAGTCTCACGTCTACGGCGATGTCGAAATCGAACCGCAGGCGATTGTCGAGTTTCAGCGCGATATCGGCAGCGATATCGGTACCGTACTGGACGTCTTCACCGAGCCTGAGTTTGACGCGGGACGGGCGGAGTCAGAGCTGGCTGAGACCCAGGCGCGTATCGAGGCGGCCGTTCCGCTGAAGGGTGAAATGCTGCTCGCAGCGACAGTGCAAGGCGGCATCCATCCGGAGCTGCGCGAACGAGCTGCCTCATTGGTATCTGGCACCGAATCAGACGTGCACCCGATTGGAGGTGTCGTCCCGCTGATGGAGCAATATCGCTATGGCGAACTGGCGGGACTTATTCTGGCGGCGAAGCGTGCGCTGGTACCGTCGCGACCGGTGCACCTGTTCGGCTGCGGACACCCGTCACTATTTGCGCTGGCAACGCTACTCGGTTGTGACCTGTTTGACAGCGCCAGCTACGCCAAGTTCGCCGCTGATGGGCGCATGATGTTCAGTTGGGGCACGCGGCGGCTGGCGGAGATGCAGGAACTGCCATGCGGCTGCGCAGTCTGCTCTGCGACTACCGCCGCCGAGCTACAGGCGCTCCCCGATGACAAGCGCGAGCGCCAGCTCGCACGACACAACCTGCTCGTCAGTTTTGCTGAGCTGCGACAGGTGCGCGAAGCAGTCCGCGGCGGACAGCTGTGGGAACTGGTTGTTGCGCGAGCTGCCGGCCGGCCTGAGGTGGCTGACGCGCTCGTAGCACTGGAAGCGGAGGGCGAATGGCTCGAAAAATGGGAACCCGCATTCCGGCCCCAGCAACCGACCTCCGCGCGCGAGCCACTCCGACGCTTCGTTCAGGACAGACTTCACCACGCAAAGACCAGTAGCGAGTGTTACGATCACCCATTCTTCGGAGCGATTGACCAGGAGCTCGCAGACACTGCACCACTGAGGCCGCCCGGCAATGTGCGGCAGCGCAGCTGGACGCCTGAGCGTGTGCATGCAATCGCCAGCTACCAGTTCGGTAGCGCTGCGGCCGACGCGCTGCTGAAGGGGGATGTGGAACTTGTTACCAGCCGCAATACCGGACGATTACGCAATGTCATTGTTGATGGTGAGCATCGCTTGTCGCTGAGTGCGCGCCACGGACTTTTCACACTCCGGGCGGCTGGTGCATGTGTAATCCATGCCACCTGTGCAGCGCCGCAGCACCGCGTGGTGGTTCACGCGGACTCGGCTGAGTTCAATCGGCAGGGGCGCAACGCCTTCTGCAAATTTGTCCTCGAATGTGACCAAGAACTGCACTGCCAAGACGAGTGCCTGATTGTTACTGAAAGTGATGAGTTGGTCGCAGTAGGGAAACTAAAAGTGGCGCCTGTCGAGATTGCATTGGGTCAGCAGGGACTGGCGGTCAAGGTGCGCGAAGCCGTTTAAAGCAGGTGAGATGAGTCAGAACAAGAGCTGATATGCGAGATATTAACAAGCACCAGATATTCGTTGTGTTCACTATAATTCTTGTTCTTTCAATGACCATTTACAGTAACGGTCATTTCCGAGACCTTTTCTCATATTATGAACACACTGGAGATAAAGCGTATGACCAGAATGATGACGGGTGGTCTGTGGATTTGGATGCTCCTTTCGAGATGGAAGATGAATTCGATTTGATGCTGGAAAATATAGATGAGTACGAATACCCGGCGAATTGTGTAATTGTTGTCAATCAGGGGACCATAGTTCGGGAGAGATATTACAATGATTTCAGTTACAGTACGCAATTTAACACTTATTCGGTCGCCATCTCAGCAGATAGTAGGTACATCGTAGTAGGGTCCAATGAAGGAATCTACTTGTTCTTTAATGAAGAAGTGCGATACCTAATGTGCCAACACGGTCAAACGAAATTGGCAGATGACGGTTTCAATCAGTGCATCTGCAATAATGGGGATTGGGTGTGTACAGATGTGGACTGTGGTAAGGAGGAAGCCACCAGCCCCGGAGACGTGAATCAAACCGCCGAGTGTGAGGATGTCAGTGAAGACAGTATGCTACCTTCAGTATCTCTGATTCCTGCTTTAATTTCAATAGGCCTCATCGCAATCCTCCGCAGAAAGTAGACTACCACCTTATGACACCCCGGTCTTTGGGGTATTATGTCTCGAAATCGCAACGTTTCTCCGCAGCGCTCTCGTCAGAGAGAGAA